>NZ_CP143258.1:1617857-1941428 GCF_036320655.1 Porphyromonas pogonae
TAAACATCAACCGCCAGAAAACGGGCGTGGTGTCCAACATCCGCCTGCTCGACATCGCCAACCGCATAATCGGCAAATACCGGGGGCTGTGCGAGGACGGCAGGATATTCCCCGTACCGCATTATAACACGTGCCTTGCCGGTATCCGTGCCGTCGCCAAGCGTTGCGGCATCACCAAGCATATCACGTGGCATCAGAGCCGCCACACGGCAGCCACGACGGTATTCCTCTCCAACGGCGTACCCATCGAAACCGTCAGTTCCATGCTCGGACACAAGAGCATAAAGACGACGCAGATTTACGCTAAGATAACGAAAGAGAAACTCAATCAGGACATGGAGAACCTTGTGGCAAGATTGAGCGGCATTGAGGAATTTGCAGGTTGCACCATCTAAAAAAGAGGAGCCATGAAACGTGACATAATCATCATAGATAACAAGGCGGTCAGCGTAACCGGTAACGACGTATGGATGGCCGCCACCGAAATCGCCGGACTGTTCCATACGACCGTCCCGGCAGTGAACGCCGCCATCAAAGCTGTCCGCAAGTCGGACGTGCTGAACGACTACAAGGTATGCCGTTACATGCAACTTGAAAACGGGCTGTACGCGGACGTGTACGCGCTTGAAATCATCATACCCGTCGCCTTCCGGCTGAACACCTACAACACCCACCTGTTTCGCACATGGCTGGTGGGAAAGGCACTCTCACAAGAGAAACGGCAGGCATACGTGATGTTCATACAGAACGGAAAAACTGGGTATTGCTGATTGCGCATACCCCATAAGACAAGAAACGGGCAGCACCACAAAAGGTGTCGCCCGTTTCCTTTTTCATGCCAGCGTCACTCCAGCGGCTTGCGGTAGTTCGCTTCCAGTACCTCGCGCAACCCCGTTTCCGGGTAAAGCACCTTCCCTCCCAAAAGTATGAAGGGCAACACGCGGTTGTTGCGGTATTCCTGCAAGGTGCGTCGGCTTACACGGAGCAGTTCCGCCACCTCGCCGTCCGTCAGGTAACGCTCCCCGTCCAGCGGAGGACGGTAATTCTCCAGAAATGCGGACAGCCATTTTGAGCCTTTGCGCATATCCTGCATCACAGAGGCTATCGGCTCGTCTTCCATCGTAAAAACATCGTTGTTCTCGTTTATCATAACTTCGGATTCAGTGGGTAAATAAATCAAATCATCTGCCGTGCGGATAGAGTGTACCGATAAGCGCCTTGTCCAGCTCGCCATGCCCGATGGCTACGGCGTGCGCGGTTTCGTCCGTGACAACCTCCCGATTATCCCCGACACCTTCACGCTCGTCCCCCGTCAGGTCAGGACGGAGAAAGGCTACAAGCCCGATAGCGGCGTGGTGTCGCAGATAAAAACAATCAAAAGGCTGTTCGGCACCAGCGACCAAATCATCGTGGCAACCGATGCCGGACGCGAGGGTGAACTTATCTTCCGCTACCTCTACCACTACACGGGCAGTACCACTCCTTTCGTGCGCCTGTGGATAAGCTCGCTCACCGACAAGGCTATCCGCGAGGGATTGCGCAACCTCGAAGACGGCGGCAAGTATGACAACCTATACCTCGCCGCCAAAGCGCGAAGCGAATCCGACTGGCTCGTGGGCATCAACGGCACGCAGGCTCTCTCCATCGCCGCCGGACACGGCACATACTCCGTGGGGCGGGTGCAGACACCAACGTTGGCTATGGTATGTGAACGCTACTGGGAGAACCGCCGCTTCACGCCCGAAGCCTTCTGGCAACTCCATATCGCAACGGACGGTTGCGACGGCAAGGTCGTGAAATTCTCATCCTCTGAAAAATGGAAGTCGAAAGAACCGGCAACGGAGCTATATAATAAGGTAAAGGCGGCAGGCTTCGCAACGGTAACGAAAGCCGAGCGCAAGGAGAAAACGGAGGATACCCCGTTGCTGTACGACCTGACCACGCTTCAGAAAGAAGCCAACGCCAAGCACGGCTTCACGGCGGAGCAGACGCTTGAAATCGCGCAGAAGCTCTACGAGAAGAAGCTGATAACCTATCCGAGAACGGGTAGCCGCTACATCCCCGAAGACGTGTTTGCCGAAATTCCCAAACTGCTCGCTTTCATCGGCACACAGCACGAATGGAAAGACAAGGTGCGGGCAAAAGCCATCCCGACACGCCGCAGCGTAGACGGCGGCAAGGTGACAGACCACCATGCCCTACTCGTCACGGGTGAGAAACCGCTCTTCCTCTCCAAAGAGGACAATACCATCTATCAGATGATTGCCGGGCGCATGGTCGAGGCATTCTCTGAAAAATGCGTCAAGGACGTGACCGCTGTCATGGCGGAATGTGCCGGAGTGGAGTTTACCGTGAAAGGCAGCGTCATCAGGCAAGCCGGATGGCGTGCTGTCTATGGCGAGGAAAACAAGGAGGAAACCACCATTCCCGGCTGGCAGGAAGGCGACACGCTGACACTGAAAGCCTCTTCCATCACAGAAGGGAAGACCAAGCCCAAGCCGCTACATACCGAAGCCACCCTGCTGTCCGCAATGGAAACGGCGGGCAAGGAAATCGAGGATGACGCACTGCGGCAGGCGATGAAGGACTGCGGCATCGGTACTCCCGCCACACGCGCCTCCATCATCGAAACGCTCTTCAAGCGCGGTTACATGGAACGCTGCAAGAAATTGCTTGTCCCCACCGAAAAGGGGCTTGCACTCAATTCCGTGGTGAAGACGATGCGCATCGCCGATGTCGCCATGACAGGCGAATGGGAGAAGGAACTGGCACGCATCGAGCGTGGGGAGCTGTCCGCCGATACCTTCCGCAAAAAGATAGAGGCGTACACGCGGGAGATTACCTCCGAACTGCTCTCATGCGACAAACTCTTCGGCAGCCGCGATTCCGGTTGCGCGTGTCCCAAGTGCGGCACGGGCAGGATGCGGTTCTACGGCAAGGTGGTACGCTGCGACAACACGGAGTGCGGGCTTCCCGTGTTCCGGCTGAAAGCGGGACGCACCCTGTCCGACGATGAAATCAAAGACCTGCTCACCGAAGGGCATACCCAGCTGCTCAAAGGCTTCAAGAGCAAACAGGGCAAGAGCTTCGATGCCGTCGTCGCCTTTGACGGGGAATATAACACGACGTTCGTGTTCCCGGAGGCTAAAAAGGGCAAGAAATTTTCAGGACGGAAGAAATAGTATTAACTTTGCCACTTGTTCAGAGTAATGAATTGTTCTTCGATACCGGATTACACTCATACTTTGGATTTAGTGGCGGCACTCGGAGGGATACCGAGTGCCTTTTTCTTCCTTTTTTCCAACCGATTATCCCGTTAAATATCAATCCACTAAACTCCAAAGTAATGAACAACAAGAAGAACAACGAAGGGCAGTCCGACTTTTCCTATTACGGTCTGTACCTGATGGACTACCTCCGCACGAACAAGTTTGAACAGGCTACCGACACCGCTTTCATACGGGAACGCGCCGATCGTGCCGCCGAAACGTATGAAAAGGCGCGGATTGAAGGCTATCCCACCGACGGTGCGCAGGAACTGGCGATGGAAACACTGCTGCGCGGGTTGCACTATTCCCGGTACGCCATGCTCCACGAAGTCGTGGAGAACGAGTTTGCCAACGAAGTGCCGGAAGAGAAACAAGAAGCCTTTATCCATAAACTCCTGCCGCTTGTCGGCAACGTGTTCTCCGTCTATGACCTTTCGGACGACAACTTCGCCCTGTCTTCCGATTACGACCTGCTCTATACGGAGCTGACGGGGGCAACCGTCCTTTACATCGGGGAATATGGCGTTTAACCGCAAACAGAAACTACGGGACAACATCGAGGCGATACGGACGGCATTCATCCTTGACAGGGAACAGAGAGCGGCGACAACCGAAGAGCGTGCCATACTTCAAAGGTACTGCGGTTTCGGCGGTCTGAAATGTATCCTGAACCCTGCCAAGGAACTGACGGATGCCGTCCGGTGGGCGAAATCCGACCTCGAACTGTTCGCCCCGACGGTGGAGTTGCACAGGCTCATCCGTGAGAACAGCAAGGACGAAACGGAATACAAGCGGTTTGTGGATTCGCTGAAAGCATCCGTGCTGACCGCTTTCTACACCCCAAAAGAGATAACTGACACCCTCGCGGACATGCTGGCGGATTACAGCGTCCGCCCCGCCCGTATGCTCGAACCGTCGGCAGGTGTAGGCGTGTTCGTGGATTCCGTGCTGCGGCACAGCCCCGATGCGGATGTGATGGCTTTCGAGAAGGATCTGCTCACGGGGACAATCCTGCGGCATCTATATCCAGACCATAAAATGCGCACCTGCGGTTTTGAGAAAATTGAAAAGCCTTTCAACAATTATTTCGACTTGGCGGTATCTAACATCCCGTTCGGTGACATCGCCGTGTTCGACGCGGAGTTTCAGCGTAGCGATTCCTTCGGCAGACGCTCCGCCCAGAACGCCATACACAACTATTTTTTCCTCAAAGGGCTTGATACCGTGCGTGACGGCGGTATCGTGGCGTTTATCACCTCGCAGGGGGTATTGAACAGCACCAAGACCTCCGTGCGTAACGAACTTTTCCGGCAGGCTAATCTGGTATCCGCGGTACGCCTGCCCAACAACCTGTTCACGGACAACGCGGGCACGGAGGTGGGCAGCGACCTGATTGTCCTGCAAAAGCACCTGAACAAGAAGGAAATGTCGCAGGACGAACGGCTGATGACCGTGATACAGACGGATACGAAAACCGACCTGACGGACAACGCCTATTTCATCCACCACCCGGAACGCATCGTGCATACGACGGCGAAACTTGACACCGACCCCTACGGGAAACCCGCTATGGTCTATCTGCACGAGGGCAAGACCGCAGGCATATCCGGGGACTTGCGCCGTATGCTTGACGAGGATTTCCATTACAGGCTCGCCATGCGTCTGTATTCGGGAACAATCCGGCAGTCGGGAACGGAAGAAAAAGTTACCGTTCAAAAGGAGGTAGAGCGTCCTGCTATAAAATTGGAAACGGTATCTTCGGCGCAGACGGTGGAAACTCCGACAGAAAAACCGCAACCCGTTGAGGAAAAACCGGAGATAGAGCCACGTCCGAAATATTCTGACGGTGTGCAGCTATCCTTGCTCGACCTCTGGGGGATGACGGAAGAAGTCAGTCAACAACCGAAAACCGCCAAAAAGAAAAAGGCGGCGAAAAAGGAAAGCCCGACAAGGCGCATTCCGTCCAAGCCGCAGACCACACAGAATGTTACGGAAAACAAGGAGGCGAAAACGGACAATGCCGCCAAGCCTGCCGACCCTGACGACATCTATGCCACGTTGGACTGGGATACCAATCCTCCCATCAACGGCTTCTATGAAATGATGATGGGTTTGACGCCGGAACGCAGGAAGGAACTTCGGGAGCTGGCAAGACAGCATAACGAGAAACAAGTGGCGGCGGAAAAGACGGAAGTGAAAGCTGTGCCGGAAACTTCCCGAGAGCAACCACGACAGGAGGAAACACAGCCGAAAGTTGCCGCCACGCCTGCTGCTACCGATGCTCAAGTGGAAGCGGTGGCGACTTCACTTTTCCCCGACATCGAAGCGGAAAAGCCGAAGGAGGAAGTCGTGGACCTTTCTCCGCGTGCCTACCACCGCACGCCGGAGATGCACCTGCGCGAAGGCTCGCTGGTGGCTGACAGGGCGCGCCGCAACATCGGCTATCTGAAGGACATCACGCCTTACGGGGCCACATTCCAGCCGCTCGACCTGAAAGGCTACCAGAAGGAGAAGGCGTTACAGTATGTTTTACTCCGTGACGCCTACGAGCGGCTGTACCGCTATGAATCGAACCTACACGAAGCAAATGTCCAGTGGCGTGAGCATCTGAACACCTGTTACGATGAGTTCGTCATGCGTTACGGCAACCTCAACGCCAAGCAGAACGTGAAGCTGGTGATGATGGACGCGGGAGGGCGTGACATCCTTTCGCTGGAACGGGCGGAGAACGGGAAGTTTGTCAAGGCGGACATCTTCGATCGTCCTGTTTCCTTCTCCGTGGAGAGCCATGCCAACGTAGGCTCTCCCGAAGAAGCCTTGTCCGCGTCGCTCAACAAATATGGCACGGTCAATCTCGACTATATGCGGGAGATAACCGACAGCACGGCGGAGGAGTTGCTCACAGCCCTGCAAGAACGTATCTATTACAATCCGCTCGTAACCGGTTACGAGATTAAGGACCGCTTTATTGCCGGAAACGTGATAGAGAAGGCGGAACGCATAGAGGCTTGGATGGGCGAAAACCCCGAAAGTGAACGTATGCCGGAGGTGAAGCAGGCGTTGGAGGCTCTGAAAGAAGCCGAACCGCCGCGCATCGCCTTCGAGGATCTGGACTTCAATTTCGGGGAACGCTGGATTCCGACGGGTGTCTATGCCGCCTACATGAGCCGGCTGTTTGACACAGAGGTGAAAATCGCCTACTCCGCCAGCATGGACGAGTTTTCGGTGGCGTGCGGCTACCGCACCATGAAAATCACGGACGAGTTTCTGGTGAAGGGGTATTACCGGAACTATGACGGTATGCACCTTCTGAAACACGCCCTGCACAACACCTGCCCCGACATGATGAAGTCCATCGGCAAGGACGAGCATGGCAACGACATCAAGGTGCGCGACAGCGAGGGAATACAGCTCGCCAACGCCAAGATTGACGAGATACGAAACGGATTCTCCGAATGGCTCGAAGAGCAGTCGCCACAGTTCAAGGAGCGGCTGACGACGATGTATAACCGCAAGTTCAACTGTTTCGTGCGCCCGAAGTATGACGGCTCGCACCAGACTTTCCCCGACCTCAATCTGAAAGGCTTGGCAAGCCGGGGCATCAGGAGCGTCTATCCCTCGCAGATGGATTGTGTCTGGATGCTGAAACAGAACGGCGGCGGAATTTGTGACCATGAGGTGGGAACCGGCAAGACGCTGATTATGTGTATCGCCGCACATGAAATGAAGCGTCTGAATCTGGCGCACAAGCCGATGATTATCGGGCTGAAAGCCAATGTCGCGGAGATTGCCGCCACCTATCAGGCGGCATATCCCAACGCACGTATTCTGTACGCTTCGGAAAAGGACTTTTCGACCGCCAACCGCGTGCGTTTCTTCAACAATATCAAGAACAACGACTACGATTGTGTCATCATGTCGCACGACCAGTTCGGCAAGATACCGCAGTCGCCGGAGTTGCAGCAGCGCATCCTGCAAGCGGAGCTTGACACGGTGGAGGAAAACCTCGAAGTGCTGCGCCAGCAGGGAAAGAACGTGTCGCGGGCGATGCTGAAAGGATTGGAGAAGCGCAAGCACAACCTTGAAGCGAAGCTGGAGAAGGTGGAACACGCCATAAAGTCACGCACGGACGACGTGGTGGATTTCAAGCAGATGGGCATCGACCACATCTTCATAGATGAGAGCCACCAGTTCAAAAATCTGACTTTCAATACACGACACGACCGTGTGGCGGGGCTGGGAAACAGCGAGGGAAGCCAGAAGGCGTTGAACATGCTCTTTGCCATACGCACCATACAGGAGCGCACGGGCAAAGATTTGGGAGCTACGTTCCTCTCCGGCACGACCATCAGCAACTCGCTGACTGAATTGTATCTGCTGTTCAAGTACCTGCGCCCGAAGGAGCTGGAACGGCAGGATATCCGGTGTTTCGACGCTTGGGCGGCGATATTCGCCAAGAAGACGACGGATTTTGAGTTCAACGTGACGAACAACGTGGTGCAGAAGGAGCGTTTCCGATACTTCATCAAAGTGCCGGAGCTTGCCGCCTTCTATAATGAGATTACGGACTACCGAACGGCGGAGGATGTGGGCGTTGACCGCCCCGCCAAGAACGAGATACTGCACCACATACCGCCCACGCCGGAGCAGGAGGACTTCATTCAGAAGCTGATGCAGTTCGCCAAGACGGGCGATGCCACCCTGTTGGGCAGGCTGCCGCTTTCGGAAACGGAAGAAAAGGCGAAGATGCTTATCGCCACGGACTATGCCCGCAAAAGATTCAATAATTTTGTATCTTTCAGATAATCAATAGGATAAGAAAGAATAAAGGATAAAAGGGTTACGAGTTGGAAACGAGCGAGTTTCTCTCCCCTTCTTTATTCTGCATTACTTCAAAGAGCACTTAATCTTATGGTGCAAAGATAATCATTTCCCGATGAAAAGCTGTAAGAATTGAAGAAAAAACTTGTTGCTCCATATTTTTTGCTTTTCAATAACTACAAACGGCTAAAAAGATAGCATACAGCCATAAATATAGCACAAAACAAGCGGTTTAGTGAAATACAATCATTATCTTTGCATTTGATATTTGTAAATCAAAGGCTCGGAAGATGAAACTAAACAGAATAAAACTCGTACTTGTGGAAAAAGAAGTTTCCCAAACGCAATTGGCAAAGGAACTTGGCAAGAGTTTCAGCACAATCAATGCGTATTGCAGCAATCGCAAACAGCCTTCTTTAGACTTGCTGAATAAAATTGCAGAATATCTATCCGTGAATATCAAGGACTTAATTGTCGATAAATAAGTAAGCAGGTATGGAAGAAAAAATATCAAAGTCAGCTTTCAGCGAGGACAGCAGAGTGAAATTTCCAACTCTTATGCACCTTATGGGCATGGGATTCAAGTATGTTTCCCTTAAAGGTCTGAAAACAAAGTATGTTATTGCTCCTAAGACGGAGTTTGACCCTCTCACGAATATTCTGACAGACTATTTCACGGAAGCCTACAATAAGCTCAATCCAAATGTAGAAAACGGAGCGGCTGGAAAGCTGCTTGCAAAGATACAGTCTTCACTAATGAATGATGATTTGGGACGACAATTCTATAATGAAATCCTGCTTAATACAGGCGAGAGAATCATAGACTTGTCCTCACCTGCAAATTTCTACAAGAACAATACTTTCCAAGTAACTACTGAAATGACATGTGGCGATAAGGATAGTGACAACTATCGCCCAGACATTACTCTTTTTGTAAATGGGTTGCCTTTGGCTTTTATTGAAGTAAAGAAAGAGAACAATCACAAAGGAATACAGGCGGAAACCGACCGTATGAAACAACGCTTCGTAAATCCCAAATACAGGCGTTTCCTTAACCTCACCCAAATTATGGTGTTTAGCAATGACATGGAGTACGACAGCAACGAGGTAACTCCAACTATCGGTGCTTTTTATGCCACAATCGGTAAGAAAAATACCAAATATAACTGTTTCCGTGAGGAAGGACAGGACAGCTTCCCCATAGAACGGCACATTCGGCAAGTAACTCTGCAAGAGGAGGAAATTCTGTTGCGTGATAACAATGTGCCTCAATACAAGAACAGCAGCGAGTACAAAACAAATTGCCTTGCCAACACCCCAACCAAGCGTATATGCGACAGTCTGTTCTCTTTCAATCGCTTCCACTTTCTGTTGAAATACGGCATTGCTTATGTGGATTACACAAATGGACTCCAAAAGCATATCATGCGCTATCCGCAACTGTTTGCGACCAAAGCCATTGAACGCCATTTGGAGGCTGGAAAGACAAAGGGTATTATTTGGCACACGCAAGGAAGTGGCAAGACTGCCTTGTCTTTTTACAACGTAAAGTATCTGACGGACTATTATTCCTCGAAAGGAATTGTTCCCCAATTCTTTTTTATTGTTGACCGCTTGGACTTGATGATACAAACCCAAAGAGAGTTTTCATATAGGGGGCTAAAAGTCAATTCGGTGCAGACAAAAGATGATTTCGCAAAGATTATCAGTAGCGGACTGACCACACAGAACAGGGAGGGCAAGTCGGAGATAACCGTCGTGAATATACAAAAGTTTTCCAACGACTCAAAGGCTTTGCCAAAGAACGCCTATAATGTTCCTGTGCAGCGCATCTACTTCATTGATGAAGCGCACCGCAATTACAGTCCTGATGGATGTTTCCTGAAAAATCTTATATCCAGCGACAGCAATGCTGTGAAAATAGCTTTGACGGGTACACCCATCATCAGCAAGGAATACAACACGAAAGACATTTTTGGAGATTACATACACACTTATTTCTACAATGCCTCCATTGCGGACGGCTATACGCGTCGCCTGATACGGGAAGATATTGGCTCCAATTACAAGATCAGGTTGCAAGAGGCTTTGAACAGCATTCGTGTAAAGGCTCATAGCGTTAGGGAAAGCGATGTATATGCACACAGGACATACGTTCAGCCCCTCCTTGACTATGTGATAAATGACTTGCAGCAGTTTCGTGTCAAAAACGAAGACAACACTTTGGGTGGTATGGTGGTATGCAATAGCAAGGAGCAAGCGCAAATGATGTACCGGCTCTTCCTTGAAAAGTATGCCGATGAAACCGAACTTGACAATGAAAGGGACGAGGATGGAGCAACGGTATATCGCAGTATCAGCGCAGGAGAGATGGAGGTCAAGAAGACCCCTTGCAGAAAAGGCTGCTATCGTGCGGCACTGATAACCTATGACAGCTTTGACAAGGAAACAAGAGCAAAGTGGATAGAACTTTTCAAAGACGGTAAGATAGATTTGCTTATCGTGTTTCAAATGCTTCAAACGGGTTTTGATGCACCTCGTCTAAAGAAGCTCTACCTGCACCGTATGGTTAAGGAGCACAATCTGCTCCAGACGTTGACCCGTGTCAATCGACCTTACAAAGAAATAAAGTATGGCTACGTGGTGGACTTTGCCAACATAGAGGAGGAATACAGCAAGACCAACCGAGAATACCAAGAGGAGCTTGAGTATGAGGTAGGGAAAGACAACCTCAAGCATACCGACCGGCTTCTTGTAACTATGGAGGAAGCCAAATCAAGAGTTGATGAGGCAAGAAAAGTGCTTGACCCCTACGAGTTGGGGAATCCTGAGATATTCTCCCGACAACTCAACATGGAGGACGACCGAGAAGTGGTCCGCAGCATTGTGCGTTCACTTGAAGATATGCGCAGTTTGCAGAATATGCTTACCGCACAAGGTTCTGAGGTAGAGGCAGTCGTTGAAATCAGTGACATCCACAACTTAATAAAAGCTGCCCGAAATCGTTTGGACTTGCTGGGCTTTATTGATAATGCTGACGAGAAATCCAATACTCGCCAACTTCTTAACGTGGCTTTAGAGAACATCGAGTTTTCCTTTGAGAAACGGGGAGAGGGAGAGTTGGAGATACAGGAGCAATACAGGCAGTCGGTAGAGCATGCACGTAGGCAGTTGCAAGCATGTATGGATACCGAAGACCCTGAATACCGCTCCATTTTGGAAGAGTTTCTCCGACTTTTCCGCAGGAAGGAAATGGAATCACAGGAAGAATTCAATATGCACGATAAAGTCCAGAATGTCAATGATATTTTGAAGCGCATCAAGCGATTGAACGAACGTGATGCCTTGGAAGCCATTAAATATAATGGTGATACAAAGTTCGTGCGAGTGGAGAAACGCCTGAAAGAAAAAGACAAGGAAGAGGTTGAGCATAAGACATTGCCTCGTAATTATGCTTGGACAGAAGAAAAAGAGAAAATGACCGTTGTCCTCCTTGCCATCAAGGAGGATGTGGATGATGTGTATTTCCATAATCAGGCAATACTTGAAGTACCTGCTTACTTCAAGAGAAACATACTTACATACGTTACACGCCATTTCAAAGAAGGGCAAATCAACACCGATCGTGAAGTGCGGAAATATGTAAGTGAGGTTATCAACAGAGAATACCAAGTAACAAGATAAAGACATGAGCAATATAGAAGAAATAAAACAGCAAACATATGCTCTTATTGATAGGTTGAAGAGCACCACTACCAATAACGGCTTGGCAGGAAGTGGCAACGAGTATGTAGTCATCGTAGAAACTTTCCTTTATAAGTTCCTCAACGACAAGTTTATTTACGAGGCAAAGAAAGAAAAGCCTGATTTGGCAACGGCTGATGATTTCTTTGCAGCTTTGGATGCTATGACTGAAGATGAATACGAGGAAATGTGCGACAGCATGTTTGACACTATCATTCTGAAAAAGGAACACCTGATACCTTTCCTTGCCAAAAGGCAGAATGAGGATAAGTTTGCGGAGCTGTTTGATTCCACATTGGAGAGTATCGCTAATGAAAATGAGGAGATTTTCTATATTCTCAATGAGGACGAAACGAGAATATCCATTATGAAACCTATTTCAGATGTGGTGTCCGGTGGAACGAACAAGAAAAATGCTTTCTGTCGTTCACTGATTGGTGATGTGGCAAGTTTCTCCTTTGAGAATGCTTTTGAGGCAGGCTATGATTTTTTCTCTACGATATTCGAATATCTTATCAAGGATTACAATGCCAATGGTGGGGGTAACTATGCTGAATACTACACTCCTCACTCCATTGCCGCAATCATGGCAAAACTGCTTGTTGCCCCTTGTGAAGATGTGAGAAGTGTTACATGCTACGACCCCTCCGCCGGAACGGGTACATTGGTTATCGCCTTGGCTCATGCCATTGGCGAGCAGAACTGCACCGTTTACACACAGGACATCAGCGACAAGTCGTCTACAATGATGATGCTGAACCTGATACTCAACAGCATGAGCCACTCGCTCACACATGTCATACAGGGCAACACATTGAAACATCCGTTCCATAAGAACGAGGATGGTTCCTTGCGCAAGTTTAACTACATTGTCAGCAATCCACCTTTCAAACTCGACTTCTCCGACTATCATAGTGATTTGAAGAATGACACCTACAAGGGCCGTTTCTTCGCAGGAGTTCCCAATATCCCCAACAAGAACAAGGCGGGGATGGAGATTTATCTCTGTTTCTTCCAACATTTGCTTTACAGTCTGAAAGATGATGGCAAAGCGGCTATCGTTGTCCCTACGGGATTCATCACAGCCAAGAGCGGTATCGCTTACAAAATTCGTAAGCATTTGGTAGATGGAGAAAAATCTATTTTGCGTGGCGTTGTGAGTATGCCAAGTAATATCTTTGCCAATACAGGAACAAATGTAAGCGTTGTTTTCATCGACAAGTCAGGAGTGGACAAACCTGTATTGATAGATGCAAGCAAACTTGGAGAGACCATTAAAGACAATGGCATACAGAAAACAAAATTACGTGCAGAGGAAATAGATAAAATTGTAGAAACTTTCCGCAACAAAGAAGCCGTGGAGGATTTCTCTGTTACACCTTCATTTGACGAGATTAAAGAAAAAGGCTATAGTTTCTCCGCAGGTCAGTATTTCGACATCAAGATTGACTATGTGGATATTACCGAAGAAGAATTCAAGGCTCGTATGGCTTCTTTCCGTCAGACGCTTACAGAACAGTTTGCCGAAAGCCACAGACTTGAAAATGAAATCATGCGCCAGCTGGATAGTTTGAAATTTAACGAGTAAAATAGATTATGGAGCAACATCATATATCACAAGCATACGAAATTGCGGCTGAAACCATAAAGAACGCTATTCTGCAAGGACAGTATGAAGCAGCCAAAGGTGTTAATCGCATTCAGTTGGCAACCTATTTCAGTGTGGGCAAATATGTTTCAGCTAACACTCGACAAGGAGTTTGGGGGACTGGTGCATTGGAAGCTATAAGTACCCGATTGCGCCAATTACTGCCAGGACTGCGAGGATATTCAGCAGATAGTCTTAAACTGATGCGTATCTTCTATGAAGAATGGAAAGAATTGGATGCTACATCTGTGAAAGCCGAAGCAGAAAAGGATAAATCGTTAATTGCGATTCACGATTTAGACAATTCCGAAGATTTTCAGTTGTCAATTCGTGAGTTGCAATTCACAAATTCGGCAGACTTCCCAATAGACGATTTTTTCAAGGTTCCATTCACCCATCACTCACGTATTCTTGCCAAAGTTAAGTCGTTTGATGAACGTTTGTACTATATCCATCGCTGTGCCGAGGAACACATGTCAGTGGAAACTCTGAAGAAGGCGATGGCTAATGACGACTACCACCATCAGTCCGACATACCCAACAACTTTACAGCCACTATCAGTAAAGGAGATTTGGCACGCAAGGCGGTTATGGCATTTAAGGATGAGTATCTGCTGAACTTTATCAATGTTGAAGAAATTGGTGAGCGTGATGCCGCGGATATTGACGAGCGTGTGGTGGAACAGCAAATCATCCACAACATCAAGAAGTTCATTATGACCTTTGGGCATGACTTCGCCTTTGTTGGCAATCAATATCGTATGGAGATATATGGCGTAGAGCATTTCCCCGACCTCGTATTCTTTAATCGCGAACTAAATGCTTTGGTTATTATTGAGTTGAAAACAGGCGAGTTCAAAACCTCCTATCTTGGACAACTCAATGCCTATCTTGCCATTGCCGACGATAAGATACGCAAGCCACACGAAAATCCGACGATTGGCATTGTACTTTGCAGAAGTGCTAACAAGAACTATGCAGAGTACATGGTACGCCAATATGACAAGCCTATGGGAGTGGCAACCTATAAGACATCCGCAGAAATGCCAGAGAAACTGCGTAAAGCTCTGCCAAGTATTGACGAATTAAAGAAATTGCTATGAACCAAAGTATCTCTCCAAAATATCAAATGGATATAGTTCAAAAGATAAGTACCAGTTTATTTGAGCAATTCAGGAGTTATGAAAATGTTGAAGCGTATTTAAGCAAATGGCATCAAGAAGAACAGGGGTGGAATAATTTTTGGGAGAACTTCCAGTTCTATTATAGAGATGAGGAAAAAAAGAAAATAGATGCAGTAAAGACACTCCATAATGTTGATGGCGAAACATTACTGAAGATTGCAATTGATTTGGGGATAGATACTCCTGATTATATCCCAAGCATACCAACTTTCAAAAATGAATTAAAGTCCAGTTATGAAACAGCAAGCCTAACATTTGAAAAGGCATTTAGAAATGTAGAGACAGATCCAAGCCTCGCTATCGGATTAGCAAACTCAGCCCTTGAAAGCATTATTAAGGAGATTCTGAAGGATTCAAGAATAAATGTAATATGGAGTGAAAAAGAGACCCTGACAAAACTCATTGGGAATATCTGCAAAGCATTCGGATTGCAGAGTAATGGGAATCTCCCAAAAGAGATAAAGACTTTAGCCAGTTCTCTAATAAATGCAGGGAAAGCGATAGAGGATTTACGTAGCGATAAGACGGAATTTCATGGAAAAACTGATGGAGATTTAATGATTAAAGATGCAGTATATGCTTACTTTGTCGTCAATGTAACAACCACTATTGGTTTATTTCTTCTCAATTTCTATAAATCTAATTATCCATCGGTTGATAAGTCTGAGACGATTTCTGATGACGAACTTCCTTTTTAATCAAAACGGTAATGAAAAAATATAAACTTGGAGATTTGATAGAGGTAACAAGAGGAGCAAGCCTTAGTGGTGATTTCTATGCAGCATCGGGCAAATACATTCGCCTGACCTGTGGTAATTTTGATTATCGCAACAACTGCTTTAAGGAGAATACCTCTAAGGACAATCTTTATTATACAGGAGAGTTCAAGGAGGAATTTCTACTTGAAAAGGGAGATTTGATAACTCCACTAACCGAACAAGCTATCGGCTTGCTCGGTTCTACCGCATGGATTCCTGAAAGCGGGAAATATATTCAAAGTCAGGATATAGCCAAGATTACCTGCACAGAGGAACAGTTTGATAAAAAGTTTGCCTATTATCTCATATCTTCTGATATGGTGAAACGGCAACTAAGTGCAGCCGCCCAACAAACAAAAATTAGGCATACCTCTCCTGATAAAATAAAAGACTGCACCGTATGGTTACCTCCTTTGGCAGAGCAAAAACAGATAGGGCAACTTTTATTTGATATTGACTGTAAAATAGAAGTCAATCGTGCGATAAATCATAATTTAGAGGCGATGGCAAAGCAACTCTACGACTATTGGTTTGTACAGTTCGATTTTCCCGATGAGAACGGTAAGCCGTATAAAAGTAGCGGAGGCAAGATGGTGTGGAATGAGAAACTCAAACGAGAGATACCAGAGGGTTGGACTGACGGCATTTTCTCTAATATTGCTAACATTACGATGGGGCAATCTCCTGATGGATCAAGTTATAATGAAGAAGGAAACGGCAGTGTTTTCTATCAAGGGAGTACAGATTTTGGGATGCGTTTTCCTTCTGTTCGAATGTTCACAACATCCCCTTCTCGGTTTGCGAAGCAAGGAGACATTCTTATGAGTGTTCGTGCCCCAGTCGGAGCTGTCAATATCGCTAACAATGATTGTTGTATAGGACGAGGGCTGTCAGCGATTAGCGCAAAGATTGGTTCAATAACCTATATCTACTATGTCATTCATTATTTAAGAATCCATTTTGATAGCCTTAATACAGCTGGAACAACATTCGGAGCAATAACAAAAGACGATCTCTACAATCTCCCTGTTGTTGTCCCTCATAATAGAGTAATTGAGTTATTTGAATCTATTTGCAAACCAATCTTCGATAAACAGATGGGAATAGGTCTTGAAATAGAACGCGTCACTAAGCTACGAGACGAACTTCTTCCTCTCCTGATGAATGGTCAGGTATCGGTAAATTATGATTTAGCGAACGATTAAGGGCTATTTTCTTTTCAAATGCTTCTAAACAGTTGGCTATGGCTGTTTGATTTTCAATTGGATACGGCTCAATCTCAATGGTAGAGAGGGCTATATCCAATTGGAGGTTCTTTATGCCCGATGTTTTCCCTTCAAAGTTGAAAAACACGCCACTATTATACAGATACTGCCAATATTGGTAGATAAAGAATGAGTTCCATCCGTCTTTTACCCTAAAAGCAACGCAGAAATTGGAACAAACTACGTCCGTTGATATAGAAAGTAGGTTTTCGGAGATGTACACGGCACGCCCAGTTGATTGGGTGGGGCTTCCTCCTGATTTCTCTATTACAATATCTCCGAGTTTGAGTAATTTCTGTTGAAATGAGCGGTCAGAGACGTAGCGAAGAGGAATATTGGCAAATTCATTGTTACTTATGGGTACAATGTCTGCCCCTCTCACACAAGAAACGGCATGAGGGGTTTCTATACTTGGGGATTCATTTCCCCAGTCTCCGGCAATAAAAACATCTATAATCTCTGATAACTTCATTCTTGTTTCTATTTTACTGCAAAGATACAGTTCCAAAAGCAAAATGACGAAGAAATCAAAGATAAAATGGCTACTATCAGCCTATATACTTGCGGTGTGCCATTTTTACATTTGCTTGATTTACCATAGCGTAATGCAATGTGGTATCAATCTTTACATGCCCCAATAGTCGTTGTACTTGTTCAATGGGCATACCTTTGTCAATAGCCATAGTTGCTAAGGTACGACGAAACTTGTGCGGATGCACCTTGTTCAGTCCTGCTCGCTTACCAAGTTGCCGTAAACGCGTTTCTACTCCTCCTATTGTCAGTCTGTTGTGGGGTAAGGATAAAGATACAAACAGAGCAGGGTTCGTATCCGTTCTGCTTTCAAGATACCGTTTGAGATGTATTTTTGTCCGTGCATTGAAATAGACCTCGCGCTCCTTATTGCCTTTGCCAAATACAACGCATTGCCGTTCGTGAAAGTCTATGTCTTCACGGTTCATCTTTACCAATTCGCCTACACGCATACCTGTGGAAGCCAATAAATCTATCATTGCCAAGTCTCTGATTTCGTGGCAGGTATCACGCAACACCTCCATGTGTTCATCGCTTATTACTTCTTTGACAAGGCTTTCAGTACGCACTTTATGAATACGGCGTACAGGGCTTTTAGCGATATAGTCTTCATCCTCCAACCATGCAAAGAAGCTGGAAAATATGCGCCTTAGGTTGTCTATCGTAACTCTACTTGAGCCACGTTCCTCTTGATAGCGAGCAAGATAGGAGCGAATGTCGTTTGTTTCGAGTTCACCTATTCGTTTTTGTTCACTTCTCAACAAGGCTTCTATGGACGATTGGTAATAGCATAACGTTTTATCTGAACAACCCTCTATTTTCTTGGCAGAAATAAAGGCTTGCAGAAGTTCTCCATTAGCTTGCTCTCGTTGTTGTTCTTCATTTTCGACTGGCATCACTACCACTTGCTCAAAGGCGTTTTTCAATACCATTCGCAATCTTGCTTGTTGCCTTATATCTAAAATATCAGACATCTCGGCAAGAATGTTCTCTATTTTTTTCTCTTTCATCTAATTATTATTTTGGTGATATACCATAATAACGAAAACATCGGAGAACATAGAAAGATTAAATCATAATTTAGAGGCGATGGCAAAGCAACTCTACGACTATTGGTTTGTGCAGTTCGACTTCCCCAACGCTAAGGGTAAGCCGTATAAGTCCAGCGGTGGAAAGATGGTGTGGAATGAGAAGTTGAAGCGAGAAATACCAGAAGGATGGGAAGTATTGCCCCTTTTTGAAGCAATTAGTGTACAATATGGATTCCCTTTTGCCACTGAACAATTTACAGAGGAAATAACAAATGTTCCAGTTGTTCGTATTAGAGACATACTTGAGGGTACGACTTCCGCATACTCTCTTGAAGACACAGATGAAAAATACCGTTTGAATGAAGGTGATGTCCTCGTCGGAATGGACGGTAATTTCCATATAAACTTCTGGCATAATAATGAGGCATATCTTAATCAACGATGCGTGAGATTGCGACCATATGGTGACTCTGACATTTCTTCAATTCAAATCTTGCATGGTATAAGTCCCTATATCAAGGCAAAGGAGCAGAGTGCCAAAGGTTCAACCGTTGGGCATCTTTCAGATAAGGATATGAAAGGATTGTATCTTATACAATCTATAAACACAATGAACTTCAATTCACGGAAGACACTTGATGTATTGCTTTCGTTGATTATTAGGGATAAGAAAGAGATACTCTCGCTGACTAAGCTACGTGACGAGCTTCTTCCTCTTTTGATGAACGGTCAGGTGTCGGTAAATTATGATTTATCACCCATCAGTACTGTTTTCTCTCAAACAATTCTGTCAATTGCACGGCTTGCTGTTGCAGCCTGATGATAGTTTGGGAATAGCTTTCGAGTTTATCCAGCATTCGTTGAGCAGTGGCGACAGAATGATAAGCATTGAGGACTTTTACGGCTTCGTTGTATAGCACGCCTATCTTATGAGTTAAGGCAACAATTTCGGAGAGTTTATCTAAGTAAGGCTCCTTTGAAGGGTCTTGGCTGATGACCTTAAAGGCTTCACCCAAGAGTCTTGCTCGGACATAGTCGCTTTTTGTCTTTGCTCCCGACTTGCGGTAGAGCCTGATAAGTTTCTGCTGGTCTTCGGAATTAGGTATCCTGATGTGCCATCTGTCCCACCGTGGGCAGGTGGCACATCTGCCATCTGGCTTCTTTTGTTTCTGCTTTTTCATTGCTGTCTAATCACGACTTCGGAGTGATTTAATTCCCCTTTCGGGGCAAGGGGCTTTGTGGGACAAATGGCAATTTGTGGTACAAAGGCACACCTTGCTGATGTAGAAAATGGGATTATAAGCCCATGCCGTGTTACTGCATTCGGTAAATGCGGCAACTCGGCGTAGGCTTGTGTTCCGTGAACGCGGTAATTCAGAGTTTCCGCCACGTTTCCACATCATCTTTGTAGCGGTCAAGGTGTTCCCGAAGAACCTGCTCCGCATACCCCGAAATACTCGCTCCCTGCTCGCCAATCTTCCGTACCACATAGTCCAACCTCCTTTGGGTTTCTTCAGATACATACACGGCTTTACGGTGGCTGACACGAAGCGGCTGGAGGTATTTCTCTAAAAACTCGGATAAACGCTCTCTGCCCTTGGATTTGCCCACTCGTTGTTGAGTTCCTTCAACAGGAACCGCTCTCCCCGTTGTGGACAAGTCCGTTTCTTGGCATGGCGTTTGGGAGATTTCCTCATGGTTCCCCTTTTCTTCCAGTTCCTCCACTTGAACGGAGTCGAACCTTTTCTTTTCCTCCTCATAATATATAGGCTGGTCAAAATCGGGCAATTCTTCGGGCTTTCGGAGCTTGACGCCATAATTTCCCATATCCCTGATGGCTTGCTCCAAGCGCAGTCTTCTCTTTTCTTCTATGGTTGTCATGGCTTCTTGGATATTGGATAATAGTGTCTTTCAAGCATGGCCTGTATGTCGCTCTGCCTGTAGAGAATCTTGCCCCCGATTTTGCAGTAGGCAATCGTACCGTTGTCCCGATAATCCTGAAGTGTGCGGGGGCTCAGCCGTAACTGCTTGCAAACCTCCTCTCCCGTGAGGTAAACCTCTCCGCCCAACATTGGACGAGTCGTGGTACAATAACGCTCCAGTTTCTTCAGTATGCCCTCCATCAACTGTGCAAACATCTGCATCTGAGGGTCTTTCTGTGTAATGATTTCGTTCTCTGTCATAGTTCATTCATTCTTTGCGTTCAGTATCTCCATGATGTCACTCTCCTTGTAATAGCATTTATGCCCAATCATGGAGAATGGGATTTTGCCCGTGTCCCGATAGGATTGCAGCGTGCGCTTGCTGATTCCGAGCCTACGGCACACGGCTTCATTGTCGAGCCAATCGTCTAACTTGGGCGGATTGCCAATGAGTTGTTCGATACTGTGGATAAATTCTGCAAAGTCGGAACAGTGTCGCTCCCATGCCTTGCGGTCGATGATGATAAGTTTCATTGCATTCATTTTGTTTTGATTACGTTGTTGTTACTCGGCAAACAAACTCATATACAGTCCTTTGCCGTTATTGTCGTGTGCAAAGATAGGCCCATAGGTGCATAGAAAAAAGGAACGGAGAAAAGCAGGGAAATAGAGGGAAAATAAGGGAAGTTAAAGATGAAAACAATGGGAAGATAAAAGAATTGTGGTAATGAGAAGAGGTGCCGGTTTGTTCTATATCAGCGAATATTGAGGCAGGTAACTCCCGAACATTCGAGAGTTCGACATATCGAAAGTTCTATCGTTCGATAAACAGATAGTCCGAACGGTCGATATTTTGAAAGAACAATAATTCTTTCTTCCGAGCTCTATTGAGAAATAGAGCAAAAGGTTATTTATACGATTGCTCGATTGAATATTTGTTTTATCGCTTGCGTCCAAAGAGCCTGAGTATGCCGTATTCGTTCGGGCATTTTTTTTGGCAGTTCGCCTATTGCTGCAAGGTTGGAGCGAAAAATACGACCGCACAAAAGATATTGCTTTGGCAATACGATTGTATCAAAGCACAGAGAAAAAGCCCTGCGGTGGAGATTTTCCGCTCCATTTGCAGGGCTTGACCTTGCGAGCAATCAAGGCAACTGCCATACCTTTGCCCGACCGATTACGGCTTCAGGAGATTTGTGTGAGGTTGTTTGCAGAGAATAAGCGTTGGATTTATCCGTTCGTCTGACCGATTATTGGCAAGTTATTGCTCTCAATGAGCAGCACAATCGTGCCTGTGAGTTCGGTGCAAAGGCGGTCGTATTGTCCGCTTGCGACAAATTCGTCCGTCAAACCGAACTTGTCGAATGTGGCTTGAACAGCCTTGTTCGACAACAAAATGGGTGCGAGTCTTTCAGGAAGCGGTGCAGGCAGTTCCCTTTCAAACTCGTTTTCCAACACGGATACAAGCGTATCATACTTGGAAAAATGCAAACCCTGATACAAGACCTCGCTTGCCACGCTCTCCGCTTCGGGATGCGTGAAGCCCTGTGCCACTGCATCGCAGTAGGCGGTGAGAGCCATGTCTGCCCGTGCGGTAATAAACTCTGTGTCTTGCAGTCTTTCAGGGTGATGCTCATCAATGTAACTTCTTAGCTTCAACTGAAAGTAGGAAAACTCCTGTTTGTTGTTCTGTTTCATAATCGTCTGGTCTTTAATCGTGAATAATAAATGTTTGGCAATTACTTCCTTTTTATGCTTGTTGCTCCACTGCATTCTGCCTTGCGATTGACTCGCAGTAGCCTTCAAAGGCAGAATGTTCCCTGTCTGTGAGTGCGGTCATATCCTCCTGTATCTTGTGGTCGGTTATCTTTCCGTAGATTTGTGTCGTGCCGATATTGCTGTGTCCGAGCATCTTGCTGAGCGTTTCCATCGAAATACCATTGGAAAGGCAAATCGTGGTCGAGAACGTGTGGCGAGCCATGTGAAAGGTCAAGCCCTTCTCTATTCGGCATATCTGTCCGATGTTTACGCACGCAAAGGATGCTTTCCTTATCGTAAAATTGGGGAATATCAAGTCGTCTGCTTTCTTGTCCTTGATATAGAGCAAAAGGATTTGCTTGGCAATGGGCAGGAGTGGGATGATGGCTTCCACGTCTGTTTTCTGCCTTTTGATGCGGATTTCCTCTGTGCCGTCTGCATTGTGGATGATGTGCTTCGGCTTAAGTCGTTGCATGTCCACACGGGCTAGTCCTGTAAAGGCGCAGAAAAGGAATAGTTGTCTTGCTCGCTCAAACTGTCTGTCAATGATGGGTGTTTGCAGTACCCGCTGCAGTTCTTCCGTTGTGAGATAACGCCTTGTGCGGTGTGGAAGTTCTGCCTTGTAATCCGCAAACGGATCGATGCGGATATATTTCTTCTGCTGACCGATGCCGATGAGCTTTCTTAGGAAGATGACCACAATCTGAATGGTGGCAAGGGAGAGGTTGCGCTCACTTTTTAGGTAGAAGTCCATCCCCTCGATAAAGCCGTAGTCCAACTGTGGGTAGCGAATATCCTCCAGCCCCAAGCGTTCACGCATATAAGCCTCTATGAGTTGTGTGGCATAGATGTAGTTGGCAAAGGTAGGTTTGGCAACCGTTATTCCCACACAAGGACGCTTTTCCTCTATGAAAAGTCGTGCTTCCTCCAAAAGAAAACCTTTGGGCTTGTCTTCTTCCATGAGTTCACGCTTCAGCAGCTCGGCAGTGATATAGCCACGCTGCCAAACCAATTCTTGGTATTTGCCTTTGGCTTGCTCTTCTTTGGCTTGGAGATAGCGGTTAATTTCCTTTGTTTCTTCGTCCGTTCCTTTGCACCGCCCCTTGCGACTGTCCCAAAGTTCTGGAGCGGTTTCCTTTCCTGTGCTATACTGTACTTGTTCTCCGTCTATGGTGATGCGTCCCATAATCGGGCATTTGCCGTTCTTTTTCTCTTTGGAGCGATTGATATAAAAGAGTGTCTTGAATGTACTGCGTGCCATAAGTTCAAAGTTTTAAGGTGAATGTATCTTGTATTCGCTGCTGTATCACCTGCATATCCCGATGGATTCTCTCGGAGGAAACCGCTGCATATACCTGTGTTGTTCTCAGATTGGTGTGTCCGAGCATACGGCTCACCGTTTCGATTGGCACACCTGCCGAAAGTGTGATAAGCGAAGCAAAGGTGTGCCTTGCCATGTGAAAGGTCAGCGGACTTTCCATACCGATGTTTCGCTGTATGTGGTGCATGCCATTGAGGATAATGTCGGTGGTCGGTACGTCAAAGACAAAGCCTGCACGCTTTCCCCTGTACCGCTCCATTATCGCCCAAGCAGGAGGAAGTACTTGTACACGGTACGGGGTCTTGGTTTTCATGCGTCTGCCCTTGATGCAGAGTTCGCCTTCTTCCAAGACGATGTTTTCCTCCCGAAGATTACGGACATCGGAGATTGCCAGTCCTGAAAAGCAGGAGAAGACGAACAAATCACGGACAACGCGGTAGTTCTCCCATTCAATCTCCAAGTCGATGATGCGTTGGAGTTCGTCTTGTGTGATGCTTCTCGGTTCACCCTTTGGTCGCTCGTAACTATAGCCCAAGAACGGATAGAAGTCGAGCACGCCTTTCTTCACCGCCATGCGGACGATGGTCTGCAAGGTGGACAAAGCACTTGATATGCTGCTGCGTTTCAGTCTGCGGTCGATGGTGAGATAATACTCGAAGCCTTCGATAAAGGCTTTGTCCAACTGTGAAAAGGGTATGTCGCTCACCTTGTGTTTCTTCTGTACATACTCACGGAGCAGGGAAAACTGGTAGGTACGGAGTTTGAAGGTCTTTAAGGCTCGGTCGATACCTATGCGTTCCTTTGTCTGTGTGAGATAATCCCCGAAACCCTCCAAGAGCAAGGCTTGGCAGTGGATTTGCCCCTGATAGGAGTCCCTCACGTCTGTGGCGGTAAAGCATTCTTCCCTTTCACTGAGCTCGTGAAAGCGTGCGTGGATGAGTGCCGTGCATTCACCGAGTTTCTGATTGATGGACACTGCCATGTTGCTCTTGCCGATGAGCCGTTGCTTACGGCTGTCCCAAAGAGCGAGCGGAGTCTTGCACTTGGTGGAGAAACCCGAATGGGTTCTGCCTACTGAGATGCGCCCGATGACAGGCACAAGTCCTTTCTTGTCGGTTCGTTTCGCCTGAACGAAGAACGATACTTTCAGTTTGTTTTCCTTCATTTTCTTCTGTCGTTTTTTTCCTAAGTTACCTTTGCTTGCAAAGGTACAGATGAACAAGTCTTTTTGAGCGATGCAGAAAAATGAAAGATGAGGAATAAAAACCTATGATACAGTTGTTTACATTCAATTCGTAACCCCTTTTTGCTTTTTCCTCGATGGGTTACGATTTGGTAACAAGCCTATGTTTTTGAATTACTCCTCTCTGAATCAACTTGTTAAAGCGCAATAGATTCAGGATAGGTAACAGATAAGTAACGAGATAACTTCATCAATTTACTCCACTTAGAGCAGGTTGATTAGCTTGTGACAAAGATAAAAGAATATTTCTGTTCATTTGCAAATTCTTGTCAAAATACTACATGACCTTGTATTTTCTCGACTGGTAAATAATTAATAAACTATTGTCGATGTGAGAAACAAAAAGGGTATATTCAGATATTTTTAATACCCTCTTTGTAAATGCTGTTATCTCAATCCTTTAAACATTTGGTCAATACACTTCTTTTTTTGTTCCATATTAGGATGAACGTATAGATTCAGCGTTGTACTGATATTCGAATGTCCTAGAATTACGCTAACAGTTTTATAGTCACAATTACTCTCTATACACCTTGTTGCAAAGCTATGACGCAATCCATGAAATTTCAGTTCTGGCATATCCAACTCTTTCATCAATCGTTTGTAGTAATTTCTGTAAGTACGTGGTTCGGTAGGTTTCATGTCATTAGTTAAAACGTAAAAGGAGTTGTTCACTATTTTTTTTATCGGTTTTAGCATTTTTAAAAGATCTCGGCTCATTGGAATATCTCGAATAGAGTTCTTGGTTTTAGGACTATCGAGGATAAGTTCTGTATGCCTGTCAGAATCATCGATAATATAGATCCGCTGTATCGTTTTTCGAATGTGAATAACCCCCATATCCGTATCAATTTCGTTCCATGTCAAAGCACAAATTTCGCCAATACGTATTCCAGCACTCAAACAAATATAAATTCCTAAGTTTTTGAATGTAAAATGCTCTTGTACATAATTCATAATCTTTCTTTGGTTGCTTTTACTAAGCACCTCAATCCCATTATTTTCTCTTTCTGTTGGAAACTGGATATCAAATTGCTGATACTCGAAGACTTTATTCTTCATGCCGAACTTTAGGATCATTTTCAGTACAATCAAGATATCCTTAATCGTTTTTTGACTTAATCCCTCATCTAACTTAGCAAATACAAACTCCTGAACATCTGCTTCATGCACTTCATGCTTATGTCCAAAAGTTGGCAATAAATGATTCTCAATTAGAAGCATATAAGCCGAATAACTGGATTTTTTTACATAATGCTTTTTGTCTTCTTTCCATAGGTTGATAACTGTACTAATTTTTGTTTTTTCTGCCATATTAATCTGATTTTTATTATTAATCACAATAATATACACAAAAGGATTTGAGTATAAAATAAGATTAATGTTCCAAATTTGAGATTCCCTGAGTTTGAGGGGGAGTGGAAAAAAAAGAAGTTAGGAGATATAGCCAATATTACTGGAGGAGGTACTCCGAATACAGACATAGAAGAATATTGGAATGGAGAAATACATTGGTTTACACCTTCTGAAATAAAATCAGCATATGTTGATAAAAGCGTAAGAACAATAACGGAATTAGGATTAGTTAAATCTTCTGCTAAACTTCTTCCTGCTGGTGCCATTCTTCTTACGACAAGAGCAACTATTGGAGAAGTTGCTATTGCACAAAAAGAATGTTGTACTAATCAAGGATTTCAATCACTAGTAGTAAATGACGGCATAAATAATATATTTATTGCAAATTGGATCAAACAGAATAAAAATGAATTAACAAAAAGAGCTAAAGGCTCAACTTTTGCTGAAATAAGCAAATCTGAGGTCGAAAAAATACCGCTCGTTATTCCTAATACCGATGAGCAAAACAAAATTGCTAAATTTCTGACTTTACTTGATGAACGCATTGCGACCCAAAACAAAATAATAGAGCAATATAAATCTCTAATTAAAGGAATTTATACCTACCTTTTAGGAAAGTCTGATAAATACAGAAAATTAGGGGAATTTTGTCAAATAAAAAAAGGAGAGCAGATAAACAGGACTGAATTATTGGATGATGATAAATATTATGTAATGAATGGTGGAATTACTCCTTCGGGCTTTCATCATTCATATAATACTAAGGCGAATACAATATCTATCAGTGAAGGAGGTAATTCTTGTGGATATGTACAGTATAATGATGTCCCTTTTTGGAGCGGGGGACATTGTTATACATTAGAAGATATTGACAAAGATATAGATGGAAGGTATCTTTTTCACTATCTGAAAGCTAGTGAACCTCAGATAATGGCATTGCGCATCGGTAGCGGACTTCCTAATATACAAAAGAAAGATTTATCTCATTTCTGCATTCTTATGCCATCATTGTTGAATCAAAAAGAAATTTCAGATACGCTCGACAAAATAATGTTAAAGATAGAATTAGAGAAATCCGCAATCTTAGTGTATCAGAAACAAAAAATCTATCTATTACAGAACCTCTTTATATAAGCATATTTTTTAGTAAATACTGTTTCTGCAAGGAATAGGCATCTAACAAAATTTGCTCTAAATCAATCTTTTTTTCCACTTGCCAGAGTATTCGGGCTATTTTATTCTGCTCCTTGATAGATGGGCAGTAGATCAATTCGTTACCATAGTCTTTGAAATAGATGTGAGGTATGCCGGAACCTACTTTGTATTTATCAAAATTAAAATAGCTTAAAAGATAGTAGATGTATTTGAGCGAAAAACCACTCTTGGCTGTCAAATAATTGAGAGTGCCTATTGCTGAATATTTTCCCGTAACATATTGCACTCTTCCTACGCTGGCCCCATCTTTAATAATCAAAATAGAATTTTCATCCACCGCGTATTGAGACGAATATGCTATAATACCTGTTGCTCCATATACTGGATGCAGCCCATTTATCCCCTCAAATTCACTTTCTGTTAGTGTTGAAGAATTGCAAGCAACACAATCCTTTAATCTGGTATTAGCTTGTTTCCCGTTTAATACAAAGTGAGTTAGTCCTTTAATTAGAGATTATATTTCACTCTTGAGTACGATAAGCGAGAAGCTATTTAACAGACAATTACGATTTGAAAAACTGGATGGAGACATATCTTCTGATTGGAGAATTCAGAAATTGGGTGATTTTATGACCATTCCAGACAAAATTCTGACACCTAAAATTGATAAGAACAAATTGCTCACAGTCAAATTACATTTAAAAGGGATAATGAAGAATGATAGTACAGAGTCATTATCTACCCAGGGGACTGTTTATTATGTCCGTCGGAAAGGACAATTTATTTATGGTAAACAAAATCTATTTAATGGGGCATTTGGGATAATCCCAGATGAATACGACGGCTTCCTTTCATCAAATGATGTCCCAACATTCAATATAAACTGCGATAAGATAAACCCTTTTTATTTGCTATACTATATTGGACGCAAGAACTATTATGTGCCTTTAGAAAGTTTGGCGATAGGCTCTGGAAGCAAGCGCATACATGAATCTACAGTCCTGAATTTGGAAATAGTTATTCCAACATTGGAAGAACAATCAATTATCGTATCTGCAATTTGTTCTATAGACAAGAAGATAGAGATCGAAACATTTGTTTTGAAAGGGCTTAATTCCCAGAAACAATATCTACTCTCCAATCTCCTTGTGTAGTTTTATATGAAAAGCTGAGACAATAGGTATTGCTTTTGTGCAATCAACAAATTGTAATGATGAGATTCTAAAACAATCTTCTCATCCAATACGGAGAATAGGTTTGAAAATATATTCTGCATCTCAACTTCAGGAACATATATTGGCATAGACTCTACTTCAGAAATGTAATGACGTTTATGGTCGTTTGATGTAAGATCAAGAAAAGAGAGGTATTCAAAAATATATTTGAGATTTACGTTGGACTTCGAAGTCAATATTTTTATCGCTGACGACTTAACCTTAAATGGAAAATTAACATACTTCAAATCCATAGTGAAGTCATCAAATATTATGCAATCTCCTTTATCATAAATACCATAGTTCTCAGAGGTATAACCTAATACAAAAGCTTTATTGGCTGTTAATACTGGGATTAAGGATACATCGTTTTGGTAATCTACATTTTCCACTATATACTTAGTTGGTTGCTCATAATCAAGAATATATTTTATTCGTTTTGCTTTATGATTAGACTTGTCAATTTGCGTAAATAGAGTATGTCTTATCGTACTCTTTAACAATTTCAAATCCTCTATTATTTTGTTTTGGGTCTCGATTCGCTCATCAATTAAGGAGAGGAATTTACCTATTTTTTCTTGCTCTTTAAGCTTTGGAACACTGATAATAAAGCTTTCTATATCTTTTGTACTAACATTAGCCTGATTACCAGTCCCTCCTGCAGAAGATTGGAAAAATTGTTCAAGAAAACAGCTTGTCTTTATTAAATATGAAAGAAAATATGAGTCATACTTTGCTCTAATTAAAGCACAACGTTGATTTAATAATAAATTATCTTCACTTTTGAATAAATGTGAATAGCCATAGTCTCGTTTGTTGTTAGTTCCCGTTAAAGTTATTGCAATGTCATTTTTCTTTAGTAAAAATGAGCATTGCCTATTATCAATTATATCAATAAATGATGGTGTCCTGTCTAAATTTAATTGATTTTGATATAAATTCCCCATTTTGACTATTTGATATTTTCTTCTTTCAGAAGATAGTGTTTTTGCATCAAAAGCAAACCCACCCTTAATAGTCGCAATATCACCAAACAACAAGGATTTCCACTCTTCTGTAAACTGAGGGAATCTCAAATTTGGAACATTGCCCTTTTTTTTATTTTCTTCTTTCATTGTTGACATTTATTTTCTTAATCTGTAGCATTAAGGATTTCAGAAAAGCAAAAAAATTAAGGAACTAATCCCAATTCTTTGAGATAAACTTCGATTTCTTTATCAAGTTCTGCACGTTTAGCTTCAAGGTCTTTGATATCAGCCATTACAGCATGAATATCAACTGGTTCTTCTTCCACAAAGGTACTCACATACCGAGAGATATTTAAATTATAACCATTCTCCTCAATCTCATCTAATGAAACTCTTCGAGAGTAGCGATCCTCCTCTTTCCTGAATTGGTAGGTTTCAATTATTTTCTGAATATCATTAGGTTTTCCATCTTCACCTTCTCGTAAACGATTCTGTCTTTTCTCCTTCTCAAAATGCTCACTGGCGTTAATGAAAAGGACATCTTCAAACTTTTTGCACTTTTTCAATACCAAAATACAAACTGGAATACCTGTTGAAAAAAACAAATTAGAAGGTAAACCGATAACAGTATCTATGTTATTATCTTTCAGTAATTTTGTACGAATACGTTCTTCAGCTCCACTGCGGAACAAAACTCCATGTGGCAATATTATCGCCATTGTACCCTCTCCTGAGAGAAAATGAAAACCGTGTAATAAAAATGCAAAGTCAGCTGCAGATTTTGGTGCAATGCCATAACTTTTAAATCGAAAATCTTCTGCCAATGTATCATTAGGCTCCCATTTTAAGCTAAATGGAGGATTAGCAACAATTGCATCAAATTCCATTTTCTTTGCGGGGTTCATCTCATTCAGAATATCCCAGTCATTTAATAACGTGTCTCCATGATGAATTTCAAACTCAGTATCTTTAAGTCCATGTAGGAGCATATTCATTCGAGCAAGATTATATGTCGTGATATTTTTCTCTTGTCCATATATTTTGCCTATGCTTCCATTACTGTCGCCCATCTGTCTGCGAACGTTCAGTAATAAAGAACCTGATCCACAGGCAAAGTCTAACACCTTATCTAATTTATTCTTTTCGCCTAATGCCGGATTTTGGCTATCCAAAATGACAATTTTAGATAAAATAGTAGATAACTGTTGAGGCGTATAAAATTCTCCTGCTTTTTTTCCTGAACCAGCAGCAAATTGTCCAATAAGATATTCATATGCGTCACCTAAAATATCTGTATTGGTAGAAAACTTAGCTATTCCTTCAGCTATTTTCTGGATAATGACACAAAGCTTTTTATTTCTTTCAGAAGGTATTTTGCCTAGCTTTTCTGAGTTCAAATTGATTTCTGAAAATAAACCTTGAAAAGCACTTTCAAATGATTCATTTTCAATATATCTAAAACCATTTTCAAGCGTCTCTAACAACTCTCCATTTTGAGTCCGAGCCATTTCCGCAATATTACTCCATAAAAATTCTGGTTTTATAACATAATGGACTTTCCGACGCATCTGTTTTTCAAAATCCAGTATGTCTGCGTCATTATTTTTATACCATATTCCTAAAGCAGTGTGTTTATCCTCTTCATTTACTTGTGGATAATCTCTACCCAATTCTTTCTTGGCTGCTTCTTCGTAGTTGTCAGACAAGTATCGGAGAAATAGGAATGACAACATATAATCACGGAAATCATCCGCATTCATAGCTCCCCGCAGTTGATCTGCTATATCCCAAAGGGTTTTACCCAATTGCTTTTGATCTTGTAATGTCATAATAGACTAGATTGTTTTGTTTCTTCAACAAGTATTTCAGGAAGATAAAATTCATATTTTTCGAGAAATGCTTGTAGTATGTTTTTAAAAAGTTCTTTGTTGTCTGTACCCATTTCTATTGGTTCGTAAATGGAATATTTTCCATGACTTAACAAGTTTAATGAACGTGCATACAGAGTTTCATCATCTACTCCATGAATACATTTCGAAAAGTCATCATAACCAAAGAATGTAGATGTTTTTTCCATAATACTGCGTAACATATTGAAATGATAAGTATTGATCTTATCTGAATCAACCGCATCTTTCAACTCGCTTAACAGTGCAACATGGTGGAAGAATGGAGCATCATCCGTTGCTCGCAAGGTATGTCCATCAGCTCCATTTTTATGCAGAAAATAACGTTTACATCTATTTTTCTTTAACTCATTACACATCACGTTAAAAAAGAGGTTGTGATGAGAAGAAATAACTGTTTTAACTTTGTTAATTCCACTTCTTACTAACTTTGACAAATCACTTGCTACAGCAATTGCATTGTTATCATCTAATGAAGAAATTGGATCATCAATATAAATATATTTAACCCAATTATAAGATTCTTGCCCATCGATAGTCAATTCGCAAATAGCAAGAAAAACACACCATATAAATATATTCTCTTCACCACGAGAAATTTTTATATTATTCTGAACGATATACTCAGGTACTTCTGAATTCGATTTATGTATGGGATTTTTAATTACTTTGCTAAAAGAGACCTCCCATTTTTCATAGTCAATTTTGAAATCAAATTCAGCATATCTCTCCAAATAAGCAAATATTTTCTCTTCCAGTGCTAACTCTCTAAATCCGCTAAAAAAGTTTGATCTTGCATTTATTTTGAGAACACGATTTGTATCGTTTTCCAAATCATTATCCCATGAAAAAAGGTCTTCCGTGAAAGCGTTAAAATATAGTGTATCAGACTGTCCTTTCTTTTTCACTTTCCCTTTTTCTTTGAAGTCCATAGATAGTCGAGTTTTACCAGTTCCATTGTAAGCATAAAGTAATACAAAATCTGAATTATTTAAGTCATCTCGTAACCTTGTAACAAGATTAGGAAGTGTTTTGTATTCATATATTTTACAGGATTGGTTCATTTGTCTTTCTTATTCGTATGCTGCTAACCCAGATATTTCACGTCCCTGAGCTTGTTTTTTCAAATGAGGAACTAAGTCTATCATCAATGCGAGTTCTTTTGTACGACGTTCTTTCCAACTTAAATCTAAAGGTTCCAATAAATCAGTCAGTTTCTCTCCGTCAAAAATCATCCGACGCATAATTTTATCTATAAAATCTTTTAAGATTGATGGCGGCAACCCGTGCCTATTTGCAATCTCTGCTATCTCCTTCTCATTTTTTTCTATTTTGAAAGTGTCGTAACCTTCACGTAATGAATTTACATCTTGTCCTCTATTCCAATCTAAACTATTGATATATTCCGTCAAATCTTCCTGCTCATCCATCAGATTAGAATTAGAGCTAAGCAAACTAATAATTTGACCTTTAGTCAGTTTTTGCTTAGTTGGTTTCTTTTGGGTACTATCAGCAATTAATTCCATGATATAATCATAGTCAATCACAGCGGATGCAAAAAGTACGAACTCAAAGTCAAGTTGTTGCACTTCGACAGGAGCTTGATCCCCTTGTTTTTGCTGTATTTCCCTAAACTGTTTAGCCGTTTCTATATATGAGCTTCTGAATGATCGAAGGTTTTCCTCTGGTAATATTGATTCAATTACAGTTTTTTGGTCTTCATCCAAATCTGTATATTGATCAAGTTGAGTTTTTAAACGTTGAACTTCCTTGAAGTTCTTAACAAAAGCTATTCGGGCTGCATCCCCTTTTAGATTATATACCGCTTGCGGTTCACAGACTAAATTATTTTGCGCCATAAAATCACCCAAAGCACCCACAGCTTCTTTGTATTTTGCAATTACTACCGGTGCAGGATCTACTAGCCAAATTTTCTTAGCCTCTTCATCTGATTTTTCTCCGGAAAATAATGCAATGGCTTCATTTACGGATGTTTCTTGATGTCGAAAATCTAAAATGTTTCCATACGGCTTAGTATCGTTGAGCACACGATTAGTTCTCGAAAAAGCCTGTATCAGTCCATGATATTTTAGATTCTTATCTACATAAAGTGTATTTAGATATTTAGAATCAAATCCAGTGAGTAACATATCTACCACAATTACAATATCAATCTTATTTTTATGATGATAATCCGAATTGCTATATTTATGATCTTTTATACGCTTTTGTATATCTTGATAATACAAATCAAATTCATAAATACTATGATTGGTACCATATTGCTTGTTATAATCTTTAATTATACTTTTTAAAGCTGCTTTTTTTTCATCAGGATTCTGCTTATTGTCTTCTTTTTCTTGTTCCAAATCTTCCTGAATTTGCTGAATGTCTTTATTGCCTTCTGCAGGAGGAGAGAAAACACAAGCCACATTTAGTGAAATGAAATCTTTGTCTGTTTTTTGTTTTTGTTTCTGAATCTCTTTAAAGAGATTGTAGTATTCTATCGCATTATTGATAGAGGCTGTTGCTAAGACAGCATTAAAACGCTTAGAGTTAGTTGCAGCATTATGTTTTTCTATAATAGTTTCCACAATAGCTTGTTGGGTAATTGTTTCTCCAACTTTAGGTTTTATATTACCTTGCCCTTCAAAATAATCTATATGAAAACGAAGTACATTTCTGTCATCTATCGCATTGGTAATCGTATAGGCATGAAGTTCCTTTTCAAAAATATCTTTGGTTGTTTTGTTGGAGGCATATTCTCCTTCCCTTATACTTTGAGTTGAATTTTCATCAAAAATAGGAGTTCCTGTGAAACCAAAGAGTTGAGCATTGGGAAAGAATTCTTTAATCGCCTTATGATTTTCACCAAATTGCGAACGATGACATTCATCAAAAATGAAAACAATTCGTTTTTTACTTAGCGGTTCTAGTCGCTCTTTGTAATTCCTTTTGTTATTTCCATCTAAGGCTAATCCTAATTTCTGAATGGTAGTCACAATTACCTTGTCCGCATAATCAGTAGATAATAAGCGCCTTACTAAAGTCTCCGTATTCGTATTTTCTTCAACACTTCCCTCTTGAAACTTATTGAATTCTTCGCGCGTTTGTCTATCCAAGTCTTTACGATCCACGACAAAAAGACATTTTTCTACATCTGGATTGTCTTTCAACAATGTTGAGGCTTTAAAAGAGGTAAGTGTTTTTCCACTTCCTGTTGTATGCCAGATATAGCCATTGCCTCGATTCTGATGAATACAGTTTACAATAGCTTTTACGGCATAAATTTGATACGGACGCATTACCAATAGCTTCTGTTCACTTTCCACCAAAACCATATATTTACTAATCATTTCACCCAATGTACATTTGGGTAAAAACTTTTCAGCAAAAGAATCTAAATGAGTAATCTTTTTATTCTGCTCATCAGCAAATTGATAAACAGGCAAGAACTGTTCATCAGCGTTAAAACTAAAATGCTGATTCTTGTTGTTAGAGAAATAATACGTATTACTTCTGTTACTAACAATAAATAATTGCATAAAGCAAAGCAATGTATTATTGTAACCATTTCCCTGATCATTTTTATAATCAACGATTTGTTGCATCGCTTTGCGAGGAGAAATCTCAAGAGTTTTCAATTCAATCTGAACCACTGGGATACCATTGATAAGAATAATTACATCATATCTCTGATTGCTATTTCCTGTATTTATTCTCAATTGATTAATAACCTCATATTCATTTTTGCACCAGTCTTTTATATTTACCAATGTATAATGAAGAGGTGTCCCATCTTCACGCTGAAAATAGTTCCTGTCTCGCAATAATTTTGAAGCTGCAAATACATCAGGAGTTATAATTTCCGCTTTTAAGCGCTCAAATTCACTCTCTGTCAATCTCACTCTATTCAGAGTCTCAAATTTCTCTCGGAAATTACTCTCAAGAGAATTCTTATCACGAATATCATTGCGATATGTATATTTTAGTTCTTGTAACTTTTTTATAAACAATTCTTCTATTTGTGCTTCCCTTATCATAGATGCTAATATTCCTAAAATGAATTAATTTGGAATTCCAAAGTTAGCGAATAATCCTAAATAATCAGTAAAAACAAGTTTTCATATTGAAATCAATAAACTTCCAGGTTATTGACTTCGATTTATTACCTTGTCAACTCAATTCCTTTCTTATAATACTCATTCATTAGGAGTGCATAATCATTCTGCTGCTTCATACAAAACAGTGTCAGAATAAATACCAATAAGCCGAGTATGGCAATCACAATAGACGATTTCCGAAGTTTGAATAATTTAAAATTCAAGAAGGACTTTTTATCATTTGACTTCATTGTAGGCTGTTCTGCGGGTTCTTTCAGTATTGCTGACATATAAGACAGAACTTTATATACTCCTTCCGTATCCTTTTCTAACTGCGCAATATCTTTATGAATAACTTTGAAATGCGAATCGCAGTGTGTTCCCAGTCCTTGTATATACTTTTCTAATTTTGAAACTATCTCGTCTTTTTCTTTCTGAAAATCAGGCTTAATGATTGCCTGCTCATCTCTTAAATTTGATGATTTCTGCATTTCGGAAAGTTTTTCCAACTTCTGATCTACCTCTGAAAGTTTTTCCCAAAGAGCATCGTTCGATACTGACTGTGCCATGTTTTCTCTATTTTAAGTTGTTAATAATTTATTTTAAGAGTCTTGGTCTCTTAATTTTCTTCTTTTTCTTTTTTAATTGTAAGGCTTCTGCTTCGTTCATATCGTAATTAGACAGTTGCATATCGAATAAACCACCTATTCCTGATGCAATATCCGCTACTCCCGACACAACATTATCTACAAGATTAGTTCGTGTATCTTTCGGAGTGGTTATTTGCTGCTCCTGAACATGGTTGTTTCCGCTTAGCTGCACATCCAGTTTTCCATAACTGAACTTTCTATCCACATCTGAACCCTTGAAGGAATCCCCTTCCTTCTTGAAAGACACACCTTGTACTTCATCGGTCTGCCCTTTGTACTTGTATTCAATAGCTATTCCTTGCTGTTTGAGGGTTTCTTCAAACTGTTTCCAGCTCTTGGCTTTAGGAAGAATATCTTTGACAGCGTAGTAGATTTCATATTTAGTCTGCTCCGCTCCTTTGAGCTTCTGTACATTTACATTCTCTTTACCCTTACCATAAGTTAGATTGTACTTATCTTTTAGTTGCTTGCAGACCTTTTCGTTACGGTATTGGTCGTTCTTATCGGAAATAGTTTTGCCGTCATTATCTACTCGGTTGAATACAATATGACAATGCGGATGACTCGTATTATTGTGTCGAACAATGATATATTGTGTGTTTTCTATTCCCATCAACTTCATATACTCTTTTGCCAAACGTTCCATGAAGTGGTCTGTCATTCGTTCTTTGTCATTAGGAGAGAATGCCAACGGAATATGTCCCACACATTTCGAGAGGTTCGGATTGAGCAAACTTTGCATATAAAAGCTGTTGATAATCGATTTAACATCGGTTTCCAAGACACCTTCACTCGCTAAAATATTAGCATCTTTATCAGCCAAAACATATGAAATACACCCCTTAAAGCTTCTTCCTTTTACTATTTTTCCAATCATCCGAAAGCTTGTTTATGATATTTTGTATCGATTCCAGTAATGGAATAGCCATATTTTCGAGCCGTTTTACACTCAAAAACTTGGCTGTTTTTACGAATTGATTTAAATTATTCCCCATGTTGGAGAGGCTTCGAAGCATATCCAGCTCTTCTTTTTTGAGTGGTTCTTTTATCTCACCGTTCAGGATAGCATCGTGACAATAGACACTAAGCGGAAGGTTTGCTTTAGCTGCCCGATGGCGAATGGCATAGAACTCCGGCTCGGAAAAACAGACCGCAATGGTCTTGTCTTTCCGTGTAACGGAGTTCTTCTTTGGGCGTCCTCCTTTTCGCTTATCTTGATTGTCTTGACTCAAATTTTCGATTCTTATTTGCTATAAAAGCAATCGTAAAAGGGTCTGTAACCCAAATTGTCGACCAACGGGAGCAATTTCCTCTTTGGCTGATAAGCCAAAGCGAGGGTTTTGATGCAATCAAAACATAACCTCGCTCCGCTCCACGAACATTTATGTTCCGCTCAAAAGCTAAGTCGTAGATACTATACAGACTTACCATACAATGGACAGAAGCTACACTTTATAGCTTCTTCCACATTTCCACATCCTCCCGGTAGGTTTCCAGATGATGACGGGCAAGGTTCTCTATAAAGCCCGATACACTCATTCTTCGCCCACCCAACTTACGGACAATCTCATCCAGACTGTCACGTATTTCTCGACTTATAAATACCGGTTTGCGATCTTCGAGGGTTGGAACAGATAGGAATGTTTGCTGATATTCCTCCAATGATTCTTTACGTTGTTTGCTACTGATACGCTTCACCGTTGAACCTGTATCTATCACTGGTTCTGTTTGCAAACTATCCTTTGTATTAATCTCATCTTCTGTTTGGATACTTTGTCCAAGCCCATTATTGGTGTTCTCTTTTTTTGCACCAACACCCATTGCATTAGAATCCTCCATTCCAAGAAATTCTTTCAGAAGTTCGTCCTTGTTTTCATTATTGGATTTTGGGGTGCTGGGTTTCCTTTCAACCGAAGGTACAGGCGACCAGTCTTCGGGCATTGTCTTTTTTTGCTGACCGTTGTCAGTTTGTTTACTGTTCATAGAAATTGATATTTAGATTGTAAATAGTATGGTTCTCCAATAGATGGAAAACAGATTATCGACAGCAAATGAACAACTATTAGTCAGCAGTATTAACAGAGTTGGTTTGTATGAAGTATTCTGCAATATCTTTCTGCTGTGTCGAATGTGTGAGCAGTGCAGACTGCTGTATTTTGCTCATCTAACTGAACTATACAAGCGAATATAATTTATTAAAACGATGTACCTTTTTTAGAAATTTAAATGCACATTCTAGTCATAATAGAAATTGCTTTTGCGACTTAAAATGAGAAAAATAGAATTATACTATAGACAACCCCTGCCACAAGCTACCACCGGATTTAAAAGGCATTGAAGGATAAATATTTCTGCTTTACTTCGTATTGGAAGAAAGAAAAATGAGAGAGAGGTGACGCCTCTTGTAGCCAAATCGGCGCCACTGACTGCCACCGGACTAAATGCTTATTAAAGGTTGTGTTTTTCTTTTTTACTTCGCAGCAGAACAATGAAGTTATCACAGTTTAATTTACCTGTTTATGAGTAAAATACAACATGCGGATGCAAAGGGATCTATCGGTTGGAATGTGATAATTGAAAGGCTTACTTTTGGAACAAATAGGAATAATAATTTAAAAATATAGTGCATATGGAGATAGTAAATATTGAAGCAAAAACATTTGAGGCGATGCTTTCCAAATTTGAAAATTTCTCTACCCGAATGGAACACCTTTGCCGTCTGTATGGCGAGAGGGAAAGCGAATGGATGGATAATCAGGACGTATGTATGCTACTGAATATTTCTCCCCGAACCCTGCAAACGCTTCGGGACAACGGCACGCTGGCATATTCTCAGATCAATCACAAGACCTATTATAAGCCCGAAGACGTAGAAAAAGCACTTCCATTGGTGGAAGAAAAGCGTAAACAAGCCAATGATCAGGGAAAGAAACTGTAAGTATGGAAGAATATCAAATCTATCAAGGTTTTCCAACTGAATGGCTGGGAGCATGGGAAAGTATCAACGCTAATCCCGATGTGTATATCTTTCAGGGATATGATGGTAATTATTATCTACTTGCCTACTATTATGATAAGGAATCGGAACGGGGTAATTTTACCTGTTATGAAATTGATTTGGATGAAGGGGGCTGCTCTATTGGTATGGGTATGAAACGGAGCAAGATAGAATCAGAAAAGTTACCTTATGGACTGTATATTACAGGCTGGGGCAGTTATATAAAGTGTTAAACTAAATTACATGTAAATCAATAAAATAATAACAAGATTATGAGCAACCAATTAATCACATCAGAGAATAATGAACGTGTAAAATCATTTCTTCTTTCACTGGATCGTTTGGCTTCGCTAATGGAGCGATTGTTTCCTGTCCGCAAGCCTACCCTGAACGGAGAGAGTTTTTACACGGATGAAGAACTCTCGAAAAAACTAAAGCTAAGCAGGAGAAGTCTACAAGATTATCGTAACGAGGGGCGTATTCCTTACATTAAGCTGGGTGGTAAAATATTGTACAGAGCCTCGGATATTGAAAAACTGTTGGAGGATGGCTACAAAGAGAGTTTCAGGAAGTAGTTGCTCCTCCCATCCCTCCATGATTATTTTTTCCTTTTTTCGACTGATAAACGTCTCTTTCATAGCGAGGGAATAAATTAGACAAGACTATTTTGGTAAATACTCTTTTGAGGAACGAGAAAGGCAGATTTGGCAAAATACGCTGTTTAGTCTTGGCGTTTTATTCCCTGCTTTTATATTTGTGTTCAGATGAAATAAGGAATATAAAAATACAAAAAAACGGCAGGCATTGATTTAGATAGCCTGCCGATAGTTAGATTAAAAAATTGTCGCCGGATGTTAATTCAACATTGAATTCTGAATAGGAAGCATCAACATTTTCGGGATCTCCGTTCTTACTACTCTTCTATATATCCACTTCCGAAATACCTCTGCATTTGCCGATTGCACTTGAAAAGCAACGGCAATAACCATCTCCAATCCGTAATAATCAGGATATATTTTTGAACCCTCGCAGGTACAACTCCCCGAATAGTCTCCACCAGCAACGCCTAATTTCTCAATAGCACGAATATGCTTTTTTGCCGTATGATAATAGACGCCAAACAAGTCTGCGATTTCCGCAATGTTCATTTTTGTTTTACTCGGAACAGTTATTACTGCGTTTTCTATTCTGATTTTTCTATTTTCCATGCTTATTTGGTTTTAATTGCACTGTTTTACACTGATTTGCTTTATTGTCATTTTCAGCATAATCCTCCAGTTTGTATTTCCCGCCAATACGGCTACTTAACTTCTTCATATCCTCATTAAGCTTCTGCCGTGTTAGCTTGGCGTAAATCTGGGTGGTTTTTATGCACTTGTGCCCCATCATCTGACTGACGGTTTCCATCGGAACTCCCTGTGAAAGCGTGATAAGCGTTCCGAAATTATGTCGGCTTTGATGGTAAGTAATCCGTGTTTCTATCTTACATAGTTTCGCAATTTTCTTCAAATTAACTTCCATGCATGACAGGGTTATCATATTGAAAATCTTACATCCCTTTCGCTCCGATTTATATTTCTCCATGATTTGTAATGGCACATCCAATAGCGGAATATTGCATTTACTGCCAGTCTTTTGCCGTTTTATCTTTATCCAACAACTGCCGTTTTGCTCTTGGTGGATATTTTCTTCTGATAGATTTCGCATATCCGCATACGACAAACCTGTGAATGTTGCAAAGATGAACATGTCACGAGTGTGGCATACTCGTTTGGAGGCTATCGATACATTCATAAATTTATCCAGTTCTTCGCGCGTCATGTGCCTGCGCTTACGGAGTGGTTGCTCAGGAATATAACTGGCAAAAGGATTTTTGTGTAATATACCTTGACTGATTGCCCTGCGGATTATCTTTCGTAGCATAATTGTATAGGACGAAACAGTATGTGCCGTAAATCCCTGTTCGATACGCATAAACGAATCAAACTTTTCGATAAAAGACAATTCTAATTGTCGGAGTGGTATATCCTCCGCATTATAGTGGGTGCGTAAGAAACTTTTTGTTTGGTTATATACCGAAATATAGTTTCGCATAGTTTCAGCAGAACGGGTAATACCTACTTGTTTGGAATATTCTTCGTTATGTTCCCGAAAGAGTTCCAATAAATTATCTTTCTTTCTACCAATACCACCCACGGCATTTTTAACCAGCTCTGCTGTAATATACCCCTGTTCATCAAGTATCTCTTTATAATACCGGTTAATCTTTTCTGTCAATTGTGTTATCTGATAGTTTGCTTCGGCTGCATGACGGCTTCTGCCTGTCAGACGATAAGTTTTTGCATCCCAAAGTTTCGGGTCGACATCTATCCCGACAGAAAACTGAGCCATTTCTGCATTGATGGATATTCTGCCCATTAACGGACACCTGCCGTTTTTCTTTAGCTTCTGACGATTGATGTAAAACAAAACAGCAAAAGTGCTGTAAACGGTGCTTTTCGTGTTGTTTTTATTCTTGTTCTTCGTTGTATTCATTTCTCTTTCCTCCACAATTTAACGTACTACATCAGCAGAGTTACTCCCCTCAAAATCGTATTTGCCCGACAAGCGTTTGTTTAGCAATTGCATATCTTCTCCGATTTTATCATTGCTGACCTGTGCATAGATACGGGTGGCTCGCCAGTCGGTATGTCCTAACAATTCGCCAACCGTTTCGAGCGGAACACCCTGTGAAAGTGTAATTACCGAAGCATAGCAGTGACGTGCCATGTGAATAATAATCAAGGAAACAGTAATCCGCGAAACGATGCAAATAAAACGTAATTCGTTCAAGATGAATCATTTTGCTTCAAATTGTCATTTTGCTAAAAAGTAGAATATTGCAAAATACAGCAGTATTTCAGTTACCAATTCGTTACCTCGGTTGTTACCGAAACAAAACAGGTAACTAACAGCAAAACAACGAACTTGATTCGGGTTCTTTTGTTTTGATTCACAGCATTTTGCATATCAAAGAGCACTTATATAACCGGTAACTTTGTCGTCAGATATTTGACGACAAAGTCCATAAAATTATAAGTGTTATGAAAACAGAAAAATTCAAGGTTATGCTTTACCTCAAAAAAAGCTCTCCCGACAAGTCGGGCAAAACTCCCATCATGGGTCGCATCACTGTCGGACGGACGATGGTGCAGTTCAGCTGCAAACTCTCCTGTACTCCCTCGCTTTGGAATCCCCGAGAAAGCCGCTTGAACGGCAAAAGTCGTGAGGCGGTAACCGCCAATGCCAAGCTGGATAGGTTGTTGCTTGCTGTTAATGAGGCTTACCATGCGCTGATAGAGCGTAAACAAGCTTTCACAGCTGAAGATGTTAAGAACCAATTTCAGGGCAGTGTTGATACCCAAATGACACTCCTCCGGCTATTTGACCGTCTTACTGACGAACTAAAAGCCCGAATAGGTATTGACCGTGCGGCAGGAACACTCCCAACTTACACCTATACTCGCCGAGCTTTGGCGGAGTTTATCAAAAAGAAGTTTAACGCTTCCGACCTTGCTTTCGGACAGCTCAACGAGCAATTTATCCGCGAGTTTCAAGAGTTTGTTTTAGTGGATAAATCATTGGCGATGGATACCCTGCGCCATTACCTCGCTTTGCTGAAAAAAGTCTGCAAAATCGCTTACAAAGAGGGACACTCTGAGAAATTCCATTTTGTCCACTATAAGCTGCCCAAACAGAAAGAGAGCACTCCCAAAGCATTAAGTAGGGAAGATTTCGAGAAAATACGGGATTTGGAGATCCCCGAAAATCGAATTTCCCATATCATTACACGTGACTTGTTTCTATTTGCGTGCTATACCGGCACATCGTATGCGGATACCGTTTCCATAACACAGGAAAATATCTTTACAGATGAAGCAGGAAGCCTTTGGCTCAAATACCGGAGAAAGAAAAACGAGCTGTTGGGACGGGTCAAACTACTACCCGAAGCCATTGCCCTAATAGAAAAGTATAAGGACGAGAGTCGGCAAACGCTGTTCCCGAAACAGCACTATGCTACATTGCGAGCCAATATGAAAGGCTTGCGGGTGTTGTCCGGTATGACGGAGGATTTGGTCTACCATGCCGGAAGACATTCCTTCGCTTCTCTGGTTACGCTCGAAGAGGGTGTACCCATTGAAACCATCAGCCGAATGCTTGGTCATAGCAATATTACCACCACGCAAATATATGCCCGTGTTACCCCGAAAAAACTCTTTGAAGACATGGATAGGTATATCGAAGCAACACAGGATTTAATATTAATTCTTTAACATTTAATACAAAAATACAATGCGAAGTACATTCACCATACTGTTTTACATAAACAGAAACAAAATAAAAACGGACGGTACTACCGCTGTCCTATGCCGGATAACTGTAGACGGCAAACAAACCGCTCTTACAACAGGTATTTATTGCAATCCCGAAGATTGGAATGCCAAGAAAGGAGAAGTCAAGGAAGAAAAATCTAATCACCAGCTTGCAGCCTTTCGCAATCGCATTGAGCAAGCCTACGAAACCATCCTTAAAGAACAGGGCATTATCAGTGCGGAGCTGCTTAAGAATACGCTGGTCGGAGTAAATTCTGTTCCGACCATGCTGTTACAAGCAGGCGAAGCCGAACTCGAACAGCTCAGGCTGCGCTCGCTGGAGACAGCATCGACTTCTACCTACCGCCAATCCAAGCTCACACAACAAAATCTGAAAGCCTTTGTTTGCTCCCGAGAGAAAAAAGACATTGCATTTGAGGCTATTACCGAAGAGTTCGGGGAATCATTTAAACTATTTTGTAAAAGAGAATTGGGTTTCAGTTTGAGCCACACCAACAGGCATCTGTGCTGGCTGAATCGACTTATCTATATTGCCGTTGATCAAGAGGTACTGCGGGCAAACCCGCTGGAAGAGGTGGAGTATGAAAAGAAAGACCCGCCCAAGCTGCACCATATTACTCGCAGCCAACTTAAGCAGATAATGGAGAGCCCGATGCCGAACGAAGCTCAGGAGCTTGCCCGCAGAGCGTTTATATTTTCATCGTTCTGCGGTTTGGCTTACGTGGACTTACAAGGTCTCTATCCGAGACATATCGGAAAGACATCCGAAGGAAGATTGTATATCCGTAAAAAACGAGTAAAAACAAATGTGGAAGCATTTATTCCTTTACATCCGGTAGCCCGGCAAATTCTCAAACTTTATAATACTACTGATGACAGTACTCCCATATTTCCATTGCCCAAGAATCGGGACGTAAATTGGTTTCAGATCAGTTCCGTTGGTATTGCACTGGGCTTTAAAGAGAATCTCAGCCACCATATGAGCCGACATTCATTCGGAACTCTCTTACTTTCAGCGGGTATCTCTATTGAAAGCATTGCCAAGATGATGGGGCATGCCAACATCTCCACCACGCAAGGCTACGCCAAAGTAACAGACGATAAGATCTCGGAGGATATGGACAGGCTTATGAAACGAAGAAAATTAAAGCAAAATAACGCAGTTCAAACCGAAAGATCATGAAAAGAGCAAAAATTACAATTACCGATAACGGCAAAGTAACTGTTGCAAGTGAAGCAAGAATGAATATTGCAGAAATTGCTGACCTGTTCGGCATTTATTATCAGACTGCAAAGCGAATGATTCGAGCCATAGAGAAATCGGGTGCTGCCGATGGTGACTATTCGATAAGTTGTACGTGTGAAGGCTCAAAAGTTTATCCTGAGTATTACGGTTTGGAAATGATTATTGCTTTATCCTTTCGGGTGCAGTGGCTAAAGCGGATGCTTTCAGAAAATGGATAACTCACAGGATTACAGAGGATCATTTGCCTCAAACAATGATGCTTTATTTGCAAAACTCAATACTAAACTGAAAGAGTATCAATATTTTCAACTAAATTTGTAAAATCTAATTGTGGCGAACTCGCCACAATTAAAAACAGAACAAAACATGGCTAAAATAAAAGTACAGGAAACAGAAATAACTGTTGTTCAGAAAAATAATGCTGACTATATTTCGTTAACCGATATGGCGAATGCCAAAGAGAGTGGAAGTCGGGCAGCCGACATCATTAAAAATTGGCTACGAAATAGATATACACTTGAATTTTTAGGAACTTGGGAAACAATACATAATCCCAATTTTAAAGTGGTCGAATTCGACCACTTTAAAACCCAAGCAGGTTTACCTAGTTTTGTGCTGAGTGTTTCTGAGTGGATTGAGAAAACGCAAGCAAACGGTATCATTGTACAAAAAGGTAAATATGGAGGGACTTATGCCCACAAAGACATCGCCTTTGAATTTGGCTCTGCTATCAGTGTTCCTTTCAAATTATATCTGATTACCGAGTTCCAACGCCTCAAAGAACAGGAGCAGGAACAAATTGGTTGGTCTGCCAAGCGAGAACTATCTAAAATCAACTACCATATCCATACTGATGCCGTAAAGCATAACCTGATTCCTGAAGAGTTGACTCCGCAGCAAATATCAATCGTATATGCCAGCGAAGCCGATGTGCTGAACATGGCTCTTTTCGGTATCACTGCCAAGCAATGGCGAGAAGCAAATCCCGAATTGAAAGGCAATATCCGTGATTATGCTACCATTAACGAACTGATTTGCTTGTCTAATATGGAAAATATCAATGCGGTTCTGATAAATGAACAGATACCACAATCTGACCGATTGCAAAAACTCAACCAAATTGCTATCCAACAAATGCGGGTATTGCATGAAGTTGAGAATCGTAAACTGTTGAAATAAAGCAAATTGCACAATAATATTAAAAACCGACTTCGGAATTACTTCTGAAGTCGGCTCTTTTGTTGTAGAGAAGATTTTTAGCAAAAATCCTTTTCTTTTTCAATCGGGCACAAATTTCTACAACGGGAATAAAATGTCAACACCAAGCCGCAAGCGGTTTTTCGGGAAATCTTCCTCTTTTTTTCTTTCAGGCGAGCGTATTTCCCGAAAAAGTGTTGCCTTATTTATTCTCCGTTAGTAAAGAGGGTGTTTACCGATTGAAAAGAGAAAAAATAAGCAGGCAGGAGCAGTGTCGGGATGAAGTGCATTACCTGAATGCCTCCTTGTACCCACTATCTAGCATTTTCTGAATATCACTTTCCCTGTACAATACTTTTCCTCCTAACTGTATATAGGGGATTTGACCGTTTGTGCGGTAGTCTTGCAGCGATCGGCGGCTGATTTTTAACCGCTCGGATACTTCCTTGTCAGTAAGAAATCGCTCGCCTCTCAAAGTGGGTCGGTATCCTTTGGTAAAATTTTCGATGCAGTCCAGCATTCGTTCGATGGAGTGAAAGAAGCCTTTGATTTTTTCGTTCTCCTTTGTGATAATTTCGCTCATATTATTTCTGTTTTAGTTTGTTAATGACTTGTTCCACATCTTCGGGTTTATAGAAGATTTTGTGATTTATTTGTGAATAAGCTAACGTGCCATTATCCCGATAGGTTTGCAGGGTACGTTTTGAGATGTTGAGTATCTGGCATACATCCTGATTGTCGAGCCAGCAGTGGAGACTTTTGTCTTTGCTTACACATAAAATTTCTACTTTTTTAGCAAAGGCTTCAAAGCGATTCATCATCGCTTCGAAAGTTTGGGCTTCAATGTTTATTACTTCCATATTCTCTATTTTTTAGATTTGTATTTTTTTCGATGCCCAAATATATATACAAAAAATCGGCTAAATAGCAAAAAATCAAGTGCCTGTATCTTCTGGCAGCTTGTGGCGTTGGTAAAGAGACAAAATCATCTCATTTTTCGGTGATTTTACAAAAAAACAGCCCTCAATTTTTCATCAAAGACTGTTTTTTAGAAATACTCAATATGAATTTACTCCCGAATAAACTTTCTGAACTCCTCATTTTTGATGGAATCGTAGGGTGCGTTCCCCTCTGCCTGTTCAAATGCCAGTAAGATACGTTCCTGAGCTTTCGGCATTTTGGTGATAATATCTTGTAGTAAAATGGTATCACTTAGCTTGAACGCTGTTTTTATGGCAATAGCTTTATCCTCGTTGTCAATGGATTTGCCCTTAATCAGATGTGTCAACCGCACAAACTCCTCATAAACTATTCCCGAATCCCCCTGATCCATCTGCTGTGCCCTTGAAATCGCGTTTATAAAGTTCTTCTGCGTCAACTCTCCGATTTGCTCTTCGCTTAATAATGAACTAGCGACTTTAGCTCGCAGATTATAAGTTCTGTCCTCCACGTAAAGCTTAGTTTTCTTGAATTTACCTTTTATTGAAGCGACTGCTTTTTTATATGCTTTGACTGCTTGCCCTAAAGTAACATTGTAGATTCTCTTTAGAAGCCTCCGATGCATTTCTCCAAAAGCTTTACGCAGTGAACTACTCAAGAGCATCCCCGACCAAAACCACAGACTTATCAGCACATATACTTTTACAAATGCTTCCATTATTCAGTCGGGTTTATATTATTGGTTTGATAAATGGTATCAATATCTTCCTTAAATGTTTCCAGATGATTCAGAATGATATTTTCAACATAGCTGCTGATGGTGGCTTTCGATTCGTCCATCAGATGAACGATCCGCATCAGCCGCCTATGAGTAGTTGCCGTTATATACAATGGTTTTCGATGTGTGAAATCAATCCGATTAAAGAACAGGCTTTGATAATCTACTTGTGGTTTACGCTTGCGCTTTTCGGAAACTTTAGCCAACGGCTCTATCGGTGTTTTTGTACTCGCAGTTTCCGCTATTTCCGCCTCTAAAACTTCTAAGACAGGCTCAACTATTTTTGTTTCCGTTTCTGTAACTATTGGGGTATCTACAATCACATCAGCAGGTTTTTCCACTTCTTCTTTCACTATTTTCTGCTCAGGTTTTTCCAATGGCACACCCTGATGCACTTTGGACAGCAGCTCCTTGTATTTACTTTCTGTTGCCATTATAATTGAGGTTTAAGGTGGATAATATCGCAAATCTCATCGACCATTAAATCCAAATTACTGCCTTTGAGCAGAACTTTGTCAGCAGGGAAGATCGTTGACAGGAAGACTGCATCGCTTCCCTCAATGGATTGTTCCTTGTCATAGCGAACGGATTGAGGAATGGAGGTCTGCATCAATGCTAACCCAAATTGGCGGATAACTCCCTCGTAATGCTCTAACCACTCTTTTTTGATGCGGCCGTCCACACGATTCCAAAATAGGTGGATCGCTTTCAGGTTTAAATCTTTATGTTCTGTCAACAGTTCGTGGACAGGAATAATAAACGACAGTGTACTTTCCATCGACATCCGAGAGGGAGCCATTGGAACAAAAACGTAATCCATTGACATAAAGGTCGAGATTACACCATCGTTGTTGATAGTTCCCGGCAGGTCAAAAAACACTACATCATAGTCTGTCGACTCGCCTGCTAGGAACTCGCGGGTTTTGTCAATACCCTCTTCGGGCTTAGCGCACACAATCGGATAAGTTTGCTTGCCGAGCGAATCGAACAGGGTGATGGCTTTGGACTGATAGTGTAGATTAGTCTCCAGCTGGCGAATTTCTCGTTTACGCATTTCATAAACGCTGCATTGCGGATAGTCGCAATCCATTACAGCTACGTTCAGCCCCTTGAGATAGTGAAGATAGCTTGCCAAAAGCACAGTAAAGGTGCTTTTGCCTACACCGCCCTTTTGGGTGGAGAAAGCGATAAATAAAGGTTCTTTTTTCATCTTTTCAAATTTTAGAATAATACATATAGATAGTTATAAGTTTTTCAAGCTTTAATTTTTGATGGAAAATTTGATTACTTTCAAGTTGTCTTGTTTTCAAATTACCAAACTACCAAGTTTTCAAGTTTGATAATTTTCAATTTCTCAAAACCGAAAAACAGCTTAAAAAATATCAATTCGGAAAAACAACAGATTTTCAAATTTTACAGACATATTGAAATTGATATGTTTTCCTAATTTTAGAATCAGCCTATTTTAAGTTTTTCAAACTTTCAATCGCGAATGTATAACATTCTGTATTACAATAAATAAAGTTGGATTCTATTGCGGTTTTATGAAGTGTTTTGCAGTGGGAAATTTCAAGTCACCGATACTTTTCAATTGTTTCTGGATGTTTGCCCGAATCTTTCCATAACAAAAATGCCTTGCTTGATTAGTCATTTTTCGAGTAGGCAAATCGGAGCAGTACGCACCGATTATTTTCCTATCGAAAAAGCAATGTGCAGCACTATTAAGCACAAGAATCCGACTGATATATATTATTGAATATCAGTCGGAATTATTATTTTCTTCGTGGTCTGAATCTCTAAAAATATCAGACCATGAACGAAGAAAAAAGATTATTATCGGCTTTTAGTTCTATCCGAATAGTTGAAAACGATTTTGCTTTTAACGTTTTCAAGACTCAAAAAATCGAATCGCTGACGCATTCGTTTTTTTTCGAATGTTTTAGGAGCAAGGTAATCTTTCGGGTAACCCAAAATTCGCCTGCCGGCTCTTTTGAGTTTTCTCGAAAACCTTGCTCTGCGAGGCTGACGACCTCTCCTCCTGCGCCCGATGGTTGCCTGCGGAGAGGTCGTCTGAAACCGAAGCCTGCCGCTCCCGATGGTCGCAACTTTGGGGCATTCGGTTGGGACGTACCCGGTAGGATTCGGTACGCTTTTTCGACACTTCCCGATGGTCAGTGTCTTGTAAGTTGCAGTTGTCCTTTTTAACTCTTAAGCCTATGGACAACAGCACAGAAAAGAAGAAAGCGAAAGGTCGTCCGCCAAAGGCAGATGACAAACTCACCAAGTCAATTAATCTCAAATTAACCGCTACCGACTATGAAATAATACAGAAAAAAGCGACGAAAGTAGAGCTAACCATTACACAATATGCACGGGAAATAACCTTGAACGGAGGTGTAAAGTCACGCTTTACGGTGGAAGAATTAGACTTGATGCGTAAGCTTTCAGGTGAAGCAAACAACCTGAATCAACTAGCCAAGCGAGCAAACCAGGCAGGGTTTACTCATGTCGGAAACGAAATTATGGTAGTATTGGAATGGATAAAAACATTGTTTAATGATCGCTAAAAACATAAAAGGGAAAGGGTTTGAGGGCTGCGTTCGCTATGTTTTGAATGATAAACATGAGCTTTTGGAAGCCGAAGGAGTGCTGGCGGAAAGTGCCGAGAGCATTATCCGAGGCTTTGCCATGCAGCGTTCCATGCGAAGCGAAATCGCCAAACCTGTCGGGCATATTCCTATCTCGTTTGCGCCTGAAGATAAACCCCGAATGACTAATGAGTTTATGCTGCAATTAGCAAAAGAGTACATGGAAGAGATGGGAATCGGCAATACACAGTACATAGTCGTTCGTCATCACAATACCGACAACGACCATCTGCATATTGTGTACAACCGAATCGACAATGACCTAAAATTGATTTCAGTCAATAATGATTACAAGCGCAACATTGAAGTATGTAAAAGATTGAAAGATAAGCATGGCTTAACTTATGGGGAGGGTAAAGAGCGTGTCAAATGTGAGAAACTAAATCACCCCGACAAGGCAAAATACCAAATTTACGATGCAATCAGGGCAACAATAGTCAACAGTCCCGACTACAAAACCCTCGAAAAGCTACTGAAACCCTATGGAGTAACTATGCAGTTTAAGCTCCGCAGAGGAACGGATATAGTCGAGGGAGTATCATTCTCTAAGAACAGATGTTCGTTTAAAGGCTCACAGGTAGACAAATTGTTCAGTCATAAGAAGCTTTGCGCTATGATGGAGTTTGTGAGACAACATCAAGAAAAAGTCCGATTGCAAGAGCAACAACCTAGAACGCCACGTATATTTGGACTACAACTTACTGTTGAACAACACGATAAAATAAAACAAAATGGTTTTGTATTCCTTGAAAATATGACCAACAGTAAAGGAAAATCTTTTTCAGGTTATGTGTTTTCAGATGATAAAGAGAGTAGATACTTTGCTCTCAAAAACCGCCCGGATGAATTTGTCAAGTATGGCAAATACGAAATGCGCAGAATGGATAAGCGGCTGATCGAAGCAGGTTGTGTTGCTCAAGCGACTGTAAAATGGTATGAAGGACAACTGGCTCATCCTTACTTATGGAAACCTGATGCGTTAAAGGATGATGCTGTCAAACTGCTCAAAAACTACAAACTTGTGGACGATTCCGAATATTGCCTCTCATGGGGTGATCCGAGAATAAAAGCAGTCGAAACCACACAAACAGCAACGGAATCGTCTTCGCAGAGTGTGGGGCAGGCAACCATAAATAAACCTATTCAACCAGCTTTGGAGAATACTCAATCGTTGGCTGAATCGCTTTCAGATACAGGGAATAGTATCGGCAACACGTTGTCTGATGCTGCTTCTGCTTTGGGTGGGTTATTTGACTTAAAACCAACTCAAACCGAAGAACAGCAACCCACACTCCCGAAAAAGAAAAAGATTGAGAAAAAGCGCGGAAGACAATTGTAAAAAATATTTACACATGATATGCATCTATTTGGCATACCATATATGTATCTTTGTAGCAAAATATTGATTATCTTCGAATAATGAAAAATTTTGTAGCTATAGATTTTGAGACAGCTAACCACCATCGCACCAGCATATGTAGTGTTGGAGTGGTTATTGTTCGTGATGGCGTAGTCACAGATACATTTTATAGTCTTGTCAAACCGTACCCCAACTATTATTCGGGATGGGCAACTGAATGTCATGGTTTGTCGGCTCAGGATACAATAGATGCACCTCTTTTCCCAATAGTGTGGGCTGAAATAGCTTCACAGATTGAAGGATTACTTCTTGTGGCACACAACAAGGGATTTGACGAGCCACATCTTATCAAGTGTTACGAACATTACAATATGCAGTATCCTAATTATGAATTTAGGTGTACACTTGGAGCTTCACGTAAATGTTTTCCAAAGCTTCCCAATCATCAACTTCACACTGTTTCAAACCACATAGGTTACAACTTAGATAATCACCACCATGCTTTAGCCGATGCCGAGGCATGTGCAATGATAGCAATAAAAATTTTGTAATATATACATTATGAGTGAACTTAATCCAAAATTTAGATTAAAACCTGTTGCCGAGTTATTAGATGGAGAGCATAATTTTCATATCCCTTCATACCAAAGAGGATATAGATGGGACAGAAAACAAGTGGAAGATTTGCTTAAAGATATTTGGGATTTCGCTAGGGATGATGAAAAAAAGAAAACAGATTTTTACTGTTTACAACCAATTGTAGTAAAGAGGCAAGATAATAATTGGGTTGTAATTGATGGTCAACAACGATTAACAACGTTATTGTTAATTCTAAATTTCATTAAAGATGGATCAAGGACTCCATTTGTTGTTAACTCCATAATGTATAGAATCAGCTATCATACACGTGGGAAAATGGATTTCAGCAAACCAGATAAATATGCTGATATTGATAGTTTTCATGTATTTCAAGCTAAAGCTTTCATTAATAGGTGGTTTGAAGATAGAGTTGAGGAGATTGACTATTCAGCTTTAGAGAAAGTGCTTTTTAATAGGAGCAAAGATATTCCTCAAGTGAAAATTATATGGTATGTGGCAGATAGTGAAAAAGACATAGATTCCATCAAAATATTTAACAACTTAAATAAAGGAAAAATAAAACTTACAAATGCAGAATTAATAAAGGCTCTTTTTGTATTGAAAACGCAAGAATACAAAAATGACAAAAAGGTAGAGGAATTAAATATCGGAGAGCTAGTTTATGAGTGGAACGAAATAGAGAGCCGTCTGCAGGATAATAGCTTTTGGTATTTTTTGGCAAATAAAAACTATAATCCATCAACTCGCATTGACCTAATTTTTGATTTTCTTGCTGAGAAAGATAATAAAGATGATGATGATTTTGCTTATAGAAGATTTCAAAGTCTTTTTGACCGTTCAGATGACCAATTTTGGATAAATAATAATATTGAAAATTTTACTGAAGCATGGCAAAAGGTCAAAGAGATTTATCAAACATTTATTTACTGGTTTGAGAATAGTGAGATATATCATTATGTTGGTTATTTAGTTTCTAATGGAATTACTATTCGAGTTGTTTACAATGAATGTAAAAACAAATCAAAATCAGATACAATAAAAACGCTTCAAGACCTAATAGGAAATAATATTTTAAACTATAATAAGTCTGACATTGAGGGTTTCTCTTATTCTGAAAATTATATGGAATGCAAGCGATTATTACTTTTTTTCAACATAGAAACATCTATAAGACAACAAAGATATCAAAACCTTAATGCAAGAAATACTGACTTCATTACGTATTACAAATTTCCATTTGACTTGTATAAATTAAATGATTGGGATATTGAGCACGTTGGTTCTCAGAAAGATAACCCACTTAAAGAGGTAAAGGATAAAATAATATGGCTTAGTTATATACCGAATATAGTTAGTGATGCCACAAATTGGTCTGAACTGAAAATGGAGGCTGAAGCTCTTATAATCACTTTGCGAGAGAAAAATAAAGATGAAGGGAGCAAATTCCAAGAACTTTACAATAAAATTATAAAAGTTGTACAGAAAAATGATAATGACACAAAAGATACTCTTGATAATTTAGCACTATTGGATTCGGGTACTAATCGAGGATATGGTAATGCGCTTTTCCCAACCAAAAGAAAAATTATAATAGAAAATGATATAAAAGGAGTATTTATTCCTGTGTGTACGAAAAATTTATTTTTAAAATACTATTCTCCTAATGACGATTGTAACTCACAATGGAAAAATAGTTGGGAAGATGTTGATAGGAAAGCATACATTCAAGCAATTCATCAAACAATTGATTTTATTTTGAAATAAGCGACTATGGAAAAATATAACAATACAATGCAACAAGGTATTTCATTTTTGGAGTTAATAGGAAACACTAAAATACTAGTGCCTAAGATTCAGCGAGATTACGCACAGGGAAGATTAGATAATAAAGCTTCCGAGATAAGAGACAGCTTTCTATCCTCAATATTTGATTCATTAAGTTCAAGTGATAATGAACCTTTATTACTTGATTTTATTTATGGCTCTACTCATGACACAGTTTTTACACCATTAGATGGGCAGCAACGTTTAACTACACTTTTTTTATTACACTGGTATTTTATTCCTCAAGAGAAGAAATCACTTCTATTTACAATTGATGGAAACTCCTGTTATTCTCAGTTTTCCTATGAGACAAGGATTTCGAGTAAAGATTTTTGTAATGCATTGGTGACTCATTCATCTAGTGATTTAAAAGCAATACGAAATACAGAAAATGAGAGAAGCAATAGCAAGCCTAAACAGCTATCTGATATAATAAAAAATCAATCTTGGTTCCAGTGGTCTTGGCACAAAGACCCTACAGTGAAAGCAATGTTGATAATGCTTGATGAACTTGATAAAAGAGCTAGTGGTTTTGAGAATCCAAAACTAGTTGAAATTTGGGAACAATTAGCAAATGGAAAAATATTATTTCATTTGCTGCCGCTTGAACAATTTGCTCTTACAGATGAATTGTATGTGAAAATGAACGCCAGAGGTAAAGAGCTGTCGCAATTTGACATTTTCAAATCAACTTTGGAAGAGCAAATGCGAAAAAATGATGTAAACCAAGAGACTCAAGATATATGGCGAAACAATGTAGATAGCATTTGGATTGATATATTTTGGAATAGATTGGCAAAACCATATCTAAGTGATCATGGGAAATCGGAAAATGAAGTAGTTTACGTAAATTCTGTTGAAAATGGCTATTTGAGGTTTTTTAAAAGAATGATGGTTTTTCATCTATATTCTATAGATAATCCAATAAATGTGAACGAATTTTCGGATAAGGATGGGTTGCTAAAGATTGTGGAGTTGAACCGAATATTGCCATTTGAATTTCACGAAGGAGAAAATCTCATAGATAAGATTCGGGAATATTCAGTCAGAAATGATATTCTCCAATTGATGCCATTTTTATGTAAAACGAAGTTTTTTAATGACTCCTTATTCGATTTTATTATTAAAACATTTGCAAATGTAATATATAGGATTAATGATGAGAAGCACGAACTATCAGAAATAATCAATGGTGTTTGGTTTGAACATAAAATACAAAACCTATTTGATGTTTTTATAGATGAAAAGATTGATTATGATGCTCGTATTCAGTATTATGCGTTGTTAAAATTTAGTGAATATCACAAAGCAGAACACATAGTCAATAACGAAGCAATGAAAATAGAATTAAATTCATGGATGCGTATAATTCGAAATCTATCAACAAATACCAATACATATTATTATAATACTTGGGATGACTTTTATAAGTCAATTAAAGTTATTGATGAGTGGTCAGAGTTGGTATACCGCAAAAATCCTAATAATACTATACTTTCATTTCTTTGTCATTTACAAAGCTTAAGTGGTTTTAATAATGACCAAATTAACGAGGAAATTATTAAAGCGAGATTCATTTCAGATCCTGTATTGGGAGATAAATGGAGCAAAGTTATTCGTGAGGCAGAAGAACATAAATATTTCTTAGGTCAAATACGATTTTTGCTTGATTGGTCAGAAGGGGATGTAAAAGTATTTGAGAAATATATGGTTGTTATATCTTCTTTTTTTGACGATAATGGTATTATACGAGAACTATCAAATAAACATTTGTTCAATAATACCTTAATGTGTATTGATCAATGGTATTTACTAAACAACTGTTTCGTATATGATACTGACAAAAATCGTGATTGGAGTTGGAAAAGATATCTTAGAGAACAGGATAAAGCAAAAAATATAAAATTACTCATAGATGTACTGGATGGTCATCATAATATTGAAGATTCATGTCAATCATACATAAAGAATAATATTCCAACAGATTGGCGAAAATGTTTTATTGAATTTCCTCAGATTTATGATGAACTATATGACAAGAAAATTAGTTGGTGGAATTGGGATGATGAAAAAGGGGATGGCGATATTGCTTTGTTGAGTAAAACTCGCTGGTCATCAAGACACAAAGAGCTTCGAACTTTTTATTGGCACTTGAAATTTAAGCAGAATGAGAATGACACATATCTTGATTCGACCAACGATGCAACTCCGTTTACGGCTATTTTCAACCGGGAAGATAGAAAAATTCATTTGCAATTTATAGCAACATCGGAAAATGAATGGTTAGGCGAATATCAAATAATGTCATGGAGAACCTCTGATGAGAATAATTGCAAAGTACACAAGATGCCATCGAGTAACCATCAAGAAATTGAAGATATATTAGAATCTCTATTAATATAGTGCTATGATTAGGCACAACCTCTATATATATTTGTGCAATATATTAACAAATAAATTCGAAATAATATGGCAAATTTTTATTGTGAATACTGCGGACAAAAGTTCTCGTCAGTTAGTTCATTAACGGCATCAAGTTGCTCGCGTCATCCTAACGGAGCAGGCAAGGGCAAACACAAACTTTATGAAGGGAGTGAGAAGGCGAAATATACCTGCAAATACTGTGGGCAGTCTTTCTCCTCACTTTCTTCATTAACGGCATCGAGTTGCTCTAGGCCTCCCAATGGTGCAGGTAAAGGCAAGCATGCTCCTGCATTGTAGAAAGGTAAGCGGATTCGACTTCCAAATTCGTTTTTAGTCACTGGAATGAATCCACAAGATGCTTTCGAATCCCAACACAATGGCGATGCCGAAAACCATACAGAGTATGCAAAAATACAAATCAAACATTAATGTTATGCCAGCATATAAATTAACAGCCACAAGACAAATGGGCAAAATACCTAAAGGTTTTGTACTTCAGGTAGCATCAAACTCTATACCTAAGCCAGATGCGAAAGATGTAGAAAATGCAATTATTCGTGCAGGATTCGATGATAATAATTCGCGTAGCTACAAATCTGCGGGAAATTGGACTGTTGAAAAACTCGGTTAATGGGAAGCTGCATTTTACAACCATTTCTGCTCCTCGATTCAAAACTGCTCAAATGAGCAGTTTTTTTAGACTATTCATTTACATGTGCCATTATTTAGCATAACGCAGCCGTATCTTTGTATCATAATAACAAAAATGCATATGAGACAGTTAGAAATCATTCCTCAGAATGAGACTTGTAAGAAAGCGAATAGGAGAAAACAAGAAGTAACTTTAGACCTTATGGGTCATATCGAAAAAATTGTAGATCAAGCAAAAGATTCAAAACTATCGGCTGAGTTTTACAGAACAGTTAAGACTCACAGTGAATATGTTAGCAAAACTTTAGAGCTTACACCTGTACAGTCAGTTTTGATTTCGCTCTTCATTAACAATAGCGATGACCAACGCATTGAACTAAAAGAACTGTCTCGAATTGTAAATTGTTCCAATGTCGCTATGATAAGAATGATGAATGATATTGATATTTTGGTAGAAAAGAAGTATATCCGTGCTAGGCAGAATGATAAAACTTGCCAATTCTGTGTACCAAGCGATTTTATTGAAGCAGTTCGCAAGGAGACCCCTTATGTTCCTACCCAATACATCAATTTAGACAAAGATTCATTATTTATTACAATTGAAAAACTAATTAAATTGCGTGATGATGGAGAGTGTTCATATCGAACTATCATTGATGATTTAAGTTACATTATAGAGCAAAATCAACACCTCGAATTTTGCAAAAAAGTACGTCCATATCATCATGATTCTGACAACTTTCTAATTCTTATTACATTTTGCTCTCTACTTGTAAATGATGATGATAATATGGTTGGATTTCATAACTTTATTGACCTTCTTGGGGATAAAAGATCGCAGATGGTTACCAAACGAGATATGGGGCGTGGAGAGCACTTACTGATGAAAAATGGCTATAATTTAATTGAATTTATCAACGATGGCGGATTTGAGAATCACGAATATTTCAAACTAACTTCAAAAGCAAAAAAAGAATTATTATCTGACTACAAGTTGAAAGATATTGAAGTGAAGCCGATGCGAGATTTTTTATTGCATACTACTATTGCCCCTAAAGAACTGTACTATAATGCCAGCGAAACATTACAAATTAACAAGCTAGAGAATTTACTTCAAAATAGCAACTTTCAAAATATTCAAAATCGCCTATCTGATAGCGGTATGCGCAAAGGTTTTGCCTGTCTGTTCTATGGCTCTCCTGGAACAGGAAAAACAGAAACTGCATATCAAATTGCGAGGAAAACAGGACGAGATATTATGATTGTCAACGTTTCTGAAATAAAGAGCTGTTGGGTCGGTGAAAGTGAGAAAAACATAAAAGCCCTTTTCGATAGATATCGGGAATACGTGCGTAGTTATGAGGTTGCTCCAATTCTTCTTTTTAATGAGGCTGATGCCATTATTGGCATCCGTCAAGAGGCAGCTCAAAGAGGTGTTGACAAGATGGAGAACTCAATCCAAAATATTATACTTCAGGAGATGGAAACTCTTGATGGGATAATGATTGCAACTACAAATCTTACTCAAAATTTAGACAAGGCTTTTGAACGAAGATTTTTATACAAAATTGAGTTTTCACGTCCCACATTGGAAGCTAAGCAATCAATATGGAAGTCAATAATGTCTTTATCAGATGCTGATGCTGAAGAATTGGCACGTAGTTATGATTTCAGTGGAGGGCAAATTGAAAATGTCGCTCGTAAACGAACAGTTGATGTCATTATTGGCGGAGTAGAACCTACGTTGGAGACATTGCATAGCTACTGTAGGTCAGAGCTATTGTATAAAGCAACAGAAAGACAACGCATTGGTTTTAGAATATAACAATTTTAGAAATTTTCAATACGTTAGATAATATGATAAAAGGAAGAACTTCATCAAAAGAGAATACTGCAAATCTGTTTAATCGTTACGTTTGGCTTGTTGACACAGTTTATCAAGCAGGCAAGACTACATTTGAGGCTATTAATGATAAATGGTCTCGATCAATATTAAATGAATCAGGCGAAGATATTCCATTGCGTACGTTTCACAACCATCGCAAAGCTATTGAGCAGATGTTTGATATAAATATTGAGTGTGATAAGAAAAATGGCTATGTCTACTATATAGAAAATTCCGATGATTTGAAACGTGGAGGTGTACGCTCATGGCTAATGAATACATTTGCTGTAAATAACCTGATCAATGAAAGTCATAAACTGAAAAATAGAATTCTCTTTGAACACATTCCGAGCGGGCAGCAGTTTTTGACTCCTATTATTGAGGCTATGCGTGATAATTTGACTGTGGAGGTAGTCTACCAAAACTATTGGCATGACAAACCACACACGTTTGAGGTTCATCCCTACTGTGTAAAAGTTTTCAAACAGCGATGGTATGTAGTTGGTAATAGTGCTAAAGAGGAGATACGTATTTATTCGCTTGATCGTGTGCAGTCACTCCAAATCACCGAAAATAAATTTGCATTACCTAAGGATTTTGATGGTGAAGAATATTTTATAAACAGCTTTGGTATCAGCAATTACGGTAAAGCAGAATTTGTTGCTATAAAAGTTTTTAATGGAGATAAAAAGAATCGGTATTTAGAATCACTTCCACTTCATCACTCGCAAGAAATGATAGAGCAAACTAAAGATTATACAGTTTTCCGTTATTATATTAAGCCAACATACGACTTTCGTCAAGAGTTACTTTCACATGGTGCAGAAGTGGAGGTTATCTCTCCTCTTTGGTTCAGAGAAGAGATTATTGCCATTATTAATGAGCAAAAAAGTAATTACGGAAAATGAAAATAACAATTCATAGAGGCATAGACCAGATTGGGGGAAGTATTACGGAGATTGCAACAAATAATACTCGTATATTGATAGACTTGGGACAAAATTTGCCTGACAACGAGGGTAATATAAATGACCCTCTCGCAACAAAAGAAGAAATTGAGAAACTTACATCCAAAATCAATGCAGTAATATATACTCACTATCATGGTGATCACATTGGGTTATTTAACCTTGTCCCTAAAGACAAAGATCAATATATCGGGGAGACAGCACAACAAGTCGCACTCTGCAAACACAGGAAGTTAGGGCAAATAAAAGGGCGAAAAGAACTTTCTGCTCAGGAAGTAGAGGCAATCAGTCTTATGAAAGCGATGAGCGGAGGTAAAACGTTTATCGTTGGCGATATTATCATTACGCCTTATTTTGTGAGCCATTCTGCGTATGAATCTTTTATGCTTCTGATAGAAGCTGATGGCAAGCGGGTGTTGCACACAGGCGATTTCAGAGATCATGGCTATTTTGGTAAAGGGCTTACGAAAGTTCTTAAAACACACATCAGACAAGTTGATATTTTGATAACCGAAGGGACGATGCTATCTCGTAGAGATGAACAAGTTCGGCATGAGAATGAATTGAAACAGGAGTTTATTCATACTATGAAAGATTATAAAAACTGCTTTGTAGTTTGCTCTTCAACCGATTTAGAGAGGTTGACAAGCATTTATGCAGCACATAGAGCGGTTCGTCCACAAGCCCCCTTTATCTGTGACGAGTTTCAGAAAGACATATTCGATATTTTCTCTCAAACAGCAGGCAAAATCAAGACTGATCTATTTAATTTTAGAGATGTGGTTACATTTGAAAGCAAACAAGCAGATATCTGGCATAACGGATTTACAATGCTGGTACGCTGTACCGATAAATTTGGATATTGGGTCGATAAGCTATTGCCAAAAATCAATCCAAATAATACAGTTGTAATATTTTCAATGTGGGGTGAATATATAAATACTTCGAGTTGCCATGCAAAACGAGAATGCCTTGATTTTGTTTCTAAATTTGCGAACTTACGCAAGTTACACACTAGCGGGCACGCATCTCGAGAATGCCTTACAGAAGTTTGTGAACTCACAAATCCTAGGCTATGTATAATACCGATTCACAGTGAACACTCAAATAAATATTTAGATTTACCAATTACCCTAGATCAGAAATCTAAAGTCATTTTCAAAAGTTCTACAATAGGAGATTTAACTGTCGAAATAAAATAAAAATCACAGATAAAAACGACTATTGTTGATGTTAATTTTGTACCTTTGTGAAAGTTAAGTCGCTCTTTATATTTTATGCAAAGTGAAGCGGAATAAAGTACCTCGCTCGTTTCTAATTCGTTACCTATCGGAAAAATTCAGTTTATAATTTGCTTGTATATAGCGCATAAGACGAAATGCTATGTCTTGCAAGGTGGAAGGTGACTCGTTTGTCTATACCGCATTCCTTAGCGATTCGTTTCAGGTAGATATTGGTTTTACTGCAACTTATCATCGGAAATAACCTGCCATCTTTGGCTATTCCACGATACTTTTTGATGAGTTGAAGTGGTATTTCCAATAGAGGGATATGGCAGGGTGCTCCAGTCTTTTTACGATTGAGATGAATCCACCAGACTCTATCTTCAGCTCTGGAAATATTTTTTGCAGTCAAATTACGCATATCGCTGAATGCGATGCCTGTGAATGAGGAAAATAAGAACATATCTCGAATAAAGTTCAAATTCGGGCGAGACAGCTTCGCTTTTATCAAGGTTTGTAATTCATCCGAAGTCAATGACTTGGGAATAGGCTCTTGGGCAATGTACTTGTAGTCAATGAATGGATCGTTGCGAACCAAGCCATTGTTTATCGCTATTTTGATGATTCTCCGCAGATGAACGATTGTATTGATTATTGTTCCACAAGCAAGACCAAGTTCAATACGCAGGTAGTAGTCATAATCGGGAACAAAGGAAGGAGTCAATGCCTGAAAGGGTATGTCGGAAATATTATATTTCTTTCGCATAAAACGTTTCAGATGTCCCAAAGAGGTAAGGAAGCGTTTATACGTTCCTTCTGCACGGTTTATGCCTACATTTTGTAAGAATTTCTCATTATGAGCCTCAAAGTATTTGACAAGGGTATCCTGTTGGGAAGCAATTCCCTGAAAGGTGTTCTTTACTTCCAAGGCGGAAATGTTTTCTTTTTTCACCAGCAAATCCTTGTATGCGGAATGGATGGCGACACAAATCTTGTTTAAGGATGTATTGACAGTAAGGGCGGTTTTACTTTTGCCGGTTGCTCTGCCCGATTTAGTATCCCAAAGGGATACGGGAACATAAACTTTGGTACTGAATTGCACCATTGATTTTTCGATGCGGATACGTCCCAGAATAGGGATTGTTCCGTCTGCTTTCTCCTCATTTCGTTTGAGGTAAAAGCTTACTTTTACTGCTTGCATAATTAACTCTTTTACAGGTTACAAAATTAACTGTTATAGAGCTAATCAACGTTACGCAAAGTATTGTGGATTAATGAATAAGAAACGGATTCCGGGTATAAAACCAAGATAACATAGCCTTGTTTGTCAGAATCGTTCCGAATCGTTTCAGTCAGAAGAAAATTCGTTGGTTGAATGGTTGCCGCAACTGAAAAACAGGTAACGTATTCGTAACGGAAAGTCTTCCTAAGTACACAATATCTTGCTTTTTTACTGCTTGCTGCGGAGGGTAGAATAATGAAGTTATCACCGATGGTTCAGACACTTACGCCGTTTCTCTGTTTCTTGCGTTTTTGGTGCAGAGTTTAGGCACGGAACTCCTGCCGTTTGATGCTCGTTTTTGCTTACTCTCAAAATAGTAAGAAAATGCTAAATGATGATATTTCAAATAGTTACATTCCCTACTTTTCCCTCCGTTTCCCTTAATTCTTAGCTGCTGATTATGCCCGGAAAATGGCACTCGACATGCGCATGATAGACCCGAATTATGAAGACCATCCCGACAACAAGGCGAGCCACTGTGCCAAGATGATCGCGGAATATTACCAAAAATACGACGCGCAAAAGGGAACGCAGTTCGTTTTCTCGGACTTGGGGACATATCAGCCGGGCGATGGGTGGAACGTCTATTCGGAAATCAAGCGCAAGCTGACGGAGGACTACGGCATACCGCCAAGCGAGGTGCGCTTCATTCAGGAGTGCAAGACCGACAAGGCGCGGAAGGCGGTGATAGACGCCATGAATGCCGGAACGGTGCGTGTGCTGTTCGGCTCCACCTCCATGCTCGGAACGGGTGTGAATGCGCAGAAAAGGTGTGTGGCAATCCATCATTTGGACACACCGTGGCGGCCATCCGACCTGCAACAGCGTGACGGACGCGGAGTTAGGGCAGGAAATGAGATTGCCAAGCATTTCGCCGGGAACAACGTGGATGTAATCATCTACGCGGTGGAGAAGTCACTGGACAGCTACAAGTTCAACCTCCTGCACTGCAAGCAAACTTTCATCTCGCAGCTCAAAAGCGGTGCTATGGGGGCGCGTACCATCGACGAGGGGGCAATGGACGAGAAATCGGGCATGAACTTCTCGGAGTACATGGCGTTGTTATCCGGCAACACCGACCTTTTGGATAAGGCGAAACTGGAGAAGCGGATCGCATCGCTCGAAGGGGAACGCAAGTCGTTCAACAAGGGCAAGCGTGATTCGGAGTTCAAGCTGGAGTCAAAGACCGGCGAGTTGCGCAACAACACGGCTTTCATAGATGCCATGACGGAGGACTGGAACCGCTTCCTGTCGGTGGTGCAGACCGACAAGGAGGGCAACCGCCTTAATATAATTAAGGTGGACGGTGTGGATTCCGCCGATGAGAAGGTTATCGGAAAGCGTTTGCAGGAGATAGCGAAAAACGCCACTACGGGCGGGCTTTACACGCAGGTCGGAGAGCTTTACGGTTTTCCGATAAAGGTGGTGAGCGAAAGGATACTCAAAGAGGGATTGGAGTTTACCGACAACCGTTTCGTGATAGAGGGAAACTACAAGTACACCTACAACAACGGGCATCTGGCGCTGGCTGACCCGTTGGCTGCCGCCCGCAATTTCCTCAACGCGATTGAGAGGATACCCTCAATCATCGACCAGTATAAGGCGAAGAACGAGGTACTGAAAAGGGAGATACCGCAGTTGCAGGAGATAGCTGGCAAGGTGTGGAAGAAGGAGGACGAGTTGAAGCAGTTGAAGTCCGAACTTGCCGCCCTTGACCGCAAGATACAGCTGGAGCTTGCGCCGCCCACGCCCGAAGTCGCCGAAAAGGAGAACGAGGGGCAACAGGTCAAACCGGAAGCGGAAGATGTGCGGAACAGGCAGGTGCAATATCCCGAAAATGCACCGCCGCAGATACGCAGTCCGGCGGATAGTATCGTTGCCAACCATGTCATAATCGGGCGTCCAGGACTGTATGCCAAGGAGGAAACCCGGTCCAAAGGATTGAAAATATAACCTTAGGAATTTTATCTGAAGTATTAATAAGGGCTATCCCAAAAGGTCTAAAAGTAAATTTTATCCTTTCTGCAAGTATCTGTAGGATGGCAACTGCATTTTTTTCTTTTTGGGCAGCCCTTATTAAAATTTATTCTTATTTTAGGTTATATACATTCATGTTCATTTATGTAAAAAATCCTGCTGACCTTGTTTATGTCTTGTCAGTCACCATTTGCAAAACCATATTTGACCCTCAAAGAGGCTGAATTTGATAAGCAACTTGCTACATACTCATAATAAGGAGCTAAATAGAACACGAATGGGAAATACTCAAATGCCAAACTAAAGAAGATATTGGCCAAAATAAACGTTATACCGAGAGAGAAACTTGATTTTTCAACTTCCTAAAACGGTGTTGTTCAAACATTTCTACTTATTTGTACTTGCCAGTTGAACCTACGCTTCCCTAATAAAATGTCTATGGTAAAAAGTTAAAAAATCCTCCCACTTTTGTTAGATATATTTTTTTGTGTAATTTTGTAATCGTTATGCGGCAGTAATAATATACATATTAATACGAGTTAGTAATCCTGTAGTTCTCACATGCTACGAGGAGGTATTAAAAGGTGCATTTCGACAATGCATCTATTGTAGTATATTATTGCTTAATCCAAATGAATATTATAAATTTAGGAATTCTTGCTCACATTGATGCAGGAAAAACTTCCGTAACCGAGAATCTGCTGTTTGCCAGTGGAGCAACGGAAAAGTGCGGCCGTGTGGATAATGGTGACACCATAACAGACTCTATGGATATAGAGAAACGTAGAGGAATTACTGTTCGGGCTTCTACGACATCTATTATCAGGAATGGTGTGAAATGCAATATCATTGACACTCCGGGACACATGGATTTTATTGCGGAAGTGGAGCGGACATTCAAAATGCTTGATGGAGCAGTCCTCATCTTATCCGCAAAGGAAGGCATACAAGCGCAAACAAAGTTGCTGTTCAATACTTTACAAAAACTGCAAATCCCGACAATTATATTTATCAATAAAATTGACCGTGACGGTGTGAATTTAGAGCGTTTGTATCTGGATATAAAAACAAATCTGTCTCAAGATGTCCTGTTTATGCAAACTATTGTCGATGGATTGGTTTATCCGATTTGCTCCCAAACATATATAAAGGAAGAATACAAAGAATTTGTATGCAACCATGACGACAATATATTAGAACGATATTTGGCGGATAGCGAAATTTCACCGGCTGATTATTGGAATACGATAATCGATCTTGTGGCAAAAGCCAAAGTCTATCCGGTACTACATGGATCAGCAATGTTCAATATCGGTATCAATGAGTTGTTGGACGCCATCTCTTCTTTTATACTTCCTCCAGAATCAGTCTCAAACAGACTTTCAGCTTATCTCTATAAGATAGAGCATGACCCCAAAGGACATAAAAGAAGTTTTCTAAAAATAATTGACGGAAGTCTGAGACTTCGAGACATTGTAAGAATCAACGATTCGGAAAAATTCATCAAGATTAAAAATCTAAAGACTATTTATCAGGGCAGAGAGATAAATGTTGATGAAGTGGGGGCCAATGATATCGCGATTGTAGAAGATATGGAAGATTTTCGAATCGGAGATTATTTAGGTGCTAAACCTTGTTTGATTCAAGGGTTATCTCGTCAGCATCCCGCTCTCAAATCCTCCGTCCGGCCAGACAGGCCCGAAGAGAGAAGCAAGGTGATATCCGCTCTGAATACATTGTGGATTGAAGACCCGTCTTTGTCCTTTTCCATAAACTCATATAGTGATGAATTGGAAATCTCGTTATATGGTTTGACACAAAAGGAAATCATACAGACATTGCTGGAAGAACGATTTTCCGTCAAGGTCCATTTTGATGAGATCAAGACTATCTACAAAGAACGACCTATAAAAAAGGTGAATAAGATTATTCAGATCGAAGTGCCGCCCAACCCTTATTGGGCCACAATAGGGCTGACTATTGAACCCTTACCGTTAGGGACAGGGTTGCAAATCGAAAGTGACATCTCCTATGGTTATCTGAACCATTCTTTTCAAAATGCCGTTTTTGAAGGGATTCGTATGTCTTGCCAATCTGGTTTACATGGATGGGAAGTGACTGATCTGAAAGTAACTTTTACTCAAGCCGAGTATTATAGCCCGGTAAGTACACCTGCTGATTTCAGACAGCTGACCCCTTATGTCTTCAGGCTGGCCTTGCAACAGTCAGGTGTGGACATCCTCGAACCGATGCTCTATTTTGAGTTGCAGATACCCCAATCGGCAAGTTCCAAAGCTATTACAGATTTGCAAAAAATGATGTCTGAGATTGAAGACATCAGTTGCAATAATGAGTGGTGTCATATTAAAGGGAAAGTTCCATTAAATACAAGTAAAGACTACGCCTCAGAAGTAAGTTCATACACTAAGGGCTTAGGCGTTTTTATGGTTAAGCCATGCGGGTATCAAATAACAAAAGGCGATTATTCTGATAATATCCGTATGAACGAAAAAGATAAACTTTTATTCATGTTTCAAAAATCAATGTCATCAAAATAATGGAGCGGTCAGGAAATTTCTATAAGGCAATACGGTTGGGATATATACTTATCTCCATTCTTATCGGATGTATGGCATATAATAGCCTCTATGAATGGCAGGAGATAGAAGCATTAGAACTTGGCAATAAAAAAATAGACGAGCTCCGAAAAGAAATAAACAATATCAATATTCAAATGATAAAATTTTCTCTATTGGGTGAAACAATACTGGAATGGAACGATAAAGATATCGAGCATTACCATGCACGGCGTATGGCAATGGACAGTATGCTCTGCCGTTTCAAGGCCACCTATCCAGCAGAGCGCATCGATAGTGTGCGCAGTCTTTTAGAGGATAAGGAACGACAGATGTTCCAGATAGTCCGGTTAATGGATGAACAACAATCTATTAACAAGAAGATAGCCAATCAAATTCCGGTTATTGTGCAGAAAAGTGTGCAGGAACAGTCCAAAAAGCCAAAACGAAAAGGTTTCTTGAGCATCTTCGGCAAAAAAGAGGGAACGAAGCCAACGACAACAACGACTACGCTCCGTTCATCCAATAGAAACATGGTCAACGAACAGAAAGCGCAGAGCCGTCGATTGTCAGAACAAGCCGATAGTCTTGCTGCCCGTAATGCAGAACTTAACAGACAACTGCAAGGATTGATTTGCCAAATCGAAAAGAAGGTACAATCTGATTTACAAAATAGAGAAAGCGAGATAACAGCCATGCGTAAAAAATCATTTATGCAGATAGGCGGCTTGATGGGATTTGTTCTTTTGCTGTTGGTCATTTCCGATATCATCATACACCGTGATGCAAAGAACATTAAACGATACAAACGCAAGACAACGGATTTGATCGAGCAATTGGAACAGTCCGTGCAACAAAATGAGGTACTCATAACCTCCCGAAAGAAAGCGGTACATACTATTACCCATGAGTTGCGTACACCACTGACGGCAATAACCGGCTATACCGAACTTTTGCGGAAAGAATGCAATAGCGGTAATAATGGGCAATATATCCAAAATATACTGCAATCCTCCGACCGTATGCGGGATATGCTCAACACTTTGCTTGACTTCTTCCGCCTGGACAACGGCAAGGAACAGCCCCGTCTGTCACCCTGCCGGATTTCTGCAATCACGCACACACTTGAAACGGAGTTCATGCCTGTTGCCGTGAACAAAGGGTTGTCCTTGTCCGTGAAGACTGGACACGATGCCATTGTATTGACCGACAAAGAGCGAATAATACAAATCGGGAATAACCTGCTGTCAAACGCTGTCAAGTTCACAGAAGAAGGCGGTGTTTCTTTGATTACTGAATATGACAATGGAGTTCTGACACTGGTCGTTGAAGATACAGGTACAGGCATGACAGAAGAGGAACAGAAACAAGCGTTCGGTGCGTTTGAACGTCTATCAAATGCCGCCGCAAAGGAGGGTTTCGGGCTTGGGCTTGCCATAATGCGTAATATTGTGTCGATGCTTGGCGGAACAATCCGTTTGGACAGCAAGAAAGGGAAAGGCAGTCGTTTCACAGTTGAAATTTCTATGCAGGAAGCTGAAGAACAGCTTGGATATACAAGCAATACACCTGTTTATCATAACAATAAATTCCATGATGTTGTCGCCATTGACAATGATGAGGTATTACTTCTGATGCTGAAAGAGATGTATTCCCAAGAAGGAATACACTGCGACACTTGCACCGATGCTGCGGCACTGATGGAAATGATACGCCAGAAAGAATACAGCCTGTTGCTGACAGACTTGAATATGTCCGGTATAAACGGTTTCGAATTGCTGGAACTATTGCGTTCGTCCAACGTGGGCAATTCACCAACAATCCCGGTGGTTGTGGCAACCGCTTCGGGCAGTTGTAACAAAGGGGAACTATTGGCAAAAGGCTTTGCCGGATGCCTGTTCAAGCCGTTCTCCATATCGGAGTTGATGGAGGTTTCCGACAGGTGTGCCATAAAAGAAACACCGGACGGGAAACCGGATTTTTCAGCCTTGTTGTCCTACGGCAATGAAGCCGTTATGCTGGAAAAGTTGATGACGGAAACCGAAAAGGAGATGCAGACAATACGGGAAGCGGCAACAGAAAAAGACCTGCGAAAGTTAGATTCCCTGACACACCACCTGCGTAGCTCATGGGAGATACTCCGTGCTGACCAACCGTTGAGGGAACTTTACAGATTGCTTCATAGCGATGTAATCCCAGATGAAGAAGTGTTAAGCCATGCCGTGATCGCCGTGTTGAACAAGGGAGCGGAAATAATCCGGTTGGCAGAAGAGGAAAGGAGAAAATACGAAAATGGATAAGACAAAAATAATTGTGGTGGAAGACAACATCGTGTACTGCGAGTTTGTCTGCAACATGCTGTCACGGGAGGGCTACCGTACCGTGAAGGCTTACCACCTGTCAACAGCGAAGAAACATCTGCAACAGGCGACGGATAATGACATCGTGGTTGCCGACCTGCGCCTGCCTGACGGTAACGGCATAGACCTCTTGCGCTGGATGCGAAAGGAGGGAAAGATGCAACCTTTCATTATCATGACAGACTATGCCGAAGTGCATACCGCAGTGGAAAGCATGAAGCTCGGTTCGATAGACTATATCCCCAAACAACTTGTGGAGGATAAACTTGTCCCTCTTCTCCGTTCCATACAGAAAGAACGGCAGGCGGGACAATCCCGTATGCCCGTGTTCGCCCGTGAAGGTTCCGCCTTTCAGAAAATCATGCACCGCATAAGGCTGGTAGCAGCAACCGACATGAGCGTGATGATATTCGGAGAGAACGGCACGGGCAAGGAACATATCGCCCACCACCTGCACGACAAGAGCAAACGTACGGGCAAACCCTTCGTGGCGGTTGACTGCGGTTCACTCTCAAAAGAACTTGCGCCGTCGGCATTCTTCGGACACGTCAAGGGAGCGTTTACAGGTGCGGACAGCACCAAGAAAGGGTATTTCCATGAAGCGGAAGGCGGCACGTTGTTTCTGGACGAGGTGGGAAACCTCGCGTTGGAAACCCAACAGATGTTGCTCCGTGCCATACAAGAGAGGCGGTATCGCCCGGTTGGTGACAAATCGGACAGGAGTTTCAATGTCCGCATCATCGCCGCCACCAACGAGGATTTGGAAGTAGCGGTGAATGAAAAGCGTTTCCGACAGGATTTACTCTACCGCTTGCATGACTTCGTGATAACCGTGCCGCCTTTGCGTGACTGTAAGGAGGACATCATGCCGCTTGCGGAGTTCTTCCGCGAGATAGCCAACAAGGAACTGGAGTGTAATGTGAGCGGTTTCAGTTCCGAAGCCCGAAAAGCGTTACTGACCCACACATGGCCGGGCAACGTGCGGGAACTTCGGCAGAAAGTTATGGGTGCTGTATTGCAGGCGCAGGAAGGTGTTGTCATGAAAGAGCATCTGGAACTTGCCGTGACGAAACCGACCTCTACTGTCAGCTTCGCCTTGCGCAATGACGCGGAGGATAAGGAGCGGATATTGCGTGCGTTGAAACAGGCAAACGGCAACCGGAGTGTCGCCGCCGAACTGCTCGGAATAGGCAGGACAACACTATACAGCAAACTTGAAGAGTATGGACTTAAATATAAATTCAAGCAATCATAGCCTGTAATTCACTGAATTTGGCTATCTTTGCATAACATTTGAGAAAAACGGCGATTGGCAGGAGCTTTTCGCCGCCAACATATAGGATAAGACCGCAAGGCGTTTCAAGCGAAAATCTGGTAAATTGGAACTACGGAGACGATTGCGTGATGCTTATGCTATGCTTACGCATAGCGTGCATTCACGTACTCTCCGTAAAGGCTTTACCAGAGCCATCGCTTGAAGGTAGTGTGAATTGCACGCTACTTTTTTACCCTTGCCTAACGAAAAGAAACGATTATGGGTAAAGTTCAGATTCTCGCTGTACTGACGATGGACGGATGTCTTTCTTCAGAGTTATATGATAAAACACATCAGGATTTGTGCCTTGACCGTTGCGGTCTTGATGAAATCAGGAAGAAAGCCCTTTACCGTGTGACACCGGACTATTCCATTTCAATGCTGCACGAATGGAGAAAAGACGGCACAAACATCCGTTACCTCGCGGAAGCCACACCGGATACGGCAGATTATATAAACGGACTACTGCGTATGCACGCTGTGGATGAAATCATACTATACAACGTTCCTTTCATTTTAGGAAGTGGGCGGCATTTTTTCAAATCGGCTCTGCCAAAGCAACACTGGACGCTTTCCTCTGTGAAAAGCTATCCTAACGGTGTATGCCGAAGTATCTACACCCTTGACAAATAAGCAAGACAGCCAAAATGTACGGCAGTCATACAATTTTGTTTTCGGAAATAGAAGAAATGTTCTGATTATGAACAATTTAATCCCGTATAAATTCATTCCTTTGGAAAAATATTGAATTTTATACCACTGAATTCCAGCACCTTGAAAAAGCCGGTGCCGGATTTTTTGCTTTCTGACACATGTTTTGCCAATTATATTTATGTGCGCACGCAGAAAACAAAGTGTAATTTTCAAAATTGACAGAACCATGAATTATTTCTTGCTGGCGGAAACCGACTTCTTCCGCCTGATAAACGAAGCCGGTGACTGCAATATGGAAACGGCATATACGGCTTTCGCCACCCAAGTGATTGAACTGTGTAACGGCGGCATGGATGCGAACCTTACCATTATCGCGCTTGCTTACATCGAAATCGAGTTGCAGCACCATCCCGTGCGCAATCTATCAGAAGAAAGAAAAGAGATTGCCGCCTACATCAGCAAGGCCCTGTCTTTCATCAGGAAGATGCAAAAATTCCTTGCCACGCCCCAAGTGCCGCCACTAATATCCGCCAACAACGCAACTGAAAACACCGCCAGCCTCCTGCAATGGACGGGCAACGCCATAGACCTCGTGGAGCTTATCTACGGCATCGACGAGATGGGTTGTATCAACAACGGCAATATGCCGCTCAAACAGCTTGCCCCGCTTCTTTACAAGATATTCGGGGTTGAGTCGAAGGACTGCTACCGCTTCTACACCGATATCAAACGCCGGAAGAACGAAAGCCGCACCTACTTCCTTGACAGGATGCAGGAGAAACTGAATGAGAGGATGATGCGCGATGAGGAACTGGAAATAAAAAGACGGTAAGTATTTCTATACCTTTTCATCGTTTGAATGAAAAATCGGCTTATTTTTTGTCGTTACATAAAAAAGTCTTATCTTTGCATCTACAATTAAGAAGACATGCGGTTCTGACCGTGTTCAACGATAACAGTACCCGTTTGGCATACCGTAAGATCTGCCGGCGGGTCATTCTTTTTTATAACGGTATGGCAAATAAGGAATCACGTTCCATTGATGAACAAATAGAACTGCTCAAACAAAGAGGAATGCTTGTCGGCGATGAAGGTTTCGCTGCCCGACATTTGGCTCATATCAGCTACTATCGTTTGAAGGGATATTGGTGGGACATGCAGTCCGATAGAGCCAATCATCTGTTTCAGCCGGATTCCAAACTGGAAGATGTAATCACACGCTATTATTTCGACAAGGAACTGCGCCTTATTTTATTTGATGCCATCGAAACAATAGAAATCACGCTACGCACAAAGATGATTTATCATCTTTCACAATCCTACGGAGGGCTGTGGTATCGTGACCCGAGATTGTTTGCTGATGTCGCTTTTCACACACAGCACCTCAAAGAACTGATAGAAGAATTCTTACGGAGCAATGAGATTTTTGTGAAAGACTACAGGCGCAAGCACCTTGTGACTGATGCAAGCGGTGAAAAGACGCTTGACGAACACCCGGATGCGTGGATTATATTTGAAGTGGCCACATTCGGCACACTTTCCAAGATATACAAGAACCTTAACCACCAACTGCCCGAAAAATCAGCAATAGCCAATGATATGGGGCTGAATCTACACAATGAACTTTCGGGATGGCTTGAAGCCATTTCATATATGCGCAACATAATCGCGCACCATTCCAGAATATGGAGTCGGAACATGGTCAAACGGCCTTGTGAAATTCATAATCCGCGAATGACATGGCTTTCCCGTCCATTGACCGAGGTACAGCAGAAAAAACCGTTCTATGTGATTACGGCAATGTTATATCTCTGCAATGCCATAGACGAGGGGCATACGTTCAAAGAGAAACTGCTGGCATTGTTTGAGGAGTATGCGGATGTGCCCATCTACAAGATAGGCTTCTTCAACCGCTGGAAAGAAGAGCCGATTTGGAAATGAAAAAAGTGCCTGTTTACAGGTGCGGAAAAACAAAAAGAGAAGCAATACAATAAACCTCCTGGGCGCATCGTAAGACAGCATACTTGGGAGGCGTTCTTCATTTTAAGAGGTGACGGAGATATTTTCCGCCACCTCTGTTTTTTTATTTCTACTGCAACAGGTGCTTCAGGTTGTCATCGCCTGCGATGCGTTCCAGTTCATCCTGCACAATCTGCTTCACCTCTTCCTTGATGCGCCGGTAGTTCGCCTGCACCGTATCCTTCATGCGGTCGTTTCCGTCCTCGTCCGTGAAATCGGTAATGACAGGTATTTTCTTGTAGGCACTTTCCTCCCGCTTCACCTTCTCGGCATCCACCACAATCTCGCAGTGGAAAATCTTCTGCTCGATGCGCTCGTTGAAGTTGTCGGACACCGAACCGACAAACATACCCTGCGTAAGCCCGGAAATCTTGCTCGGCGGGATAAGCGCGTCCATCTGCGTGTTGATGGAGGTGGAAACATCCTGCCGGTTGATGGAGATAGACTGCCGTTTCTGCAACACCTTCCCGAACCGCTCCGATAGTGTCTTTGCCGTTTCTCCTACCACCTGCCCGGAGAAAATGTTACCGACCGTATTCATCACGACTTTTGCTTCCTTATCGCCGTAGTCGCGCACTAACTGGCTGAAATCCTGAAAGCCCAGACACACGGCAACCTTGTTGCTTCGGGCGGTAGCTATAAGATTGTCCAACCCTTTGAAGTATATCGTGGGCAGCTCGTCGATGATGACCGACGACTTCAGCATCCCCTTCTTGTTGATGAGTTTCACGATACGGGAGTTATACAGACCGAGAGCCGCCCCGTAAATGTTCTGACGGTCGGGATTGTTGCCCACGCATAGGATTTTCGGCTCTTCGGGATTGTTGATGTCCAGCGTAAATTCGCTGTCCGACATCACCCAGTAGAGCTGCGGGGAAATCATCCTCGAAAGCGGAATTTTTGCCGACGCTATCTGCCCCATGAGCTGCTCCGCAGCCCCTCCGAGCCAAGCATCCATGAACGGGGAAAGGTAATTCTCCAGTTCGGGATAGGAAGTCAGTATCGGAAAAATATCCTCGTAACGGCGGTTCAAAAACTCGATGGCATGGGGAAACGTGCAGTATTTCCCGTTCTGATAGATTTTGAGATACCAGATAATACTGGCAAACAGAATGATAGGTGACTCCACGAAGAAGTCGCCCTGCTTTTGCACCCACGTTTTATTGAGGTTGAGCATTATCGTGTAGGCACTCTCGTAAGCGTCCGTAATATCCTCCATGAAATCCGGGTGTATGGGATTGCAACGGTGTGAGCGTCGCGGGTCGTCGAAATTGATCACATAGAATTTCGGCTTCACCTTGTAGCCCTCCGGGTGGTTCAGCAAATGGTTGTAGGCTATGGTGGACAAGTCACTGAATTTGAAGTCGTACACATACATTGAGAAGCCCTTTTCAATCTGTTGCTTGATAAAGCTGTTCACCACTGCGTAGGATTTGCCGCTGCCCGGCGTACCCAACACGATGGACGCACGGAAGGGATTCACCACATTGATCCAGCCGTTGTTCCAACGCTTTTTGTAATAGAAGCGTGTGGGCAGATTGACCGAATACTCGCTTTCGATGAGCCTTGTTTCCTGCATGAAACTCTCGTTCTCATTGTTGAAAACATCCTCCATCAGATTGTGTTTCAACAGACGGCTCATCCACAGACCGCCCATCAAAAGGCAGACATAGCCTGTACCGATGGTAATGATATACAGCCCCGTCACCGCTTCGACCGGCAACGGCAGAGCCAGTATCCACCAGTTCAGGAAAAACAGCACGGACCCGATGGCGAGTGCCGTCCATATTTTTCTCCAAGTGATTTTCTCTCCCTTGACACCCTTCGTACCCAGACAGGACAGGGCAAGCAGCAGGACGGCAAACAGCTTCGTGTACAGTATGGAATGGAACAGCCCCGCCGTGCGGTCGAAGTTCATCAGGATTTTGTCCACCACACCGATGTTCACGCCCCACAGCCGGATGGCTTCGTAGCAGAACCAGTACACGTTCATGACCACTAAAATGATACTCACGGCACGCAGAAAATCCATGATTTTCGCCAATGCCCTCAAATCGTCTTCTTGTTGTGACATACATTGATTTTTTAATTGTTGATACTCCGATTACATACCCAAGCCCTTGCGCTTTTTCTTCTTTTTGCGCTTCATCGCCCGGATGAAAGCCTCTTCCTCGGCATCTACCGCCGGACCTTCGGGAGTGAGCAAGCCCATTCCGCCCGATACGTCTTCACGGTCGTATGCGGTCTGCCCGTGCGCCTTGTCCGCAGCATCCACAGGGATGGATAGCGGTATCGGCGGCTGTCCTGCGTATGGCAGGGTAAAATGTTCCTGCAAGGCATTCGCCGAAAGCTCCTTGCCCATGCGTGAGCCGTTCAGCACGCACCCCGTGCGGTGGTCGATGAAAGTAGCCCCGTAGATGCGCCCTTCCTCCGTATGGCGCAACACGGTGTCGATGCCTTTCTCTTTGAGCAGGGACACAAACCTGTCCTTGTCATAAGTGCCTTGCAGCACGGAAAGGACGGTGCGTTTCGTCATGTCGGCGAGTTTCCTGTCCTTAATCTCAAGCTTGGAACGGGCAAACTTATTCTGCACGGCTTCATAGCCTGCGGACTTCCCGAAAAGCGAGGACTTGAACGGGTTGCCGACCTTGTTGCCCTTGTCGTCCGTGACGGAATAGACCAGCCCGTGATATTCCCGTCCGCGCACGTTACCCCTCGCTTCCTCCACCGTCATATTATATAAGGAAAGGAGCGCACGGTATTCGCCCATCGTCTGGAAACGGTACTGCCCGTTCAGAGCCTTCAGGGTATTGCCTACCTGCTTCTTCACATCGCCTGCCGATACGTCCACTTTACATAGCGGCGTGTCAAGACGGCGGTTCCTGCGCTCCGCATCGTGCAGCCCGTATTTCCTTTCAAGCTCACGAGTAATCTGCTTGCTGCGGTAGTAGTTGTTCTTGTCGCTGATACATTTCCCGTTCTCATCCACCCGCACCGTCACAATGTGCAGATGGTGACGGTCGATGTCCTCGTGCTTGAATACAAGATAAGGCTGGTTGCCAAAACCGAGCTTTTCCAGATACTCGCGGGCGATGTCCTGCAATTCCGCATCGGTCAGCACATCCTCCGGGTGCGGGTTGAGCGAGATATGCACCACCGGTTTCTCCACTTTCATCTGCGGTGGCAGGAAGGTGTGGAAGCCCTCCATCGCCTTGCCGATGTCCACCTTCCCCGAACCGTCATTATAGATGCGGTTGGTGGTGAGAAGCCGCCCCTGTGCCTCGTTAATCTTCTCCCCGTTGTAGGCAATCGCGCCGTACAACGAGCTGCCTACACTGATTTTTGCGACCATTTCGCCTCCATTTGAGTTTCACTCTTCTTCAAACGCGACTCGGCAGAGTCCAAACAAGTTTGGCTCTGCTCTCGCTGCTCTTTCAGCTCCCTTGACAGTTCCACAATCTGACGGCTCAGTTTCACGAGTTCGACGGTGTGTTGCTCCAATTTATAGAGCAACGCCATCGCCTTTTTCTCTGAAAAATGCAGCCTCAGTTCCTTCACGACTTGGTTGTAATTCGTACCTACGGCGCGGAACTGCGCATGAAAATCCGACAGCTTGGTGTAATAGTCCACCAACGTCTTGTCCACCTTCAGCACCTTGAACGGCTGTCCGAAGAAGTGCGCTTTGAGGAAAACCGACCGCGCATAGACACCCGATTTTCCGAACATGGCGAGGAAACGGTTGTGTTCCTCCTCGTTGAAACGGACGGTGTACCGGTACACCGCCGGATCAAGTTTGGGATTTCTCCCTGCTTTGCTTTTCCTTTTCTCTTTCATATTACTTTGGATTTAGCGGATTGACGGCATAAGCCGCCGCTTCGGGTCACGGCACCGCAGTTCTGAAAGGCTTCCCGACTTCGGAGGGAAAGCCCGCCCCCTGCAAGGGCAAGGCGTTTTCCGGGATGCTCAAAATATTTTGAGCGGCTGAAAACATACCTTGCTATGTTCAGGTGAACATAAAAATCCGTCAGGGGACGGATTGGGAAAATACCTTTCAGGACTCCGGGCCGCGCGCCATCGGCGAACCCTGCCGTCCGGGTGCAAAGTTACGCTCTTAAAGCGGTAACGAACAGATACTTGACCCGGCCAATGGCTGCCAACCGGCGCAACATGCCGCCACTTGCTTGGGAAGTGATACAAGTTCAAAAATATACTTGTTTATTTGCAGCATGATTCAAGAAACTAACGGTTTGAAGATATGAGGAAAGGAATATTCAAATACCCGGACAACCGCTTCGGCGGACACTTGCCGAAACGGATACCCGAACCGTCGGAAACCCGGTTGTCCGACAATTCGGTGACGCATGGATTCAATGACTTCATGACGCAGTGTCGTCATTCATCACTTGTCCGCCGCACCGCTTCACCGCAGAACCGGATACGCGGTGACCCGCCCGTGTGCCTGTTCACGGAAACGGATAATGCGGTAATTCAATTCGCATGTAAACAGAAAACAAAATCATCAACAATTAAACTGAATAGAACCATGAGTAAGGAAATCTTCGTTGCATTCGCAACACAGAAAGGTGGCATCGGCAAATCCACCGTCACGGCACTCGCCGCCAGCTACCTGCACAACGTGAAAGGCTACAATGTCGCCGTCGTGGACTGCGACGACCCGCAGCACAGCATCCACGGCCTGCGCGAACATGAGACGGCACTCATCGGCAGGAGCATCTACTTCAAGGCTCTCGCGTGCGACCATTTCCGCAAGATAAAGAAGAACGCCTATCCGGTCATCAAGAGCAACGCGGTGAACGCCCTCGACGATGCGGAAAGGATGATCGCCGCCGAGGTCGTGAAGCCCGACGTGGTTTTCTTCGACATGCCGGGGACACTCCGGAGCAACGGCGTGATAAAGACGCTCTCGCAGATGGACTACATCTTCACGCCCCTGAGTGCCGACCGCTTTGTCGTGGAAAGTACCCTGAAATTCGTCACGATGTTCCGCGACAGGCTGATGACAACCGGGCAAGCGAAAACAAAGGGGCTGCATCTGTTCTGGACGATGGTGGACGGCAGGGAGAGGAACGACCTGTACGGCATCTACGAGGAAGTGATAGCCGAAATGGGCTTCCCGGTGCTTTCCACCCGCCTGCCCGACAGCAAGAAGTTCCGCCGCGACCTTTCGGAAGAGCGCAAGAGCGTTTTCCGCTCCACCATCTTCCCGATGGACACGGCACTGCTGAAAGGGAGCGGCATCCGTGAGTTTTCCGAAGAGATAAGCGACATCATCAGACCGCAGTGAGCATGGGCAGCAGGAAAGTAAACACGGAAGGCATCGACGAGGAACTGCTGTTGGCATCTATCGGGCGGCGCACACAGGACGGGACACTACGCCCGGCGCAGGAAGACCCCGCAGCCGTACCGACCGGAGAGGACACCGCCGCACCGGAGCCGCCACCGGCTCAACCCGTGACACGGGAGAGAGCGCAGAGGGAAGGCGGCCGCCGGAAAAGGCAGGACGAGGACTATAACGAGCTGTTCCTGCGCCGCAACGAGATAAAGACCCGCCAGTGTGTCTATATCAGCCGCGACGTACACGGCAAGATCCTCAAAATCGTGAACGACATCGCCGGAGGGGAAATCTCTGTGGGCGGCTATGTGGATACCGTGCTGCGCCAGCATCTGGAACAGCACAAGGAGAGAATCAACGAACTGTACAAGAAACAACGTGAAGATCTGATTTGAAAATGGAAAAAGAAATGACACCGAATGAAAAAAGACCGCAGCAGGACTGCGGAGGCATGCTTGCCCAAGTGCAGGCGAGCGTGGAAATACTGTCGCCCGTCCCGGTGAGCGGCAAATGCTGCGAGAAGGACTATGAACGTCTATTCATCCGCGACCCGGAAGTAAAGGCGCGGGAGGGCAAGATGGCGTATGTGCGTCCGGAGTACCACGAGCGTATCATGCGCATCACCCGTGTAATCGGGCATGATAGGCTTACACTGTCCGCCTACATCGACCATGTGCTGACGCACCACTTCAACCAGTGCGAGGACGCTATAAAGAGCCTTTACGCCCGGAATTACAATTCAGTATTCTAACTAAAACCGGAAGTATATGAATGAAACAATCAGCATGACAGACATTCTGCTGGCGGTATCGGTCGGCTGCAACCTATGGTTCCTGTTCCTGCTCCTTTACGAGCGCATCATGGACATGCGGCTTGTCCGCTTCTTCAAGGGCATCGCCGGATTATGGCGGTCGTTGGACAGGAATGGGCCAAAGAGCGTAGCGGCACATGAGGAAGTTTCCACGGCAAAGGGGGACATCATCGGCAAGAGCCGTTTCAAAATGGCATCCACCCGGACAATCGCTGCCATACCGGCGCAAGAAGCCGCCACTTTGGAAAAAGGCATTGAGCTGTCGGAGGAAGAGGCTACTTTTGACGACGGAAACACGGAAACCGCGTCCCGCCCGGCGCAAGTCCCGGAGGAAAAGCTCGATGAGACCTTCACGAGCATGCCGCCGGAGGAACTGGGATACGGGGAGGACGAACCGGATGAAGACGCTTCGGACACGCCACGGGCTTCGGGCAGCAGCTTTGACGAGATTGACGACGCCTGCAAGACCGCCATGAACCCGGACGCGACACAGGCGGAACGTGAAAAGGCGGCGAAGGTGTTCACCGACATGGAAGGCACGGAGCTGTACGAGAAAATGATGGAAGGCTCTTCGGAGATAGGCATCCGCATCAAGGGGCTTATCGAGATCCGGCTGAAGAAACCCGAAAAGGAGTTCATCGTGCCGGACAACATCGAGGATTTCGACATCCGAAACTATGTATGACAACTGAAAAAGGAATGGACATGAAATAGTGACATCAACCCACGCGGCAAGGAAACGCAAGGCGTATCCCGTCCGCAACGGACACGCCCACGTCTGTGGAAACAAACGGGCATCCACTAAAACCAAAGTAAAGTAACAGAGTAACAACCGCCCGACAAAGGACTATCCACCCTTTCGACGGCAAAAAACAAGGACAATTCATGAACAAGAACATCTTGAAAAACAGAAAAGCAATCCTATCCGCGGCACTTTTCATCGCCGCAACCGCCTCCGCTTTCGCGCAAGGAAACGGCATCGCGGGCATCAACGAAGCCACCTCTATGGTGAGTTCGTATTTCGACCCCGGAACTAAACTGATATACGCCATCGGCGCGGTCGTCGGGCTTATCGGGGGCGTGAAAGTGTACGGAAAATTCTCATCGGGTGACCCCGACACCTCAAAAACAGCAGCAAGCTGGTTCGGCGCGTGTATCTTCCTGATTGTAGCCGCCACCATCCTGCGCTCATTCTTCCTTTAATGTAATAATGTATGGCTGAATACCCGGTAAACAAGGGTATCGGCCGTCCGGTAGAGTTCAAGGGCTTGAAGGCACAGTACCTCTTCATTTTCTGCGGAGGTCTGCTGGCTCTCTTCGTCCTGTTCGTCATCCTCTACATGGTCGGTATCGACCAGTGGATATGTATCGGCTTCGGCGCGGCATCGTCCTCCCTCCTTGTGTGGCAGACCTTCGCGCTGAACGCCCGGTACGGCGAACACGGGCTGATGAAATTGGGAGCGTCACGGAGCCATCCCCGATACCTTATCAACCGGCGGCGGATAACCCGTCTGTTCAAACGACAACGAAAGGAAGAAACGACATGAGGAATACATCAAAAATGACAACACTGGAAAACAAGTTTCCCCTGCTTGCGGTGGAGCATGGCTGCATCATCTCAAAGGACGCCGACATCACGGTGGCTTTCGAGGTGGAGCTGCCGGAGCTTTACACCGTGACGGGCGCGGAGTACGAGGCGATACACGGCTGCTGGTGCAAGGCAATCAAGGTGCTGCCGGACTACTCCGTCGTTCACAAGCAGGACTGGTTTATCAAGGAACGCTACAAGCCGGAGCTTCAGAAGGACGACATGAGTTTCCTCTCACGGAGCTTCGAGCGTCACTTCAACGAGCGTCCGTACCTGAAACACACCTGCTACCTCTACCTGACCAAGACGACGAAGGAGCGTAGCCGGATGCAGAGCAACTTCAGCACGCTGTGCCGAGGGCACATCATCCCGAAAGAGCTGGACAGGGAAACCACGACCAAGTTCATGGAAGCCTGCGAACAGTTCGAGCGTATCATGAACGACAGCGGGCTTGTCAGGTTGCGCCGCCTCTCCACCGACGAGATTGTGGGGACGGAGGGTAAGGCGGGGCTGGTAGAACGCTACTTCTCGCTCATGCCGGAAGGTGACATCACCTTGCAGGACATCGAACTTTCGGCAAGGGAGATGCGCATCGGCGACAACCGCCTGTGTCTGCACACCCTCTCCGACGCGGAAGACCTGCCGGGCAAGGTGGCTACCGACACCCGTTACGAGAAGCTCTCCACCGACCGGAGCGACTGCCGCCTCTCCTTCGCCTCCCCGGTGGGGCTGCTGCTCTCCTGCAACCATATCTACAACCAGTATGTGCTGATAAATAACAGCGAGGAAGCCTTGCAGAAGTTCGAGAAGTCCGCCCGTAACATGCAGTCGCTCTCACGCTATTCAAGGAGCAACAGCATCAACCGCGAGTGGATAGACCAATACCTGAACGAAGCCCGGTCCTACGGGCTGACCTCGGTACGGGCGCACTTCAACGTCATGGCGTGGAGCGACGACGCGGAGGAACTGAAGCACATAAGGAACGACGTGGGCAGCCAGCTGGCAAGCATGGAGTGCGTGCCGCGCCACAACACCATCGACTGCCCTACACTCTACTGGGCGGCGATACCCGGCAATGCGGCGGACTTCCCGGCGGAAGAGAGTTTCCACACTTTCATCGAACAGGCGGTGTGCCTGTTCACGGAGGAAACCAACTACCGCAGCTCGCTCTCGCCCTTCGGCATCAAGATGGTGGACAGGCTCACAGGGAAACCGCTGCACCTCGACATCAGCGACCTTCCGATGAAGCGGGGTATCACGACCAACCGCAACAAGTTCGTGCTGGGTCCTTCGGGCAGCGGCAAGTCGTTCTTCATGAACCACCTCGTGCGCCAATATTATGAGCAAGGCGCACATGTGGTATTGGTGGACACGGGAAACTCCTATCAGGGCTTGTGCGGCATGATCCGGCGCAAGACAGGCGGAGTGGACGGCGTGTATTTCACCTACACGGAAGAGAAGCCCATATCATTCAACCCGTTCTACACCGATGATTACATCTTCGATGTGGAGAAGAAGGACAGCATCAAGACCCTGCTTCTTACGCTCTGGAAATCGGAGGACGACAAGGTGACGAAGACGGAGAGCGGCGAACTGGGCAGTGCCGTGAGTGCCTACATCGAGCGTATCCAATCCGACCGTAGCATCGTGCCGTCGTTCAACACTTTCTACGAGTATATGCGCGACGACTACCGCACGGAACTGGCGCAGCGCGACATCAAGGTGGAGAAGTCCGACTTCAACATCGACAACATGCTCACCACCATGCGGCAGTATTACCGGGGCGGACGTTACGACTTCCTGCTCAACTCCACGGAGAACATCGATCTGCTCGGCAAGCGGTTCATCGTCTTCGAGATTGACAGTATAAAAGAGAACCGCGAACTGTTCCCCGTCGTGACTATCATCATCATGGAAGCCTTCATCAACAAGATGCGGCGGCTGAAAGGGGTGCGGAAACAGCTTATCGTGGAGGAGGCTTGGAAGGCCCTCTCTTCGGCAAACATGGCTGAATACCTACGTTATATGTACAAGACGGTCAGAAAATATTACGGCGAGGCAATCGTGGTGACGCAGGAGGTGGACGACATCATCAGTTCTCCGGTGGTCAAGGAGAGCATCATCAACAACTCCGACTGCAAGATACTTCTCGACCAGCGCAAGTATATGAACAAGTTCGACCAGATACAGGCGTTGCTCGGACTGACGGAAAAGGAGAAGTCGCAGATACTCTCCATCAACATGGCGAACAACCCTTCACGGCTCTACAAGGAGGTGTGGATAGGCTTGGGTGGCACACAATCGGCGGTCTATGCCACCGAGGTCAGTGCAGAAGAGTATCTGGCGTACACTACCGAAGAAACGGAAAAAGTGGAGGTTTACCGTCTGGCGGAGAAGCTGGGCGGTGACATCGAAGCCGCCATCCGGCAGCTTGCCGAAAGGCGGAGGAACAAGGAATAACTAAAACAGAATGTATCAACAAAAAAAGGAAAACGCATATGAATTTACCAAAAGTGAAAATGCTGCAAGTCAGCAAGTGTCTGATCGGATTGGCGGTCATGATGCTGCAATCCTGCGACGTGGCCGACAACCGCCGTGATATGCTGTGCGGGAACTGGGAGAGCGTGGAGGGGAAGCCCGACGTGCTTATCTACAAGGAGGGCGAAGCCTACAAGGTGACGGTGTTCCGCCGGAGCGGTCTGCGCCGCAAGCTGAAACCGGAAACCTATCTCTTGCAGGAGAAAACCGGCAACCTGTTCATGAACACCGGCTTCCGCATCGACGTGTCCTATAACGAGGCCACGGACGTGCTGACCTTCTCGCCGGGCGGCGACTATGTGCGGGTGAAACCGCAGCCGGGACACCCGACAGAAGAATAACAACCACTAAAATCCAAAGTAACATGAGAACAAGAATAACAATGATTATCTGCCTGTGCCTGCTTTTCGCAGGCAGGGCAAGCGCACAGTGGGTCGTAAGCGATCCGGGCAATCTGGCGCAGGGTATCATCAATGCCTCCAAAAACATCATCCATACCTCCAAGACTGCCACGAACATGGTGAGCAACTTTCAGGAAACGGTGAAAATCTATCAGCAGGGCAAAAAGTATTACGATGCTCTCAAATCGGTGAACAATCTCGTCAAGGACGCCCGCAAGGTGCAGCAGACCATCCTGATGGTAGGCGACATCACCGACATTTATGTAAACAGTTTCCAAAGGATGCTCCGTGATGGAAATTTCAGACCAGAAGAGCTGTCGGCAATCGCTTTCGGTTACACGAAACTGCTGGAAGAGAGCAACGAAGTATTGACGGAACTGAAGAATGTGGTGAACATCACCACGCTCTCCATGACCGACAAGGAGCGCATGGACGTGGTGGAACGCTGCCACTCGAAGATGAAGCGTTACCGCAACCTCGTAAGTTACTACACGAACAAGAACATCTCCGTGAGCTACCTGCGTGCGAAAAAGAAGAACGACCTCGACCGCATCATGGGGCTGTACGGAAACATGAACGAAAGATACTGGTAGCCTATGAATTTCGACAACCTTCACCAGATTCTACGTTCGCTTTACGAGCAGATGATGCCGTTGTGCGGAGACATGGCGGGTGTGGCGAAAGGCATCGCCGGACTGGGTGCGCTGTTCTACGTCGCCTACCGGGTATGGCAGTCGCTGGCGAGAGCCGAACCGATAGACGTATTCCCGATGCTCCGTCCTTTTGCCATCGGTCTGTGCATCATGTTCTTCCCGACTGTGGTGCTGGGCACGATAAACAGCATCCTCTCACCCGTCGTACAGGGCACGGCAAAGATGCTGGAGGCGGAAACGCTGGACATGAACACCTACCGCCAGCAGAAGGACAAATTGGAATACGAGGCGATGATGCGCAACCCCGAAACCGCCTACCTCGTGTCCAACGAGGAGTTTGACAAGCAGCTGGAGGAACTCGGCTGGTCGCCCTCCGACATGGTGACGATGGCGGGGATGTATATCGACCGGGGAATGTACAACATGAAGAAAAACATCCGCGACTTCTTCCGCGAGATACTGGAATTGCTGTTCCAAGCCGCCGCCCTCGTGATAGACACCGTCCGAACCTTCTTCCTCGTGGTGCTGGCGATACTCGGTCCGATAGCCTTCGCCATATCGGTGTGGGACGGTTTCCAAAGCACGCTCACGCAGTGGATATGCCGCTACATACAGGTATATCTGTGGCTGCCGGTGTCGGACATGTTCAGCACCATACTGGCGAAGATACAGGTGCTGATGCTGCAAAGCGACATCGAGCGGATGCAGGCAGACCCGAACTTCTCGCTGGATTCGAGCGACGGGGTGTACATCGTGTTCCTCTGCATCGGCATCATCGGCTACTTCACCATTCCCACCGTTGCCGGCTGGATTATCCAAGCCGGAGGCATGGGCGGTTACGGTCGCAACGTGAACCAGATGGCGGGACGTGCCGGAGGAATGGCGGGCAGTGTTGCCGGAGCTGCGACAGGCAATATGATGGGACGTGCCGGCAAATTGCTGAAATAACAATCATGTAGAATCATTGAAACAGAATTAAGAATGGAATTTAAGTCACTCAGAAACATCGAATCATCGTTCAGGCAGCTACGCCTGTTCGGTATCGTCTTCCTCTCGCTGTGCGCTGTGGTGACGGTGTGGAGCGTGTGGAACTCCTACCGTTTCGCAGAGAAGCAACGGGAGAAAATCTATGTGCTGGACAACGGCAAGTCGCTGATGCTGGCTCTCTCTCAGGATTTATCGCAGAACCGCCCGGCGGAAGCACGGGAGCATGTGCGCCGCTTCCACGAGCTTTTCTTCACGCTGTCACCTGAAAAAAGCGCGATTGAACACAACGTAAAACGTGCCCTGCTGCTGGCGGACAAGAGCGTGTACCACTATTATTCGGACTTCGCGGAGAAGGGGTACTACAACCGCATCATCGCCGGGAACATCAACCAAGTGCTGAAAGTGGACAGCGTGGTGTGCGACTTCAACGCCTATCCCTACCGTGCCGTGACCTACGCCACGCAGAAAATCATCCGGCAAAGCAACGTCACCGAGCGCAGCCTCGTGACCACCTGCCGCCTGCTGAACGCATCGCGGTCGGACGACAACCCAAACGGTTTCACCATCGAGGGGTTCACCATCATCGAGAACAAGGATTTACAGACAATCAAACGGTAACAGGACATGAAAAGTATCAGAAAATCAATGTGGGGCATGTATTGGAAACTCCACGACAAACGGAAACGGCTGGTGGCAAGGCTCAAAGGGTATCTGGACGGTTTGCCGCCGGAAACACGCCGCCGCATCGTGCTGGGGATGCTCGCCGCCTTCGCGATGCTTGCCCTCTACACCTTCGGCAGAGCCGTCTATGACATCGGCAGAAACGACGGCTCACGTATGGATACGGGACATGCCGGACGGGTGGAACTACCGACCCCGGTGGAAACTGACAATCACTTAACACCTTATTTATATGGAACAGACGAAGAATGAATCAACGAAAGAGAACAAAGCCGCTCCCGACGCGGGAAAGCCGAAAAAGGAGCGCGAACCGCTGACAGAGGCGCAGCGGCTGAAACGGCAGAAGATGATAGTCCTGCCTGCTATGGTGCTGGTCTTCATCGGGGCGATGTGGTTGATATTCGCCCCTTCCTCCGGCAAGGAACAACCGCCGGGAACGGACGGCTACAACACCGAGATGCCAGACGCGGACAAGGCGAACCGGCAGATTATCGGCGACAAGCTGAAAGCCTACGAGCATGGGGAGATGGAAGAGCGGCTGGAGAGCCGCAACCGTGCCATCGGGCAGCTGGGCGACATGTTCGACCGCGAGATAGCGGGAACGGAGGACGGTACGGACTTCGACCTCGCCAATCCGGGCGGCAAGGAAGAAAGGGCAAAGCCTGCCACGCCGCAAACCATCCAATCCTCCGCAGCCGCCTACCGTGACCTGAACGCCACCCTCGGCAACTTTTACGAACAGCCGAAGAATGACAATGCGGAGATGGATGTGCTATTGGAGCGCATCGCCTCGTTGGAATCGGAACTGGAAAGTGAAAAAGGCAGGACTTCATCTATAGACGAACAGGTGGCACTTATGGAGAAGTCCTATGAGCTGGCGGCAAAGTACATGGGCGGTCAGAACGGTGGGAAGCCGGAACAGGCGGCAGAGCCTGCCACCGTGCAGAAGGGAAAGAAGAACACGGCGACACCCGTAAGGCAAGTGACCCGCCAAGTCGTTTCCTCCCTTGCACAGCCCATGAGCAACGCGGAGTTTGTCGCCACTTTCTCACAGGAACGCAACCGGGGTTTCAACACGGCTGTCGGCACGGCGGAGGTATCGGACAGGAACACCATCCCGGCGTGTGTGCATGAGGCGCAGAGCGTGACGGACGGGCAGACGGTAAGGCTTCGCCTGCTGGAGCCTATGGCGGTGGCGGGCAGGACAATCCCACGGGGTGCGGTGGTGGTCGGCACGGGCAAGATACAGGGTGAACGACTCGACATCGGGATCACCTCGCTGGAATACGACGGCACGATTATCCCCGTGGAGCTTGCGGTCTATGACACGGACGGACAGCCCGGCATCTTCATCCCGAACTCGATGGAGATGAACGCCGTCCGAGAGGTCGCCGCCAACATGGGAGGTTCGTTGGGTAGCAGCATCAATATCTCCACCAATGCCGGGGCGCAGCTCGCCTCCGACTTGGGCAAGGGGCTGATACAAGGAACGAGCCAGTACATCGCGGGGAAGATGCGCACCGTCAAGGTGCATCTGAAAGCCGGGTACAGGGTCATGCTTTACCAAGAAAAAGATTGAAATCAATAAAAAAATTACCACTAAAATCCAAAAGTAATGAGAAAAGTAATCATCATGTTTGCCCTCGCTATGGGCATCGCAACTGCCAACGCGCAGGAGAATGTAACCGTTGAAACGACCAACGGAAGTGAACAGCCGACCTTGACGAAGGAGGTCTATCCGCAGAAGGAGGCGGACGGAGACCTGTATCACGGTCTGTCGCGCAAGCTGACCTTCGACCGCATGATACCGCCGCACGGTCTGGAAGTGACCTACGACAAGACCGTCCACGTCATTTTTCCGGCGGAGGTGCGCTATGTCGATTTAGGCTCGCCCGACCTGATTGCCGGGAAAGCCGACGGAGCGGAGAACGTCATCCGCGTGAAGGCTACCGTAAGGAATTTTCCCAACGAAACGAATATGTCCGTCATCACGGAGGACGGCAGTTTCTACACCTTCAACGTGAAGTACGCCGCCGAACCGCTGTTGCTCAATGTGGAGATGTGCGACTTCATCCATGACGGCAGCACGGTGAACCGCCCGAATAACGCACAGGAAATCTATCTGAAAGAGCTGGGCAGCGAAAGCCCGATGCTGGTGCGACTTATCATGAAGTCCATCCACAAACAGAACAAGCGCGAGGTGAAGCATATCGGCTGCAAGCGTTTCGGCATCCAGTATCTTCTCAAAGGCATCTACACGCACAACGGATTGCTCTATTTCCACACGGAGATAAAGAACCAGAGCAACGTGCCTTTCGATGTGGACTACATCACTTGGAAAATCGTGGACAAGAAGGTGGCGAAGCGTACCGCCGTGCAGGAGCAGATCATCCTGCCGCTCCGCGCGCAGAACTACGCCACCCTCGTGCCGGGCAAAAAGAGCGAGCGCACGGTCTTCACGATGGCGAAGTTCACCATCCCCGATGACAAGTGCCTCGTGGTGGAGCTGAACGAGAAGAACGGCGGCCGTCACCAGTCCTTCGTGATTGAGAACGAGGATTTGGTACGTGCGGGTACCATCAACGAACTTCAAGTGCGCTGACCATGAGAAAGTACATCGCAATAATCATCGCGTCGCTTGCCCTTTTTACAGGGCAGGCGCACGCCCAGCGGTGTCTGCCGAAGATGCAGGGCATCGAGGTGAGGGCGGACATGGCGGACGGCTTCAATCCCGGCGGCAAGGACGGCGGGTACAGTTTCGGGGCGGCTCTCTCCACTTACACGAAGAGGGGGAACAAGTGGGTGTTCGGTGGCGAATACCTCCTGAAAAACAATCCCTACAAGGATACCAAGATACCCGTGGCGCAGTTCACGGCGGAGGGCGGATATTACTTCAAGATACTGTCGGACGCCCGAAAAATCGTGTTCGTCTATGCCGGGGCTTCGGCTCTCGCCGGATATGAATCGGTGAATTGGGGGAATAAGGTGCTGCATGACGGCTCCACGCTGCACGACCGGGACGCCTTCATCTACGGCGGTGCGCTGACGCTCGATGTGGAGTGCTACGTGACAGACCGTATCGCCCTGCTTGCCAACCTGCGTGAGCGTTGCCTGTGGGGTGGCGACACGCGGAAGTTCCACACGCAGTTCGGGGTCGGCGTCAAGTTCATCATCAACTGACACGGGCATGGAACGGACGGAAATAGATGCTATCAGAAGGATGCCGCTTGCGGATTTTCTCGCACGGTTGGGGCATGAGCCTGTCAGAAGGAGCGGTAACGAGCTGTGGTATATCGCCCCGTACAGGGGCGAGCGCACCCCCTCTTTCCGTGTGAACGTGGCGAAACAGCTTTGGTACGACTTCGGTTTGGGCAAGGGCGGTGACATCTTCACGCTTGCCGGGGAGTTTCTGCAAAGCGATGACTTCATGAAGCAAGCGAAGTTCATAGCGGAAGCCGCCAATATGACGGTTGCCGGATGGGAAAAGCCCGCCTATCTCCCGAAGCCGACCGAACCTGTCTTTGAGGATGTGGAGGTCGCTCCGCTGTTTCGTTCACCGCTGACGGAGTATTTAGAGGAACGAGGCATACCAATCGGAGTAGCATCCCGCCACTGTTGCCGCCTGAACTACAGTGTGCGTGGAAAACGGTATTTCGCTGTCGGTTTCCTGAATATGGCAGGTGGATATGAAGTCCGAAGCCGATATTTCAAGGGGTGCATCCCGCCAAAAGATGTGTCTTTGGCAAGGACGAAGGAAATCCCGGCTGACGAGTGCCTCGTGTTTGAGGGCTTCATGGACTTTCTCTCCGCCGTGACGCTTGGCGTAACCGGTAACGCTGACTGCCTTGTACTGAACTCTGTCGCCAACGTGGAGAAGGCGGCGGGATTGCTGGACGGCTACGGGCGCATCGGATGCTTCCTTGACCGTGACGAAGCCGGACGGCGGACGCTTGACGCTCTTGCCAAACGGTATGGGGCGCATGTCGCCGACCGTTCCTCCCTCTATGGCGGTTGCAAGGACTTGAACGAGTATCTGCAACAGACAACGAAAAAACAGAAAAACAACCATCTAAAAATCGAAGAAAAATGAACATACTGAACAACAGAAACAAGAGAACAAATATCTTTAAGGTGGTGGCGTTATGCCTGATAGCCGCTGTGTCATTCACCATCGTGTCGTGCGATGACGACATGGACATCCAGCAGTCCTATCCCTTCACGGTGGAGGTCATGCCCGTGCCGAACAAGGTGACGAAGGGGCAGACGGTGGAAATCCGCTGTGAGCTGAAAAAGGAGGGCGACTTCGCTAACACGCTTTACACCATCCGCTATTTTCAGTTTGAGGGAGAAGGAAAGTTGAAAATGGATAACGGCATCACCTTCCTGCCTAACGACCGCTACCTGCTGGAGAACGAAAAGTTCCGCCTGTACTACACGGCGGAGGGCGAAGAGGCGCACAACTTTATTGTGGTGGTGGAGGACAACTTCGGCAACTCTTTCGAGTTGGAATTTGACTTCAACAACCGGAATGCAAAGGATGACGGTTTGACCATCGTTCCCATCGGCAACTTCAGCCCCTTGCTAAAATGATGCGTGTATTCATGACAATGCTCTGTTCGCTTCTGACGGTCTGTTTTGTGTCCGCACAGATCAGCCGCCAAGAGGGAACGGACGGGCAGGCGGCAATCTACCGGCTGTCTCTATTCGAGAGGGCGGTACGATGCACGAAGTATTTTGAGGGATGGCACTCGGAAAAGCACCACCCATACGTGGGTTGGGGTCACAAGATTTTGCCGGGCGAAAGGTACTCGGCACGAACCATGACGAAGCGGCAGGCGGACGCGCTCCTGCGGAAAGACCTGCGGAAGTTCTGCGCGATGTTCCGGCAGTTCGGGAAGGATAGTCTTTTACTTGCCACGCTTGCTTACAACGTGGGTCCATACCGGCTTTTGGGTAGCAAGACAATCCCTAAAAGCACCTTGATAAAGAAGCTGGAGGCTGGCGACAGGAACATCTACCGGGAGTATGTAGCCTTCTGCAACTACAAAGGAAAACGCCACGCCATGCTGCTCAAACGGAGAAAGGCGGAGTTTGCACTGCTGTATATCCCGTGACTGTAAATGAAAATCCGATGAAGCCGCCAACTTCATCGGATTTTCCGCTTTTCATACATTCGGGATTGTACCCGTATCTATCACGTCACCATCCCTGCAAAATTCGATGCTTCCGGGTGTAAATCCCATGCTCCCGATTGCGATGTGACGGATATAGTCCGCATACTCCCTACCTTGAAAATTCTTTCCCGTAAGGTTTTTGAAAATCATCTTTATGCTTATGCCGTCGTTGCCGTGCAAGATGATTTTTCCGTCCTGCCTGATTGTTTCCATAATAAAAACTTGTTTTTGTGAATAATATCGCAGATTGGCACAGAGGTTTCTTTGCTACTTTCTTTGTCCGCCATCATGCTCACCGAAAGAAAGTAGGGCGGCTCTCGCCGCCGCAACTCAAAAGCGTGTGTAAAGTCCCGTCACCATCGTGAATATTTCTTCCAGCATATCAAAATAGATGCCCTCGTGTACGGCAATGTACTTTTCCTTGCACTCGAAAGTCTTTTTGCTGAATGTCCTGCGGTAGAACCGCATATTGTAGAGGTCTGCCCCCGCATCATAGATGATGTCAAGGCGGTTGGCACTTGTCTTGTTCCGTGTAAGGCTCATCCGTAAGCCGTTGCCCATGTCGATGAAATCACGGCTACCCGTCATGGCGGTAAATCTTCTTCCGCCTATCTGCTGTAATATCGTCTGTGCTATCATTAACCGTTGTTTTTAGGGTTTTAAGTGTTGGCGGTGTCCGCACCGCCAACTTGTTCAAAATTCTCGCATCTCGGCAATGGGTGTCTGCCGTTGCAGCCACTCTTTCACACATTCCATATTATACTCGCTCGTGATGACTGCCGTATGGCTGTCGGTGGCGGTGAAACGTGTGCTTTCGTAATCATCTATCCACCCTTTGAGGGTGTCAGTTCCCCACGCTTGGGCATCGTCAAAGATACCGTCCAATGCCGTGATAGGTTCGCTGAATTTGACTATCAGCGTTTGATAGGTCGTGTTCATCGGTTGCCCTCCTTTCCCTGCTTTGCGTTCAGCCACTTGTCCCTTGCGGTTCGGCACTCGTCCAATGTGGTTTTTACACAAGCGAACAATTCTCCGTCCGTGTGGCGGTAGTCGTATTGCACAAGTGTCCGCCTGCGTCTGCCGATACCCGATTGGAAACGCTCGTATTTCTCCGTACCTGCTTCCGTGCAGGTACTTACTCCGTTGATGGTCATTCGTGTTGCCATAATGTTGCTTTTTAGATGGTTAAAAATGTACTGACAGAACTCTGTTCTTCATCACCATTTCGGGGTTGCTCGTGTAGCGTTGGTGCAGGTAGAAATGGTGTGAGCCGAAGCCGTAAAGGAAGAACTTGTCAAGTTCGTGCTTCTCGGCAAACTCCTTTACGCTCTTTCTCAATTCCCCCTCACTCGTTGTGAGAGTGAGGAGGTTTACAAATTCAAGGAACAATGCAGGGATTTTATCGTCCCACACACAAATCATGCTTTCAATTCTTACTTCCATATCAATGTTGTTTTAGGGTTGATGCTATGCCACTTTCATCCGCTCACGGATAAGGTTGGCGTTCTTATTCACAAGGTCTATGATGCGCTCGTGGTATTCGGTGTCTTGGTTGTACTTGCCGTGGCACTGCACCACCTTGAGTGTCCGCAAATCCACCTCTACGGTTTCAATTATCTCACCGCCAATCCTTGCCGAGAGTATGAGGGTGTCGGCTTTCTTGTAGTATTCACTGCCGAACACGCAGATGTTCTGTGCCTTGCCCTCGCTGTAATACTCGTCTATACTTTCAAGCACCTTGATGATTATTTCCTCGTCCGTGATTACCAATCCGAAGAATTTGGATTTGTTGGCGATGAAATCCTCCGCATCTTTTTCCCTTTGCAGTTGCCGCTGTTGCTCACGCTCACGCCTTTCAATCTCCCAGCGGCGGCGTTGCTCGGCTCGTTCCTTCTCGTGTATGGTTTCAATCTTTCGGGTTGCGTTGTCGTGTGCCGCCATGAAATCTTCGGGGCAGATGTTCTTCGGGTTGCGGAGGTCTTGACCGAGTTTGTTGAGCATACGCAGATAGTCGCACCACATGGAGAAGTTGTCTATCAGATACTTGTGACGCTTGGCAATCAGATATGATGCCCAGCATTCATCGGCAGTACGGGCATTGAAAAGAAAGTGTTTCATAACCTCAATCTCACCGCCTTTCATAAGGGTTTCAATTCTTGGGTCTGAAAGCAAGGCTTTGAAAAGACGCACGGGGGAAATGCCGTGGAAATCGCCCTTGAAGCCGTTGCGTCTGAGTTGGGGTAATACCCTCATTTTGGGATATGCACAGCTTCTTGCCACAACATCATCGTATAGGCTGTTGTGCGGTCTTATCTCCATCGCGCTGCACAATGCCCATACATCGCAGTAACAGAATGTGAAGCCACGGAGCAACGCCATGTCCGTAACCTTACCGTCGGGTGAAATCCAACGCTGCACAACCTCGTGGCAATAGAAGTGCATCGGCTCGCCTTTCCTGCTCTCGCATCTGACCTGCGCCACACGGATTACCTGATAGCCTTTGCAGGTGGTTATCACGCTGAAATACTGCGTTTCCTTGTAGATACGTTTGCGTGTGTCCTGCACTTTGAGTTCGGCATGGCATTTGGGGCAGGTGCAACCTTCAAGGGTGTCGCACAGTACGCTGTCGCTGTGCCACTCGTGACCGCAGTCGGAGCAGGTGATGTTCCCTTTCTTGGTGCGGTAGCCTATATGTTCAATGCAGTGGCGGTATGCCCATTCAATTTGTGTCGTTGATATGGGGCGGAGGTTGGCTGAAAGTCTTGCCACCTCTTTCTGTATCTTGGTCTTCGGTTTCATAAGCCTAAATCAAATAATGAGGGTTGGGGGTGGGTTTCTTTTCTCGCTGACGGTCTGTTGCGGTTCTGCAACTTGCGGAGTTCCTCCTCTTGGTATCTGCGGACTGCATTCTGACGTGCCTCCGCCTTTTCCTCTTCCGTGAGTTCCACAACATGGTTCACCACCACTTGGCAGTTCATAGGTTTGCCCACCTCTATCTCGTTTTCCTCATAGTAGTGGATGACTTGCCCGAATATCTCTCCGTCCGTGAAGCCGCTGCAACCGCTTTTCTGCACATAGTTCAGAATGTGGGTCACACACTCGTCTATGTTTTTGGCAGGGTTGCGGTACTTCTTCGCAAAGAGCGTATCTTCCTCCGCCCGCTGTTCCAGATACATTTGTATCGTTCTTTTGAAATGGTCTGTTCCTTTCATATCGCTGTCGTTTTTAGATTGTCTGTTTAAGTATCTCTCTCCAATAGGTCGGCTCTACCTCGCTGAGAAGGAAGTCCATGAAGTCCCTCCGTGCGTCCTTGTTCAGTTCGTGGTACAATCTTCGGAAAGTGCTAAAATTGCCGTTGATGTACGTTTCCACCATATACACGAAGATGTTGTCCACCTCGTAATATTTGCACTGCTGCGCTACCGTCTTGCAGTTTCTCTTTGCCATGTCGGTAAGGGTTAAAGGGTGAATAACCAAAGGATGAAGCCGAAGAAGGCAATGGTGAAAAGGATAGCCACGATTACACCTATCGCCACTCGGAACACTCCGTTTACAATCTCTCTGATGATGCCCCAAAGGATGCCGAACACCCCGAAGGCGGTGCGCATCATCAAGCCGCATATCGCCAACCCGATGTATTGCGCCACTTGTCTGAAATTTGCCGTTGCTGTCATATCTTCGCTGTTTTTGATTTTTTTGTTTTTTATGCGGATTCAAGAGCTGAGGGAGTTGAGTTTCAAACTATCTTATCTGCCTCTCGTTTATCCGACATTTTTTTTATGCGTCTTTCTGTCGCATCGGTCGTTTTCGTTTCGGGTGCTTGAAAAGGTAGGGATTAGGGAATGCAAGGTTTTTCGGTCAAAATACTACCCGCAGGGCTGGAGATTTTTACCGAAAACAGGAGGCTTGACCTTGCTTTCCCGTCCAATCCCGGAATTACCTTTGCGCCCAGAACGGAAATGACTGCCTGATGCGGCTCACTGAAAGGCGCAAAAATGGAGGTAAACGAAAACAGAGGCTGATTGGGTAGAAAAAACTTCAGGGAAAAATCCGTAAAAAAGGAATCACCAAAAGGAAAAAGACATCACCGGAAGCGTGAAAAGGGCAAACCACTACAAAGGAAGTATGATTGTTTTCCGATCCGACAGGACTTGTCCAGCCGGGCGACAACAATCATTCTTCCCGGATTGCCCGCTGTGTGTGGCTACCTGTTTCATTCATGGGGCAGGCGGACACACTCTGCATTCACTTTCCGCTTCCGGCAAAAGGGACAGCGAAAAAAAAAAATCATCTGAAAACCCGTAAAAGCACCTCTTGGCATAGGCGCAAAAGAAAGGGGCATTGCTTCATCTGTCTAAACATCGTTTAGGCGTGAGGCAATGCCCTTTTCTCCGGCTATGCGGTAGTTGGCACACGTTTGTTCCAAACTCGTTTTGGGCAATGGTGTGCCGACGGATAATACCGCTTTTACGGAAAAATCTTATGAATGAGGGGATAAAAATCTGGGAGTTTATATCAAAATCTCGGATTAAATAGCTACTTTTGCATACGAAGAGTTCTTTGAAGGTTACGCAACGCGCAGAAGGATAATGCAGTAGATAACTAACTAAATCGTAACCTATTACTATCAAGAGCGATTAACCAACGCTCATTTCCAATAAATTACACTCTTTTCGTAACTTCATTTAACAAAGATACATTTTTACTTCGAATAATATCTCAGCCATTCATTTAGAGATAACACAGGAAAGTGCTTGCCGTTCCATACTACTCCATACTTGCTGAAAAACTTGGCTGCATGCTTGTTGGCATTGATCTCAAACCATCTGAAGTCATGCATTGTCACTCCTTCGGCGATAGGTTTTTGTGAATACATAATGCTTACAAGGCTTGGCAATCCTATTACTATTAGATACAAAGGCCCCCATCTGTGACTATCGAAGCTGTGACCGTATTCATGCATAAACAGATAGTCAGAGCATATTTTGGAAGGGGTCATAAAAGGTTGGTCGTAAGGTAAATTGAGGATAATATTAGAGCCTAAGCTAATACCATTGTATTTCGAACTTTTGTCTTGAATAATCCATGTCACACCATATGCCCATGTTAGCCTCGCATGTCTGTGACAAATAATAAATACAAGACCGTAACCCAATCCTAAATGAGTTTGAATTATCTCCCATGTCCAACGTAGCCACATAATATAAGAGGAATCACCAAAACATCTACTAAAATTATAAGCAAGAAAAGCCCGGGTTGTAGATGAGGCCATAAGATATGCGATGAGGATAAGGATGAACTCAAATCCGAGGATGCCCAATACAACTATTGATATCCACATCGGTAAAAAAAATATGGAGCAAATGACAATATATAAGAGGAATCACCAAAACATCTACTAAAATTATAAGCAAGAAAAGCCCGGGTTGTAGATGAGGCCATAAGATATGCGATGAGGATAAGGATGAACTCAAATCCGAGGATGCCCAATACAACTATTGATATCCACATCGGTAAAAAAAATATGGAGCAAATGACAATCGAGCTCCATGAGATCATCGATATGGATATCAATAATAATTGTTTTTGGGACATATAATCAAGTCAAATTACTTGATTTCGAGATTGACGATGACAGGGCAGTGGTCAGAAGGGTAGTTACCATGAAATTTTACATCACATACCATGTAGTCTTTTACGTCAATATTTCCTCTAACAAAAATATAATCTATGAGTACTTCTTTTCCCGGTATGCGCCCAAATTCCTGATAACTCCATCCCGGGCTCAATATCCCGTTTTCAGCCTCAATTCTGCAATCTCTCAGGTGTGATGGATTGTTTTTATCAGTGATTGTTTTGATAACATCATCATCAGGAATCGAATTGAAATCGCCACACAGGATTACAGGTCTTTTGCCTGCGAGTTCATTTATCTTTTTGAGCAATAAAAGTGCAGAGTTGTGTCTAGCAGTTTTGCCCTCGTGGTCAAGATGAGTATTCATGAAGAATATTTCTTTTCCGCTAATCTTATTTTTCAATACATTCCATGTTGCTATTCTTTCACATGCCGCATCCCAGCCTTTGCCCGGTTTATTCGGATTTTCAGAAAGCCAAAAGTATCCTTTCTTTACTACAGTCCAGCTTTTATTTCTTATTCCTACAGGACTATATTCTCCCTCAGTCTTGCCATCTTCTCTTCCTACGCCGTACAGATTACAAGCCAAAGCTTTTTCCATGAACAATAGTTGTGGATAGAGAACTTCTTGCAAACCTATAATATCGGGCGAAAAAAGATTGATCATAGATGCCACATACCCTTTTCTTTTTTCCCAATTATTGTCCCCTTTGTCATGATCATTTTTATAACGGATGTTATAAGTCATCACTTTCAATGGGATAGCCGCAGCACAATAAGTGCAACCTATTGCCGTGATAGCAAGTCCGGCAATCAATGATTTTAAGTTCATAAGTCTTTTTCTCTTTTTTTAGTAAATAAAACCTAATTTAGGCATATTTCATTGTGATGTATTCAATCAGTTTGTCATATTGTTTTATACCCAAGCTATGTAATCCCTTGATTACATAGGGTCTATGCAGATCTTTTATCTTTACAGGTATACCATTCCATATAAGTATATCTATGTCGATAGGCATGGGTTTACAGTATGCATTACTCTTAAAGTCATTGCGTTTTCTGCCACAAAGAGTTTCAATTTCTTTAAGTCTTTTACCAAGGGACTGTCGGCTCAAAGAAGTGTACCCTATAATTATAATGTCTTTAAATGGATTTGCATCGTCAGGGTAGCCATACGCACAACTTGTCATAGGCGTGGAGTAGGAGAGATTGGGCAACCATCGATCCAGAAGTTTCTTTGCCCGTAAAAAATTCATTGCGCTATTTTCATTACTCCCCATGCTCATAACAAATGTATTGAGATGTTTCATTTCTTTTTACTTTGTTGTATCAGCACCGATTGCTCATGTATAGTACTAAAGATATCTTTGATGAAAGAGGCATCAAGACCGGTAGAGCCCCCTTTGGCCATTCTTTTTTCCAACATGTCTTTGTAGCGAGGAGGCTGTACAATACATAAATTATGATTAGCCTTAAAGTCCCCTATCATTTCTGCCAATACCATCCTGTCAGACAATAACTCTATGAGTTGTTCATCTATTTGATCTATTTGCTTTCGCCAAGCCTCGAGCAGAAAGCTATTATCATCACCACGTTTATGGACTTTGAGTTGTGTAAGTATATCACCCAACTCATCAGGTGTTATCTGTTGGCGACTATCACTTTGGGCTTCTGCAGGATGGCAGTGCGACTCTACGATAAGTCCGTCATAGTGCATGTCAAGTGAAGTTTGGCATACTTCTGCTACCAGCTCTCTTTTTCCTGTAATATGGCTTGGATCTCCTATAAGAGTGAGGGTTGGGTAGCGTCTTTTCAGTTCAATAGGTATTTGCCAGTGAGGAGGATTTCGGTAGACACTTTGCCCATAGGTACTGAACCCCCTGTGAATAGCTCCTATTTTGTTGATGCCTGCCTCCCTGAGGCGTTCTATGGCTCCTATCCATAATTCTATGTCAGGATTGATAGGGTTCTTTATGAACACAGTGATATTATGATGTCCCCTTAGTGCATCTGCAATCTCTGCCATGGCAAAAGGGCTCGAAGTAGTGCGAGCTCCTATCCATATAATATCAATGTTAGCACGGATGATTTCTTCTACATGTGCTCGGGTAGCGACCTCTGTAGCCACTTTCATTCCCAATTCATCTCGTACTCTCAATAGCCATGGAATACCTTTACTACCTACGCCTTCAAATCCTCCCGGCTTGGTTCGGGGTTTCCATAAACTGGCTCGAAAGATATCGATATGATGGCGTTTGAGTGCACGGGCGGCTTCCATTACTTGGTTTTCTGTCTCGGCACTGCAAGGCCCGGCTATAACGATAAAGGGGTATGCTGTCGAATGAACTGATCTTAAGGGATCAAATGTCATGTCTGTGTAATATTTTCTATTGATTATTATTTATAATATAGTTTTCTTCGAGTTCCGCTATATGCCTGAGTAAGTCACGATATAGACGGGAGTGCAAAGGGTGTACATCTTTGGATAGGTATTCGTTACTGAAATGTATGTTTAGCTCACCGTTGTTGGCTGCAATATTATTCAATATCTCTATACATTTCTGGTGAGCATTGTCATAGTCATCTTTTAGATCTTGTGTGATGCTCTTGTCATAGATACAAAGTGGATGTTGTATGAGATCATACAGGATCCCTGTATTAGGATTTATAAATTTTACGGGGCGCGAAGTCCCTAGACGGAAGCCAGGTACATCATAGTACCCCAATGAAAATTCATGCTTTATGCCTGAGTTGAGTACAGATACCATATCTTCCGGTTCGCGGGCACATAACTCATAGTTCATACTGATATTGATACCGAATCGGGTAAAATAATAAAGATATTTGCGAGCATACTTCACTTGATCCGGATAGAGGCAAATAGAGTAATTGCAGAGTAAGCCTATCTTTACCTTATTTTTCCTTACAATCGTCCAGAAGTTGCGCATCCTTATGTTAGTTAGTTTATAATGTGGACGATCTTCCTTCCTTGCCCCGGGTGTTTTGAGGAAAAAAAGGGTTTTGATATTTTGAAGACTTGTACAGGTCTTACGTATATCATTCTCCCAATCGACAAATCTAGGAAAAGTGTAAAACGGATCTTTTTTCTTATTGGAAAAAGTAAGATGAAAAGCTTTGAGTGGGGGCTTTCGCTCTATGAACAGAAGTTTCAAGAAATCTTTTACACCTGTATATTCATACATTCGGTTGATGCTGTGGAGAAAATTGACTCCTGAAAATAGAGGTTGAGTAGGAGGTGTGAATTTAAAACCTGCATCGGCCAATATTGATCTTAGAGCTTTGCCATATTCGTCTGCGATAGGTCTGTGGATGAATTCTTGATTGAATGGCAGGCTGCTTTTCCCCGGGAACCGCCCCAGATGGTCACGCTCATTCCTCTTGAACATCTCTTCATACCTACTTATGAGGAAATAAGCCGAGGCTATTATGTCAGCATGAATTATAAGGTGTGATACACCTTTTTGATCTATGTAAATCTCTTCTTTCTCCTCTCCATACAGCAGTGGTATCCCATGCCAGCTCGATAGGGGAGTTATGGGGTATGAAGCAGGGCTACCGTAAATCCCCAATTCGAAAAAACCAGATGGTTTTATGATAATGGGGTATTGAGATATCTTTTCTTCATCTGAGGTATAGCCAATGATACTATCAGGCATCCGTTTGTTTCCTAATGGGGCACCTACTATAAAATTTATTACATAAGAAATGACTTCACCACTGACCATATTGAACTCAAATTAATTATCCATACAAATATACAGCTTTGTGGTCGAACACTCTTAAAAAACAAAAGAATATGATATATATACATCATGCAACTATATGCAAAGCTTCCATAATAGTATTGAAATGTTGATGTTCATGAGTCTTATGGGTATGATATCATCTTTTTACGATTACGAATTTATTATTGATTGTCATTCAATAACAAGAGTATTATAAATATTTATGTGATTGTTCTGATGATGCTTGAGAGGTGGCAGTGGAGCAATTGCTGAAATGACCAAAACATTACAGTTAAAATACGATCGTATCTTAACTGTAATGTTTTGGTGTTTTAACTGTAATACAAAAGTGTTTTAACTAAAACAGATTTGTGTTTTAACTGTGATACAGAAGAGGCTCATTGGCAGTTTGGCAAAATAATAAATTTTATGATAAAAGTTTATGATCGTAATGCCACGGAACCGTGAAGCTGTGGATTCTACATAGTCGTCCCTTAAAAAGCACATTTCAGCGAAATCCTCTCCATTGGGAGTGTTTCGCTGATTTTGTTTATTAGGTACAAAAGAAGCTTCATGGCTCTTTTGAAGTTATATGCAGCAGCAGCTAACATTACATTGATAGCATCCCCGAAGAGCCCTTTGTAAAAGTTACGTCCTAAGCGATAATCTGACTTCAAATGTCCGATAGTTGGTTCTATTCCTGCACGCTTGCAGAAAAGTCGATGCTTCTTTTTACGTTGATAATAACTGTCTTTAGCTTTTGGAGTGTCAGGAATCAATATTTGCGTACCGTTTATTTCTTTTTTCCCACGGTAACCTCTATCTCCGGCCAGTTTCTTAATCCTTTCTCCCGTGAGTCTCTTCACCTGATCGAGGCTTTGCTCTATGGTATGTCCGTCGTACTCATTACGGAAAGAAGAGGCTCCCAAAATCACTCCCGTCATGGAGCGTATAATCGAGACTTTGTTTCCAAACTCATATTTTTTGTGCTCCTTACCTTTACTGATGCATTGAACATCCGGTTCATGAATAGAATAAATCTTTTGAGTGGAATTACGCCGTTGCGAAAGAATCCTTTCAAAGAGGGAAATGAGTTTGTCGTACTCCCTGTTATTACCCAGGTTTCGTTTAAGTTCCCGAACCAAACGTCCCGCTATTGTTCGTAACCGTTTATCCGCTTTAAGAGCTTTCTTACGGTTCTTGGGATGGTTGCGAAAACGTTGATCCCGATAAATTCTTTTCAATACGAAAGTATAGCTTTGACGAATGGGTAGATTGAGAGCCCTTACGATTTTGAGAACCTTGCCTACTATCTTCTTATGCAACTTGGCATCTGTAGGATAAGTCACATTCTTTTCCTGCACGGTGGAGTCTATAAAAGCGGTATCGTGGTGATCCTTCTCATTTTTGTCATCATTCACACGAATACTTTCTGCAAGAATAAGCTCTATCCCTCTTTCGCCGATACGTTTGCGGAAGTGAACCAGTTCCGAGGCATTGCAGGGAAAGGAAGGAGTAAACTCCTGCATGCCACAAAAATATTGAAAATAAGCGTTCTCACTCCATTGTTCTACAACAGATTCATCTGAAATATTACGCAAATGCTTCAGAATTAAAAGACCACACATTAAACGAATAGGCTTACCGGGACGACCATTGTCAGGGCAATACAAGGAAGAAAAATCCTCTTCGAACCTTTTCCAATCGATTTTATGGGAAAGTTTATACAGAGGATGTTGCTGGTTAAGCAAATCGTCCAGCGAAGAGAATAGAGATTGAACTGTTTGAGTAGGGCGTATCATAAAAAATCTGCAAGTTTCTACATCCAAAGATACAAAAACTTGCAGATTTAACGTGAGTTCGGTCTAAGCGTGGTGTACTAAGTGGGTTGATGGATTGTGTATGATTTCGAGGTTTAATTCCGGCTTTTTGGGTAGCAGATTGTAGGCAATTATGCCGGCAATCAAATTAATGGCGAAATTATTGACGCTTCTATGTCGTGTATGCTCTATTTGACAAACGTTTTTGAGTAGATCATTAACGGTTTCCACAAGTGCTCTTTTTCTGAGTAATATCCTATCATACAGGCTCATCAGAGTGTTTTTCATGTTTTTCTTTATCTTCGTAATCATGTGTATGTCGTCAATGAAGAGCTTATCGAAAAGACTTTGTGAGATGTATCCTCTGTCGGCAACAAGTTTGCCGAATAGTTTCTTCGTGAAGGTTCCGCCTTTAAGTGGAGCACGGTCATCCGTATTCCCCGGTGTGATTTGATATTGAATGATTTCACCCCGGTCGTTAATCACAATATGTAGTTTGAAACCATAGAACCATCCCATACTGCATTTGCCCTTTTGGGCCCATCCTTTCATGGTCTTATGCCCGTGTGCCCGCTTGATATGGCAGGTGCGTAAAGGTGTGGAATCAATGAATGAGATACCGGTGCATTCGCCCAGACAACACATATTGAGAAATGAAATTAGTTTGAATGCCACCTTGCTTTGTAATTCCACAAAACGATTGTAAGAGACCAACGAAGGAAAATCCGAATGACATTGTTGCGTAATATATTGAAGATAAAAGGACTTAAAATCGCGATACCTCGAATGATGGAAAAGAATCAGAATAGTCATGATTTCAGCATCGGACATCCTAAACTTGCGATTTCTTCGCTTTTTGTTTCCTTCGCAAAGGGTTCTTTGCTGAATCAAGGTATCGAAAAGTTTGGAAAAATCATCGGTAAGACAGAAAATTTCAACTATATTTGTTTTCATAAAGTGGTGTTTTGTTTGTTTATATCTTATTGATTGTCAACTACTAAGATACAAATAATTCACCACTTTTGCAATGAAATACATAAGAAATTACACTGATTTACAACACCTTGTAAACTCTATTATTCCTATTATCCCTTATATCGAACTCACGTAGATTTATCAAAGAGTACAAGAATGTAATTCGCTGTATATCAGAAAATAAACGCGATTTTAAGGGGCGACTACATACAAAGAACAACCCTCTGATTTCTTCAAAAAGATACCAGAGGGTTAAGATCATATAATTGATTTTAGATGATAATCAATTGTCGAGTAAGGACGTATGTTAATTACTTCTTGTTTTCTCTCCCACGAGCAAAGTTTTCAATAGCTTCGAGACTCATACCCATACTACTAAACCCTCCGTCATTGAAAAGATTTTGCATCGTAATTTTCCGAGTAAGATCACTGAATAGAGTGATACAGTAATCTGCACAATCATCCGCATTGGCATTGCCCAGAGGTGATAGATCTTCAGCAAAGTCAAGAAGATCACTCATGCCTTTGACACCACTTCCTGCCGTTGTGACGGTAGGGGATTGCGATACAGTATTGATACGTACGCCTTTTTCTCTGCCATAATAGTATCCGAAACTACGTGTTATAGACTCCAACAAACTTTTGGCGTCTGCCATATCTCCGTAGCCTAGGAACGTGCGTTGGGCTGCTATATAAGTGAGTGCCACTACAGAGCCACCTTGAGCTATGGCGTCTTGTTTTTTCGCTACCTGAAGCATTTTGTGAAAAGAAATAGCGGATATATCCAGTGTAGTATTGAGCATTTTGTAATCCAGATCATCATATGTGCGTCCTTTTCTTACATTGGGGCTCATGCCTATGGAGTGTAGTACAAAATCAATTTTGCCACCAAGGATCTCTACTGATTTTGCAAAAACTTGTTCTAAATCTTCCACACTTGTTGCATCTGCCGGGATCACCTCTACGTCCAACTTTTCAGCCAACCCGTTTACTTGTCCCATGCGAACGGCTACTGCGGTATTACTCAGTGTAATGATAGCTCCTTCTTCTACAGCTCGTTCAGCAACTTTCCAAGCGATAGACTGGTCATTGAGCGCTCCAAAGATAATACCTCTTTTGCCTGCTAATAAATTATGACTCATCATGTATATGTGTTTAAATTTAAAAATCTGAATTACAAAGATAACTATTTGTACCAACCAACCCTATTCCTGATAATATATTCGTTGTATGCGAGAGGATAGATTGGTGAGTATTTCGTAAGGAATGGTACTCATAGCATCAGCCATGCGATATAGAGGCATATCTGATGTCCCGAAAAGAACAATTCGGTCGCCTTCGTTTACATTAGTATCCGTTACATCTATCATGCAGGTATCCATACATATATTACCAATAGTGGGGCAGGGAATACCATTTATGATTATGAAATAATTTCCATTGCCCAATTTCCTGCTAAATCCATCGGCATAGCCTATGGGTATAATGGCTATTTTGCTATCACGAGTGAGTTTACCTTTACAACCATAGCCGATCGTATCACCGGCTGGCACCGTTTTTATCTGAAGTATTGTTGTTGATAAAGTCGCAATAGGATTAAACGCCTGATTGGTAACAGGGCTGAATCCATAAAGACCTATCCCTAAGCGAGCCATATCGTAGTGATGGGTGGCAAATCGTTCTATGCCGGCTGTGTTAAGAATATGCTTTAGAGGGGTATATCCCAGATGTCGGATGAAGGTTTCTGTCCCTTTTTCAAATATCTTTACTTGTTTGTCTGTGAAATCATCTTTCGACGGATCATCAGCTGCAGCAAGATGACTGAATACACTCATCACCTTCATGTTGTCAGAGGAATGTAGATAATCACCCAAAGCTTCCAATTCATTGATGTCAAATCCAAGACGATGCATGCCGGTGTCTATCTTGATATGGATAGGATACTTCTTGATATCTCTACTGATTAGTTCCTTCTCAAAATCTTTCAATAAATTGAGACTGTATATTTCTGGTTCAAGATTGTATTCAATCAGAGTATCCCATGTAACAAGCTCCGGATTCATTACTATTATAGGGCTTTTGATTCCTTTGTTGCGAAGATATTTGCCTTCATCAGCTACTGCTACTGCCAGATAATCCATATTCATATCCTGAAGGGTGCGTGCTATCTGATATGCTCCTATACCGTATCCTTGAGCTTTGATCATACATACCATCTTGACCCCTTTAGCAAGCATGCTCTTGTAGCGATTTACATTATCACGTATGGCATTGAGATCGACCTCAAGTATTGTCTGATGCATGTGTTGAGCAAGACGCTCCGTCAGTTTTTCAAAAGCAAATTTACGTGCACCTTTTATCAAGATAGAAGCATTATGCAAGTAATCCATTTTATGTGAGAGCAGGAGCTTTTCTGTACTTTCATAAAAGGAAGCGTTTAGGTTTCTGAAAAAATCGGCCTTTTCAGAGATATTTTTCCCCACACCTATTACATAATCTATATGAAATCGCTCTAGGGTAGATGCTAATTCTTTATAAAGTACTGCGCTGTTTTTATTGGACTCCTGAATATCAGATATAATAACAGCTTTCATATTAGACGAAGATTGACCGCGCCTTTTCTGAAAATCCAAGGCTATTTCCAGTGATAATAAATCATTACTATAGGCATCATTGATAATCGTATTGCCTCGATACCCATTTTTTACTTCAAGTCGCATTTCTACAGCCTTGAGTTTTTGGAACCTTTCACTATCACTTAAAATACTAGGTTTAATAACCATTAAGACTGTGAGACATTGAATGATATTTTCAATGGACGCGTTGTCTGTAAAAGGTATTGTAACAGACTGTTCCAATCCCATAAAGCGAAAAGTAATTGTAGTCTCTTTATCTGTTTTTTCAATATCTTTTATAAACATAGGAGCGTCTGTAATAGATTTGCTCCAGCCAACACCATTGATTATCAAACCTGAGCTTTGCATCAGATTTGATATCATGGGATTATCGGCATTATATATAATTGTGGGACAATCCTTGAATAGGATCATTTTTTCCCGAAGTTTTTCTACTACACTTTCAAAGTTTTCTTGGTGGGCATCGCCTATCCCGGTGATAACGCCAATCGTTGGTTTTATGATACCCTCCAACTTTATCATTTCTCCCGGTTTGGAAATACCTGCTTCGAAAATAGCAAGGTTATGCTCATTGGAAAGCTGCCATACTGATAGTGGAACACCTATTTGAGAGTTAAAGCTTTTGGGTGAACGGGCTATATTGAAATCTCGGCAAAGGAGCTGATACATAAATTCTTTTACTACCGTTTTGCCATTGCTCCCGGTAATGCCTATAACAGGGTAATTGATGAGTTCACGTTTGGTTTGTGCTATTTTTTGGAGAGCTTTTACGCTATCTTTTACCAAAATAAAATTAGCATCAGGGAAGTCATTGGCAAAGATTTCATAATCTTCCTGTACAATAAAGCTACGTACTCCTGTATTGTATAAATAGGGGATATAAAGATGTCCGTTGCCTAGGTCAGTGATAATAGCAAAAAACAACGTATTATCAACGGTGGATAGAGATCTGCTGTCTGTCAATAAGTTTTTGATCTCAATATTTTCCGATATTTGCCTATGTTCGGCTTTAAGCAGATTTGCAATTCCTTCAATTGTAAACATCGTGTGTGTCCCAAATTTATTTATAATAATCTATTATTAGAGTCTCTGTTCCAGCTCTTCATCATTGAGGTATAGTAGAGGATATTTATTTTTGAGTGCCTTAAGCTTATGTTCAGCCTGTTCCATCATAAGCATATAATTAGGGTCATCCTCATGTAGTGGTCTATGAGCAAATGTACTCTTAATTTTGCTAAGCATAGTCATGGCATCGTATAATTCGGGGGTAATAATCCAATCCTTAAACTTTTGTGAGATGTATTTTATTGCCAGATCCGATGGGTGAGCCATATCTTCTTTGTAGAATCTGTAATCCCGCAACTCATCCATCATGATTTCGTAAGCCGGAAAGTAAATAATATGATCAGGGAATTGCTTTTGTAATTCGTATGTAAAGAGGTGTAATATGGCTTTACTCACTTGATTTCCATGTGCCCCGTCTTTTAGGTGTCTGATAGGACTCACAGTAATGATTATCTTAAGCTCATTGTTTTTGCTGATAAGGGTTTGTATAAGAGGTTCCCAATATTGTAGTAATTCTTCTATCGAACAAAGCTTTCTCTCAAAGGAATAATCGGGTATCTTATGGCAATTCGTCACTACTTCACCTGTTTCTTTGTATCTGTATACGAATGCCGTACCCCACGTGAGACAAAGCCATTCCATTTCTTGCACAGCATTGATGCCTTTCAAAAAAGAATCATTGATCATGTCAAGTGTTTCTTTTTTATGAATGCCTGAGTATGATCCATGGTGCATAAAACTATGGTAAAGATCATTGTACTCAAACAAGTCATCTGCTGTAAAGAGTTCCTCTTTTAGAAGTTTTTTTATGCAACGTTCTATAGAAAGGGGGTTGTACAATGTCCCCATAGGATTTACCAATGTGCGAAATCCATTATGGTACATATACATCCCGATATTATCACTAAAACATGATCCCATGAATACCATCTGTTCACCGAACTTGATTTTTCGGGTCATTGGTTCGGGAGTTACCCTGGTAATAAATTCCATTTTGAAAATTAATTTACAATTTTTCTGTAATAGATGTTTGTTTCTTTCTCCTCAGCCATGCCGGAATAATGAAAACGCCAATAATCAGATTGGTATAATATGAAAAAAAGCGCCAGCATACCGCTGCCATCAGGGCAATGCTTGATGATGAGAAATAATCGGCATAATATACTTTGAACATATACTCACTCAATCCGCTCCCTCCCGGTGTGGGGCTTACTATCATTAATATCCACAAAACAAATTGTCTCGCCAATGCCAATAACTGGTTACCGCCTGTATTAAAAGCAAACAAGATGGCATTGACGATCATATATCTGAATATCCAAGAAACGGCGGATATCATGAAAGCCTGCATCCAAAAAGCAAAAGATTTTTGCTTCATTTCTCTGGCACATATTTCAAGATCTTTGTTTAGAATCTCAATATTATGCTTCCATTTTCTCAATCCGGGGAGACTAAAAAACAGTAAAAGCACTTTTGCCGTCCAAGAAGGCTTGACGAAAAGTGATATATATAGCATTACAGTGTATAAAACAATTACAACGTACAAACTAAAAAAGACGATTGAAATACCGGAATAAAGTACTGGCGTATTACTGAAAAGATCATCCAATGTAGTGAAAAGTAAAATTACACCGCAGGACAAACTGAAAAATAATTCATCGAGAAAAAGACAAGTAATGGTAATAGCTGTAGATTTTCCCATATTAAGTCCTTCACGATTAAGGAACCAGATAAGCAGAGTACTCCCGCCAACTATTCCGGGCGTTACAGCAGAAGTAAACTCAACAAGCGAGTTTACTTCAAAGCTCTGTTTCATGGATAGCTGCTCTGATGAGAGTAGCCTAAACCTGTAGGTCATAAGCATAAACTGAATGACAAAAAAAACAAGAGCCGCAGACAGACCGGCATAGAACTGTATGTCAATAACGAGTGTATCAAAATCACTGGGATCAAACTCATTCCACAAAATAATACCTACTACGCTGAGCCCTATCAGGATTGGTATCCATACGTGCTTTACGTTGCCTGCTACTTTCTGTCCGGCATCTTTCATCTCATATTCTTCTTATCATGCAGCAACGAACTTGCCACAAGCGTTACTAATCGATATACCGTTTTGTAATATCTCCGAAATAATCAATTCTTCTATCACGGAAGAATGGCCACCATCGTCTTACATTTTCTGTTCTTTTGAAATCAATGTTTGCTACACATGCTTCTTCATCAAGACCAAGTTGGGCAATAATCTCTCCTTGCGGCCCTGCAATAAAACTGTGTCCCCAAAACTTGATTCCGTTTGTTTGGCATGAAGGATCCTCTTCCATTCCCACACGATTTACAGCTATTACAGGTACTCCATTGGCCACAGCATGCCCTCTCTGTACTATCTGCCACGCATCACGCTGCCTTGTCTGCTCTTCATCTTTATCAGAAGATTCCCAACCTATGGCCGTAGGGTAAATAAGAAGCTCTGCTCCTTTAAGAGCCATAAGTCTGGCTGCCTCGGGATACCATTGATCCCAACACACCAATACTCCCAACTTGCCTGCAGAAGTCTGTATAGGTTCAAATCCAATATCTCCCGGTGTGAAGTAAAACTTCTCATAATAAGCGGGGTCATCAGGGATATGCATCTTTCGGTATTTACCGGCAATAGATCCGTCTTTTTCTACAACCACGGCTGTGTTGTGATAAAGACCGGGTGCTCTTTTCTCAAAAAGAGAAAGGACTATTACAATACCCAGTTCTTTCGCAATATTCCCATAATAATGAGTACTGGGACCAGGTATTGTTTCAGCTTGATTAAACACTTCTACATCTTCCGTTTGGCAGAAGTAAAGTCCATTGTGTAGCTCTTGAAGCACCACGAGTTCAGCTCCTTTTTCTGCTATGGCTCTTATGCTTTTTTCGAGCTTTAATTTGTTTGCTTCTATATCCGATGTATTAGCTTGCTGTATTATTCCTACTTTCATTTCCATTTATTTTTATTCATAAAACCTAAGGGAAATTGCATGGTGGCACAGTGCAGACTACCATGTTGCTGCACCAGAGCTGTACAGTCTATCCCTACGACTTCTCTTCCCGGTAAAGCATTTCTGAGGGCATCCAATGTCATCTTATCATACTCAGGTTGATTGTAAATAGGAACCAATAAAGCGTCATTGACAAAAAGAAAGTTAGCATATGTAGCCGGTAGTCTGCATCCGTTACTGTCATGCATAGGCTTGGGCAGTGGCAATGGAATCAACTGATAGGGTTTTCCGTCAGAAGTCGTAAAACCTTGCAGTTCCTTTTCCATCTCTTGTAAATCGCGGTAATGGCTATCATCATTATCATAGCATTTTACATAGGCTATGGTGCATGGGTCTATAAACCTTGCCAATGTATCTACATGTCCGTCAGTATCGTCTCCTTCCAGCATCCCGTTTTTCAAAATGAGAAGTCTTTCTGCTCCCAATGATTCTTGGATGATATCAGTCAATTCATCAGGACTGAATCCCGGATTCCTATTAGGCTCCAGAAGGCAACTCTCTGTTGTGAGTATAGTGCCGATGCCGTCTGATTCCACAGAGCCTCCCTCCAAAACGAGCAACAAGCGGTTGATATATTCCACATCTTTGGCGTAAGCTCGGGAAATGTACAGTAATCGTCCCAAAAGATTGTCAAAATTTGATGCAAATTTCATACCCCATCCATTGAATGTGTAATCGGCTACAGCCGTCCTCTCTTTATCATCTTTGCGGATTCTTAGAGATAGCGGGGCATAGTCTCTGCACCATGTATCATTGGATGGCATTTCCATCACAAATAGTTCGTGTGGATATTCTTTGCCTGAAAATAGAGTCTTTATTTCTTGAGGTTCAGGAGTCAGTATCAGCAAATCTTCGTATCCAAGGATATTCTCAGCAATATTCAGGTAACATTTTGTTACTTCATCAAGCATATATTCCCAATCGCTACCCTTGTGAGGCCATGATATCACTATCAAATCTTGTTTTTCCCATTCAGGAATCAGTGTTATTTTTTCAGTCATTATGGAATATTACAATTTTAGTTTATTATACTCATTCACCAGTTCCTCCCATTTGTAAGGATCATTGATCCAAAACCTGAAGTCTTTGCCTTGAGCAATAGCCTGCCGTATCATTGTGGAAGATATTTCCAGTAAAGGGGCCTCACTCATGTATACAAATTTACCACTGATATTCCTTTCTTTAAAATCATATCCGTTTCTGGGATAAATGTAAATAGGTAGAAGATTGAGTAAAACTTCATAAGCATGCCATAGTTCAATTTTAGACCAATTGTCAGCACCTATAATAAGGCTGAAATGATCACCCGGATATAACATATGCAAGGCTCTGACAGTATTCACTGTATAATGGGGATGAGGTAAATAGGCCTCTATACAACACAATTTATAACGTGGATTACCTTGAAATGTATCGATGATGAGGCGTGATCGGAAATCGAAATCCAATTGATCCGATTTGTTTTTATGCGGATTAAGTGGGCTAAGCACTAACCATATTTCATCAAAGCCATATTGCTCGACAGTGTAATTAGCCAAAGCCATATGTCCTATATGCAGGGGATTGAACGATCCGAAGTATAGTCCTATCTTGCGACTTCCGTTTTTTTCTTTCTTTATCATTTAGATAAGCTCCAAAGTTTTTTGGGCTAAAAATATTTCTTCGGGGTCACCGGTATGTTTACCCTGCACATCGCTCAGTTTAATGCATTTGTGCCATTTATCTTTTTCGGTCATTTTGCACTTCCATAGCTTCATTACAATATTCATGGGTTTTACATGATCACCTACGTCATTGGAGAGATTGGTTCCGATGCCGAAGCCTGCTCCAATGCGGCCTTGACAACTCCTTTTGATTTCTATTGCCTTTTCCGTATCCAGACCATCAGAAAAAATGATATATTTTATTTGTGGATCTACCTTTAGTTCTTGATATCTATTGATTGCCTTATCTATAAAAGTGTAGGGGTCTCCACTATCGTGCCTTAGGCTGGTAAAAAGCATTGCATGCTTTTTGCTGAAATTGCGCATAAATACGTCTGTGGTGTAAGTGTCCGTAAGCACTGTTCCCAGATCACCATCATAAACATTGATCCAATTTTCCATGGACATATAATTGGCCATTTTATATCCAAACATGGCGCCGTGAAACTGTATCCACTCATGCGGATGAGTACCGGATACCTTGATGTTGTGTTTATAAGCCAGATACACATTACTTGTACCGAAAAAGCACTCTTCTCCACGTTGTTTGAGTCTTTCCGTAACCCAATCTTCAATATCAAAACTAAATCTTCGTCTCATCCCGAAGAATGAGAACCTGATATCATTCTCCTTGAATAGATCAATCTTCAGGTCAAGAGCCTCTCGGGCATAGTCCATATTAGGTTTGATACCTTTTATTTTATAATACAGTTCACTCACAAGAGCAAGTAATGGTGTTTCCCATAGTGTTACTCTATATAGGAGCCCTTCCGCAAGAATAGACAGATGGTTGTCACTGTCTATCTCCACCTTTATTTCTTCAGGATTGAAACGGAAACCTTTGAGAAAGTCAATATATATGGGGGGGAGATAAGGTAGCTCTTTTCTCAGAAAAATAGCTTCACTGTCAGTGAGAGCTAAGTCAGACATAAACTGAATTTCTTCTCTCAGTTTTTCAACAAAACCTTCAGGGTAACTCTCGTTGCCTCGGTCAATAAATTTAAATTGTCCGTATGCTCGCGGAAAAAGTTTGGCATATGCGTAACTTGTAGTAAACTTATATAAGTCTGTATCTAATATGCTTTTAATAATGCCCATTGTGATGTTTTTTAGAGGTGTAAACTTAAAATTGAGGTGGATTTTTGATATAAAGCCTTAGTTCAATCCCCCTGTTTGTTATCTGATTCGGTTGTTGAGGTTTGGTTATATTTTTCGATCAATCGCTTTGCCCTTTCTTCACTTATAATCTCCGTATTGGTTATATAATATTTTGGACTAAGAAAATCACCTATTTGGTTGCATTTGTTTATGTAGTCTTCAAACACATTGGCTATAGGGGCACTAAAAGGCATCAAAAATTTGAATAAACAATAATGACCCTTGCATTCATACATCTCTATTTCTCCTTTATTCTGTGAGATTGCTAATTCAAATTCTTTTCTAAGTAAGTTTTCTTGATATACTTCAAAGTCCAGAATATTTTTATGGAATACAAGTCCCATCATACGCATCATACCATTGTGACCACCAAGACCTGTAGTAAGAGCTATTTGCTTTTCATCCATAATCTCTGATATTACACCTATCTTTGCTTCCATCTCAGCCATGAGAGCCCATTGGCGTAATGACTGCGAAAGTATATTTGAGGCAAGAAATTTTTCAATAAGCCTCAGAGCTTCTATTCTTACTCCGGATGCTATACGGGAAAGGTATAACTTCTTGATGTCTTCAGGTACATCGGGGTCAAATAGAGTTTCTTCGGCATACATGATCTCTTCGTCATCCATAGCGAATTTAGCAGCTTTGAGTTGTGCTGAGTTGTGGAAATATTCATTTTGCAGAACAAGAGGAATAGGCTCATCCAACTGATGAATGCGTGAAAGCATTTCATCTGAAAATGACGGTATCTGATTTATTTTATTATTCAGTTTGTTCATAATTTGCAAAGATAAAGTTTTCGCACATTTGACACCATTTTTACAATATCAATCTTCGCGCATATTTCACTTTTATTGAAACAAATGAGAATTTGTTTAGTTGCACAGTTCTTTTGTATCCTTTTAATCTGCCCGGTATTTATAGCTTAATGTACACTAGCATGTTTTTCTTTGGCTTTTATTTTTGCGTTTTTGGCAAGTATACTGGTGTCTTAGCCTAAGGTAATTCTTTAGTGATTGCAATATGTTCAGTTTCTAATCAGGCTAATTACCATAATATGTATATAAAAAAACAATAATGCTACTTGCAATAAATCAGTAAGATAGAGCATTATATATTGCTTGATGTATTTGTTGCCTGATATTATTTGTAATAAGTAAGGTATTGAGGCGTGATGGATATGTTCTGTTGGAAAGGAAGATAAAGCCGATTTGTTTATCAGGGTCTATCCAGAAACATGTTCCTGTAAAGCCTGTGTGTCCGTAAGATGATGCTGAGAGGCATCAGAAGCAGCCAAACTCGCTCCTGTAAAACGAGGCTTGTCAAATCCTAAACATCTATATCCGTGTACCCCCGTATTGCTAATAAATTGTTTGAATATTTTGGAAGGGATGATCTGTTTACCTTCATATATTCCATTATTCATATACAACATGAGTATTTTGGCTAGTTCTTCCGCTGAACCAAACAAGCCGGCATTACCGGCTATACCTCCCATACATGCAGCAGTCTCATCATCTACAGTTCCTTGTACTATTCGTTTGCGCAGAAAATTGTCTTTATGTGATGGAGCGATTGTCTCTTTTTTGATTCCTTTTTCAAGAGGATTAAAGTATAAGTGTACACCCATTGGTGAATAGATGTTTTTTTGAATAAAATCATCTAAAGACATATCTGTTGAATTCTCTACAATGTGTTGTAGAAGTAAAAAGCCAATGTCGCTGTATTTATAGCTGCCTCGACCCCTTAGGGGTGTAAAGGCAATTCTATCAAGCATCTTATCCTTGAAACCATTTTTCAGGAATATTCCGGGGGCAAAAGTATATGGATATTCCTTGGAACGTTTAGAAGAAACCCATAATGCATCCCAATCAAATGATGGGTTTCCCCATGCATTGCGTCCTATTTTTATACCTTCACGGAATGGTTTGTAACGGATAAGTGCTCCTGAATAACTTGATGAATCTATCAGATCCGTATAGAAGTTGATAGAAGGTGTAAGTCCCGCCTGATGCAGCAATAACTCTTTTACTGTTATGTTCTCTAAAGGGGTATCAGCAAACCTGTATACATGATCACCCAGCTTGGTATTAAGACTTATTTTGTGCTGTGCTATAAGTAACATCACAGCAGGTGTTGTGGCTATGGCTTTTGTAACAGATGCGAGATCGTACAGCGTTTTATTATTCACAGCAGGTGCTCCTGCTGATCCTGTGAGTGTACCAAAGCTTTTATTGTATATAATATTGTCTTTACTGATTACCACAATTTGGCATCCCGGGTAAGCTCCTTTTTGAATGCCCTCCTTAGCCAATCGGTCTATAGCACTTAGTGAAATAGGATTAATAATGTGCTTTGAGAGGGTATTAGGCATTGTAGGGAGTTTTACGCTTTGTTTGCCATCTGTACCAAAAAGTCTGTAAACTACGGCATCTACAGATTCTTTACAATATTCGTAAGCTATGAGTACAGCTTTACTATTCGAGAAGGATGAGCTATTTCGATCCCAATAGTACGGTGAAGTAAATAGGTTGAGGATTACAGGTGTCTTTTTTGTCAATCGGCTTATTAGTGGTACCGCTTTAGTAGAAGTGTTGTACTGATTCACGATTACCATATCATAGGATGACAGCTTTTGTTCTATTTTTGTAACTTCTGCACTATTGGCAGGCAGTACCATGTGTGTTACTGTACCATATTTACTTACCATATTCTCAAATAAAGAGCCTTGGTTGCCTATGTTTAATACAGCTATGGATTTGTATTTACCCTCACGAAGTTTTTCAATAGTGTTATCAGTGTTTTTACGAACCAATAGGCTATTGCGCCAAAGTTTCTGGCAGAGGGCGATGGAAGCAGGAGTATAAATCTGATTTTTTACATCGTCCGGTAGTGTAGGCTCAGCCGATTTGGCATCCATGATTAGTCTGTATTTGTATTCCAATACCTTTTTGCATTTAGCATTGATCAGGGATTCACTCAGCACACCTGTCTTGACAGCATCCACGACTTCTTGTAGAGCTTTTGATGGACTAATAGGTCCCAGCAAAATATCATTACCGGCAGCAAGAGCCCTTACGGATATAGGATTTTTGGAAGAGGATTGGACTCCTCTCATCTCCAAACCGTCAGTAAAAACAAGTCCCTTGAAACCCATTTTGTTTTTGAGTAAGTCTGTAGTAATCCTATAACTCAATGAGGATGGAATAGGCTCAGGCTCTAATGCAGGTACTCTGAGATGCCCTACCATGATGCCCCCTAAGCCTGAGCGGATATACTCTCTGAAAGGTAACAACTCTGTCTTTTCTAATGACGACCGAGATGCTGATACGCTTGGCAAAGTCTTATGAGAATCTTCGGACGTATTGCCATGCCCCGGGAAATGCTTACCTACAGCCAATACGCCACCATCTTCGAGCCCTTTGGCATAAGCAATGGCTTTGCATGAGACTATCATGGGATCACTACCAAAACTACGTGTACCTATTACGGGATTCTGGGGATTGTTATTGACATCCAGTACCGGTGCAAAATTGATAAATATGTCCATAATACGGCATTGTCGTGCTACTTCTCTGCCATATTGATAAATGAGGCTATTGTCAACGATGTTGGATAACGCCATATTTCTAGGATATCTTGGTGCATCTTTGAGCCTCATATTGAGTCCCCACTCGCCATCCAGCGATACCAGCAAAGGGATATTACTTGTCCGTTGTAACTCATCAGACATGGTCTTCTGAGTTTCTAAATATCCTTTCTGAAATAATATACCTCCCCAATGCTCTTTGGCTATCTTATTTCTGATGAGTCTGATTGATTCAGGTCTATCTGACGGGTTTACAACAGGCATTATCAGTTGACCCACCTTTTCCTCTAATGTCATGCCTTGCATGGTTCTATTTACCCATCGATTCATCTCTGATGAATTGACTTTTTTGAATAAATTTGAGGGAAGGGTATTATTATGCTGAGCATGTATATACAACATACTCAATAGTGCAATAAGTGCGTAAAAAATGTATTTCCTCAGCTTGTTCATTGTAAAATACGATCCTATACCGGATATGGACTACACGGTATAGAGTGAATTAAATGAGAAAACCTCTACATTAATCCTATGGGACAGAAGCTTTTGATATGCTTGAACATTATTTCATATCCGGCAAATCGCTACCGTCAAACCCAAAAGGTAACAATGTTTTATTGTCTTCTATTATTACTGCTTGTTCTTCTCCACAAAGGAGAACCTCAAAAGGATGAAATCTTGTAGCTGTTTCCATCATCACTTGACGACATGAACCGCAAGGTGAGATGAAGGGAACCCTTTGGCCTCCGCTAAAGGCTACAATCAAAAGTTTCTCCACAGAATTATCAGGATATTTTGCTCCTGCATAGAAGAGAGCAGTGCGTTCAGCGCACGTGCCTGAAGGATATGCGGCGTTTTCTTGATTGGATCCGCCTACAATGATGCCATTATCAAGTAATACGGCAGCTCCTACCTTAAATCTGCTATAGGGAGCGTGGGCTTTGAGAGCAAAACTAATAGCCGTGTCTTCTAATTTCTTTTCAATATCGGAAAATTCATTTTTCCGAACAATCTTATATGGAATTTCTATAGATGATCTTTTCATGCTTTGAATGTTATCGAACTTAAAGATAAGGCATATTATCCGTTAATTCAAATCATAATACATGCTTTATGGAGACTGTTGCAAAAGTCAACAGTCTTGTGGATTTTGGAGGCAAAGCCGACAAAAGACACTTTGACCGGACAGAGAGGGTAAAGTGCAAGGCGCTAAGAGTGAGTGCACAGGGAGTTTACTTCAGGTAAATGACCAAGCGCGAATCTCGCAAGCAACGAAGCAATTGGCCTGTTATGCAACGGTCTCTTATGGTCTATTAAAAAAACTGATAATGTTTGCAGGACAAGAACATCGTTTTTGCCTAAAAGCCTCCATTATTGGTTCGTATCTATATTTAGAGGTCGATCTCTATTGTAATAATCAGGTATGATCGGTCTGATAATCTCTGAATTTTTTCCGTGCTTTGAGTATCTTTGATGTCTGTAATCTATTAACTATATCATCAAATGCGTATTTCTCAATTTTTATCAAGAGTCCTATCTCTTACTATCTGTTTTCTTATCTTTAGCCCCATTGCCTATGGAGCAAGATATGACACCGTCTATCGTAATAGTATATTCAAAGAACAACCTATTGTGTTCAATCCTAAAATACATCCTGAGGCATATGCACTCAAAGACGGTGTCGTTTACCTTGGCAATGGCAGGGTAGTGCTCAAGAAAATAAATATTCCTTATTTCAAGAGAGACTCCAAAGTTTATATCAAGATCAAATTGCAATCCAATGGTGATCCGTGGGATAAGTCAGGCTCATGTTTTGTATTACCCACGACCTCTGATATCAATATGATCAAGGTAATTCAGAACACTGGCAAATATCCTATAATTGATAGCAATAAACTTGAAAAATTTGTGGGGATTGTTCCCGGAAAAGGATTTGAACCTGTAGTCGAACTCATGCGTTTTATGACTCCTTTCGGTGTAGGGGCTTTTACTCCAAAAGACAGTCTCTTGGCTGAAAAGAGAACTCCTGTTTATATTGATGGATTTGCTCCCTATATGGAGTGGAATCAGGAAATAACTGATCGTTTACCCCTGCTTAGAGGTGAAGTCTATGTTGGTACATTCATAGATACATGGACAGAAAAGGGGTATAAAATATCAGTGGAGCTTATGATCTCTCAAAGTAATATAAAATCGGATCATCAGAAAAAAACGTATCTCAAGTCACTGATCAATACCGTATATTACCCCGGTCAGTCCATTCCTGATCTTTTTGCTCGCAAATCCGTAGAAATACCTTTTACAATCCCCATAAATGCAAAAAATGTAAGACTTCATTATATAACATCAGGACATGGCGGACATGAAGGTGGGGATGAATTTGTACAGCGCAGAAACATCATATCATTGAATGGGAATGAAATTTACAATTTTATTCCTTGGAGAAATGATTGCGCTTCTTTTCGTCGTTATAATCCCTCTACAGGTGTATGGCTCAAAAAGAGGAATGTAGCCTATATCTCAGACGAAGGAAAGCGTGTCGAGAAAGTTGTAGAAGAGCCGATAGCCTCTTCAGACTTGTCTCGATCCAACTGGTGTCCCGGGAGTGATGTTAGTCCTGTAACAATTCCTTTAGGGAAAATAAGCAAGACTTCTAATATCCTTAAAATTGCTATCCCTCAAGCTCAACCGGCAAAAGATAATGCACTTAATCATTGGTTAATTTCCGCATGGATAACTTGGGAATAATAAAGCATAAGTAGAGATGGATGGGGCTTTTCGAATATTCGGAAAGCCCCATCTTTTTATGCAATCTTTTGTCAGAATGATATGAATTGTGCTTCCTTTATTTCTTATCTCCTGGCTAAAAGAATGACAGTCCATGGACACTAGATGAGTATTCTGATAATATAAAGAATCAATATGATGACATCATATACAAAAATCAAAGGAGTTGCTAAATATTTAGTATATTTAAGCCGTTGGATCGGTGTATAATTACCGAGCTTAACCGTGATGAACATTGATAAGTAACTAACTAATCAAAAATACTAAAACATGAAACTACCTTTTTCCGAGGCTTACCGTATCAAGATGGTTGAGCCTATTCGTAAAAGTACACGTGAAGAGCGTGAACAATGGATCAAAGATGCTAAGTACAACCTTTTTATGCTGAAAAGCGATAATGTATTTATTGATTTACTCACAGATTCCGGTACTGGTGCGATGAGCGACAAACAATGGTCTGAAATGATGCTGGGTGATGAAAGCTACGCCGGAGCTCGCTCATACTATAAGATGAAAGATGCGATCAAAAATATTTTGGGTTTTGATTACTTTTTACCTACCCACCAAGGACGGGCAGCTGAGAATGTTTTGTTCTCTACAATTATAAAGGAAGGAGATATTATACCCGGTAATTCACATTTTGACACCACAAAAGGTCACATTGAGTTCCGTAAAGCTCTGGCGCCTGATTGTACTATTGATGAGGCTGCGGATACTCAGCTTGAGATTCCGTTCAAGGGTGAAATGGACCTAAAAAAATTGGAAAAAATACTGAAAGAAACGCCCAAAGAAAAAATACCCTGTGTAGTACTCACTATAACCAATAATACCGCAGGAGGGCAACCTGTTTCTATGAAGAATATCAGAGAGACATCAGAGTTGTGCCATAAATACGGTATCAGATTGTTGCTTGATTCAGCTCGTTTTGCCGAAAACGCCTATTTTATCAAAACACGTGAACCCGGTTATGCTGACAAGACAATCAAAGAGATAGTCAAAGAAATATTCTCGTATGGTGATATGATGACCATGTCCAGTAAGAAGGATGCTATTGTGAATATGGGAGGTTTTGTAGCCTTTAAAGATCCTGATCTATGGAAAAAATGTCAGATGTTTTGCATCATGAATGAAGGCTTTATTACTTATGGAGGAATGAGCGGACGAGACATGAATGCATTAGCTCAAGGCCTTGATGAAGGAACAGATTTTGATATGCTTGAAACCCGAATCAAACAAGTGGAGTATTTAGGTCAAAAATTGGACGAATATGGCATTCCTTATCAACGTCCTGCCGGTGGACATGCTATATTCTTGGATGCAAAACAAATTCTTACGCATGTACCCAAAGAGGAATTTATAGCTCAAACATTGGGCGTGGAGCTTTACCTCGAAGCCGGTGTGCGTGGGGTAGAGATCGGGTCTATACTTGCTGATAGAGACCCTGAAACCCGGGAAAATCGTTATCCACGTCTTGAGTTGCTTCGTCTGGCAATTCCGAGACGTACATATACCAATAATCATATGGATGTGGTTGCTGCCGCAGTAAAGAATGTGTATGATCGTCGTGAAAGTATTACACATGGTTATCGTATTACTTACGAATCTCCGGTGATGCGACACTTTACTATAGAACTCGAGAAGATCTGATAGCAGAGTATCTAACCTTTCTCCAATTTTTAGTAGAAAGCTATTGGATTTATTTATCTGTGACTATTGCGTAAAAGTTTCTTGAGACCGTTGCATAGTAGGCAAATTGCTTCGTTGCTTGCGAGATTCGCGCTAGGTCATTTACCTGAAGTAAACTCCCTGTGCACTCACTCTTAGCGCCTTGCACTTTACCTTCTCTGCCCGGTCAAAGTGTCTTTTGTCGGCTTTGCCTCCAAAATCCATGAGACTGTTGACTTTTGCAACAGTCTCTTCTTATGAGAGCGACGGACAGTATTTATGCTTAATGATCGAAAGGCTTCTTTCTTTAACAGGAAGTCAGCCTTTCTTCTTTTATACCCTTGAATACATCATGGTTCTCTTTTAATCCTAAAAGTGATATCGAGAATTGATTGCAAAAATCGGTGTCTCTTACAATTGCCTGGTTTTTATAACTTTTGAGGAAGTGTAATCTGACATAATGAAAAGTTTTTGTCGTTGTCATATTGCAGTCATTTTTCATTTAATAATATATAAATGGTGTAACTTGTCGATAATTATTGTCATTTTGTAAAATAGAAGGGTATTTGTTATTATTCTCATTTCACCCCATATAAAGCTAGTAAGCTCTTAATATTTTTCTAACTAGGTTGTACTATTTTCTTAGTTACACTTTTTCTGTTTTCTAACTAGTCGTCCCTTAAAAAGCACATTTCAGCGCAATCCTCTCCATTGGGAGTGTTTCGCTGATTTTGTTTATTAGGTACAAAAGAAGCTTCATGGCTCTTTTGAAGTTATATGCCGCTGCAGCTAACATTACATTGATAGCATCCCCGAAGAGCCCTTTGTAAAAGTTACGTCCTAAGCGATAATCTGACTTCAAATGTCCGATAGTTGGTTCTATTCCTGCACGCTTGCAGAAAAGTCGATGCTTCTTTTTACGTTGATAATAACTGTCTTTAGCTTTTGGAGTGTCAGGAATCAATATTTGCGTACCGTTTATTTCTTTTTTCCCACGGTAACCTCTATCTCCGGCCAATTTCTTAATCCTTTCTCCCGTGAGTCTCTTCACCTGATCGAGGCTTTGCTCTATGGTATGTCCGTCATACTCATTACGGAAAGAAGAGGCTCCCAAAATCACTCCCGTCATGGAGCGTATAATCGAGACTTTGTTTCCAAACTCATATTTTTTGTGCTCCTTACCTTTACTGATGCATTGAACATCCGGTTCATGAATAGAATAAATCTTTTGAGTGGAATTACGCCGTTGCGAAAGAATCCTTTCAAAGAGGGAAATGAGTTTGTCGTACTCCCTGTTATTACCCAGGTTTCGTTTAAGTTCCCGAACCAAACGTCCCGCTATTGTTCGTAACCGTTTATCCGCTTTAAGAGCTTTCTTACGGTTCTTGGGATGGTTGCGAAAACGTTGATCCCGATAAATTCTTTTCAATACGAAAGTATAGCTTTGACGAATGGGTAGATTGAGAGCCCTTACGATTTTGAGAACCTTGCCTACTATCTTCTTATGCAACTTGGCATCTGTAGGATAAGTCACATTCTTTTCCTGCACGGTGGAGTCTATAAAAGCGGTATCGTGGTGATCCTTCTCATTTTTGTCATCATTCACACGAATACTTTCTGCAAGAATAAGCTCTATCCCTCTTTCGCCGATACGTTTGCGGAAGTGAACCAGTTCCGAGGCATTGCAGGGAAAGGAAGGAGTAAACTCCTGCATGCCACAAAAATATTGAAAATAAGCGTTCTCACTCCATTGTTCTACAACAGATTCATCTGAAATATTGCGCAAATGCTTCAGAATTAAAAGACCACACATTAAACGAATAGGCTTACCGGGACGACCATTGTCAGGGCAATACAAGGAAGAAAAATCCTCTTCGAACCTTTTCCAATCGATTTTATGGGAAAGTTTATACAGAGGATGTTGCTGGTTAAGCAAATCGTCCAGCGAAGAGAATAGAGATTGAACTGTTTGAGTAGGGCGTATCATAAAAAATCTGCAAGTTTCTACATCCAAAGATACAAAAACTTGCAGATTTATCAAAGAGTATAAGAATGTAATTCACTGTATATCAGAAAATAAACGCGATTTTAAGGGGCGACTAACTAACAAAATAGTACAACCTAGTTAGGAAAATAGTACAGTGTAGTTAGAAAAATAATGCAACACAACTAAGAAATAAGCCTTTTAATAATATGAAATGACAAAGCCGTAAAGAGATATAAACATCTATTTACGGCTTTATTATGATAACTAATAGTGTTTTCTTACACTCTGACAATTTGATATTTTATCCTCATTATTCCAATCTGATAAAATGTAAACTCAAAAAGGATGTTAAGCATGTAGTACATGTCGGTAAATAAGTTATTACCTGCATTCGTTTGAGGTATATTATTTATCCAAGCTCTCATTGGTGTAGTTTAAGAAATTAATGTTATTGAGACAAAGATACAACATTGCACACCCCTTTGTCAATAGGTGGAGGCTGATTTATTTTATCTCAATCACATGAAAAATGGAGTAGTGATTAATTTTCATCATCATGCCACGTTCGTCAGATTATCAGAAATAGAAATTGTGTTTAATAGTTTAGTATAATTGAAAGCACTAAATTCTATACACTACATGAGAAAAAGGGTGGGGACTTACACTTTAATAAGGATTAACCTAATGCGTATAAATACTATGATTGAGTAAATTTATTGGATTTTATTTATTAGCTATCTTATACATTATCATTTATGATTTAGAAGATATTTGAAAACAAAAATGGCTACATGAGATCATGCAGCCATTTTGATTTTTAGTGATTGAGATTTCTATGAACTCAATCTGAAGAGGTTTTATTCAGAAAGTTTTTCTTTCAAAGCAGCCAATTCGTCAAGGTCACCAAGAGTGGCCTTTTCGTTGTTTGAAGCATTGCTTGCAGCTACAGCATTGTTGCTACGCTTTGATTCAGCCTTTTCTGCTTTTTCTTCAGCTTGCTGTGCAGATTTTTGCTCATCTTCGAATACTCGGCTGTGCGATACGATGATACGCTTAGCTTCCTTGTTGAATTCGATCACTTTGAACTGAAGTTTTTCTTCTTGAGTAGCCTGTGAACCATCTTCTTTTACAAGATGTTTAGGGGTAGCAAAACCTTCAACGCCATAAGGTAATGAAACTACTGCTCCTTTGTCCATAAGCTCGATGATAGTACCTTCGTGGATGCTACCAACTTTGAAGATAGTTTCGAATACATCCCAAGGATTTTCTTCTAGCTGTTTGTGTCCTAAGCTCAAGCGACGGTTTTCTTTGTCAATCTCAAGAACCTGAACATCCATTTCAGCCCCTACTTCAGTGAATTCGCTAGGGTGTTTGATTTTCTTAGTCCAAGAAAGGTCTGAGATGTGTACAAGACCGTCAACACCTTCTTCGATTTCAACAAAAACACCAAAGTTTGTGAAGTTGCGGACGCGAGCTTTGTGCTTAGAGCCAATAGGGAATCTTTCTTCAATACCTTCCCATGGATCATCTTTGAGTTGCTTGAGACCGAGGCTCATCTTACGCTCATCACGGTCGAGAGTGAGAATTACAGCTTCAACTTCATCACCTACATGAAGGAAGTCTTGAGCGCTACGGAGGTGTTGTGTCCAAGACATTTCAGAAACGTGGATAAGACCTTCAACGCCCGGAGCGATTTCAACAAATGCTCCGTAGTCTGCCATAACCACAACTTTACCTTTTACCTTGTCACCAACCTTGAGGTCGGCATCAAGAGAATCCCATGGGTGAGGCATAAGTTGTTTCAACCCAAGAGCTATACGTTTCTTTTGATCATCGAATTCTAGGATAACCACGTTGAGTTTTTGGTCAAGCTCTACTACTTCGCTCGGATGAGCTACGCGACCCCAAGAAAGGTCTGTAATGTGTATCAAACCATCTACGCCACCAAGGTCGATAAATACACCGTAAGAAGTGATGTTCTTGACGGTACCTTCGAGTACCTGACCTTTTTCGAGTTTGCTGATGATTTCTTTCTTTTGTTGTTCAAGCTCAGCTTCGATAAGAACTTTGTGAGAAACAACAACGTTTTTATATTCTTGATTGATTTTAACAATCTTGAATTCCATAGTTTTGTCAACGAACGCATCATAATCACGGATAGGGCGTACGTCGATTTGAGAACCGGGCAAGAATGCTTCGATACCGAATACATCTACGATCATACCACCCTTAGTGCGGCATTTCACATAACCCTTGATGATTTCGTCATTTTCAAGAGCTTCGTTTACACGTTCCCATGAGCGTGAAGCACGAGCCTTGCGGTGTGAAAGAACTAATTGTCCTTTTTTGTCTTCTTGTGTTTCTATAAACACTTCAACCTCATCGCCTACTTTGAGGTCAGGATTGTAGCGGAATTCTGAAGCAGGGATTGCTCCTTCGCTTTTGAATCCAACATTAACCAAAATTTCACGTTTACCAATTTTGGTTACGGTACCCATAGCAACGTCTTTTTCTTTGATTGCATTTAGGGTGTTGTCATAAGCAACTTCTTGCTCTTGACGGCTTGCATCAGTTACACTTTTGCCTGATTCGAATTCATCCCAGTTAAAATCTGCAATGGGCTGAATGTTCTTTAAGTTATCCATTCTGTTAATTAAAAATTGTAGTTAATTGATTAGACATTATATTGATATATTTCTAAAAAACCGGTGCAAAGATAGCTATTTCTTTTAAACAAAACTATATTTTTCATGTAAAATCTTTGAAAATCAATTGATTTGGTTTTAGAAAAATATACATTGAAAACATTTTTACTCAAAGATGAACATTTAAGTCTGGAGACTGCTGCAAAAGTCAACAGTCTCATGGATTTTGGAGGCAAAGCCGACAAAAGACACTTTGACCGGGCAGAGAGGGTAAAGTGCAAGGCGCTAAGAGTGAGTGCACAGGGAGTTTACTCCCGGTAAATGACCAAGCGCGAATCTCGCAAGCAACGAAGCAATTGGCCTGCTATGCAACGGTCTCGTCTGAGAAAAATACAATAGAAATATGAGTGGAACTACAATTTGTAAATAAAATAGGTCCTTAAATATGGATAAAACAGGGAATCTTAGTATCTTTGACAAATTTTGTGCATAGACGTATTGTAGGCTTTGTTTTGCTGGGCATCTCAAGATCTTTTGTGTAGGTTCACTTGAGCAACTGACTTCATTGTCAGTCATGTTTTTACATATGATATGCACACACAAAAATATTTATGGATACAAACAACCTTACACCCATTCGTAGAGGTATTGTGGGAGTTCAATACCTTTTTGTTGCTTTCGGAGCAACTGTTCTAGTTCCTTTATTGGTCGGTCTAGACCCCTCTACCGCTTTGTTTACTGCCGGCATCGGTACATTGATTTTTCATTTGGTAACTAAAGGTAAAGTCCCTATTTTCCTTGGCAGTAGTTTTGCCTTTATAGCACCTATCATCAAAGCCACTGAGTTATATGGCCTCACAGGAGCCTTGGCGGGAATTGTGGGAGTTTCTGTTGTTTATTTTATAGTAAGTGCCTTGGTCAGATGGCAGGGCATCAAAGTTATTGATAGATTATTCCCTCCTGTTGTAATAGGACCGGTAATTATTTTGATCGGATTGTCTTTGGCGGGAGCCGGGGTTAATATGGCTAAGGAAAACTGGGTATTAGCTATGGTATCATTACTTACCGCAGTTTTTGTTACGATGAGAGCCAAAGGCCTTTTGAAATTGATTCCTATTTTTGCTGGTATTATCGTTGGATATGTTACCGGCATTCTTTTTTATAACATTGATCTGTCAGGTGTGAGAGAGGCAATGTGGTTTAGTCTTCCTCAATTCGTTACTCCTACTTTTTCATGGGAACCCATCTTGTTTATGATTCCTGTAGCTATAGCTCCTGTAATAGAGCATGTGGGTGATGTATATGTGGTGAATGCCGTAGCAGGTAAGAATTTTGTAAAAGACCCCGGGCTTCATAGAACTCTTTTGGGAGATGGTTTAGCTTGTCTCGTTGCCGGTTTCTTGGGAGGGCCTCCCGTTACTACTTATTCCGAGGTTACAGGTGCGATGTCTCTTACCAAAGTGACTAATCCGCAAGTTTTGAGGATTGCTGCTATCACTGCTATTATATTTTCTGTAATCGGTAAGGTGAGTGCTTTACTTAAATCGATTCCTTCTGCTGTTTTGGGTGGGATTATGTTGCTGTTGTTCGGAACCATTGCTTGTGCTGGCATTAATACATTGATGCATAGCAAAGTCAATATGCATTCGACTCGCAACATTGTGATAATATCTTTGACACTGACTTTTGGTATAGGTGGGGCTGTTCTTCAATGTGGCGATTTTTCACTTTCGGGTATAGGGCTTTCTGCATTGATAGGAGTTGCATTGAATCTCATAATACCACGAGATAAGACGGAAAATACTCAAGTCGAAATTTAGGCTTTTCTATTTGCCTTCTTTATTTTTGTGTCCATATACTGCTATTAAACATCAAAAGCAATATATGGGCACAACTTTTTTATCTGAAATCGAGCCAAAGTGTATCATTGATTTTACTTTATTTTTATATTTGTATCCGGACACTTTTAGTCAATCGCAAATCATTTAAAATTAGGGTGACCGAATGACCTACTGATGTCTTGAATAAAAGACATGTTTAATTTTGTCTATGCATCTCTGTATAGGTGATACTATATGGATTAAAATATCTGGAAATACAATTGAATTAATATAGAAACTACTATGATTACAACTACCACACCTACCATTGAAGGACATACTATTGATACATATCTTGGTATAGTCACCGGAGAAGCCATTATCGGAGCTAATATTGTCAAAGACTTTTTTGCCGGTATCAGAGATATTGTCGGAGGAAGATCAGCGAGCTATGAAAGCGTTTTACGGGAAGCTCAGCAAGATGCGATGAGAGACATCCAGCAAAGAGCAATGGCACTAGGGGCTAACGCCATTGTTGGTATCGATCTGGACTACGAGACTCTCAATGGCTCTATGCTCATGGTCACCATATCAGGAACTGCAGTAAGGGTTGTTTAGTGATAGCTCTCTTACCTTAATCTTATTTCAATACTTTTCTTATCGAGAGGCAAATGTTGCTTTAATAATCATTTCATAAATCAATACTATAATGGAAAAAGAAAAAATTAGCAAATGTGGATTTGCTACAAAAACCGTTCATGCAGGAGCCATGCCCAATGAGTATGGATCATTGGCTGCTCCTATTTATCAGACTTCAACTTTTATATTTGATTCTGCAGAACAAGGTGGGAGACGTTTTGCCGGAGAAGAAAGCGGATACATTTATACAAGATTGGGAAATCCCAGTTGTACAATGGTAGAAGATCGTTTGGCAATGTTGGAAGGGGGAGAAGCTTGTGCAAGTGCCGCTTCCGGTATTGGTGCTATAGCTTCTGCTATTTGGGTATGTGTTCAAAAAGGAGATCATATTGTAGCAGGAAAAACTCTATATGGATGTACTTTTTCCTTCCTCAAGCATGGACTTAGTCGCTATGGGGTAGATGTTACTTTTGTGGATATGCGCAATCTTGATGAAGTAAAGAATGCCATGCAACCCAATACTAAATTGGTCTATGTAGAAACACCTGCCAATCCCAATATGTATATCACAGACATAGAAGGTGTGGCAAAAATAGCTCATGCTCAAGAGGGGGTTAAACTAATGGTGGACAATACTTATTGCTCTCCCTATATTTGTCGCCCCTTGAAGTTTGGTGCTGACATCGTAGTACACTCTGCTACAAAATATATCAATGGACATGGTGATGTCATCGCCGGATTTGTTATAGGAGATGCAGAATATATCAAAGAAGTCAAAATGTTGGGAATAAAAGACCTAACCGGTGCAAATATGAGTCCGTTTGATGCTTATTTGATTAATAGAGGGCTTAAAACCCTCCACATACGTATGGATCGTCATTGCGAAAATGCTCAGAAAGTAGCTGAGTTTTTGGAAAAACACCCTGCTGTTACTCAGGTTTATTATCCGGGACTGAAGAGTTTTCCTCAATACGAATTGGCAAAAAAACAGATGTCATTGCCGGGCGCTATGATTGCATTTGAGATTAAAGGTGGTCATGATGCCGGTATTAAACTTATGAATAATGTTTATTTATGTTCATTGGCTGTAAGTTTGGGGGATACAGAAACCCTGATACAGCATCCTGCCAGTATGACCCATTCGACCTACAATAAAGAGGAATTAGCTGCTTCTGATATTTCAGAAGGACTTGTAAGGCTTTCAGTCGGGATAGAAGATGCTCAGGATATTATTGACGATCTGAAGCAGGCTTTAGATAGATTAGTATAAATAAATTGGGCCTTATCTTTTAAATCCAATCATATAATATGAGGTAAATGACCAGCTATATTTTATTCTATGACTTTGTAGTATCCCCAAAAGTGTATAAGCGAATGAATCTCTGCGATTTTACAATTCCATCAAACGTTTTATCCCTTGCCAAGAAGTCATTAAATTCGAGATAATTTCCTTAAATTGTATCTGTGTAAGTCTCATTACTGCTACTCTTTTTTCATTGAAAAATCTAAGATAACATTCTTGAGCCTCACATACTTTTTGGGAAACAGTATCCAGAGTTTTTCTTTTCTCCTAATTTGAAATAGGGCTGGATAATGGTGTTTTGTTAATAAAATATCCTTGTAAGAGAAGGCTGATATATATATGCCTTCATTCTTACAAGGATGCTGGGTTTGTTATGAGTCAAAAGCCTTATTGGCGACCTTCGGTAGTAACGTCTTTAGCAATCTTCTTAACTAAGCCCTGTAATACATTGCCGGGGCCTACTTCTATAAACGTATCAGCACCGTCAGCTACCATTTGCTCGACACTTTCAGTCCATCTTACGGGAGCTGTGAGCTGAGCAATAAGGTTTTTCTTTATTTCTTCAGGATTTGTTACAGCCTGTGCTACATAGTTCTGATAGATAGGGCAGATAGGTTCTGAGAACTTGGTTTCTTCGATAGCCTTTGCCAACTCTTCACGTGCCGGTTCCATCAATGGAGAATGGAATGCTCCACCTACATTGAGTTTGAGTGCGCGCTTAGCACCTGCTTCTTTCAGAAGTTCGCATGCTTTGTCGACACCGGCTATAGTTCCGGATATAACAATCTGACCGGGGCAATTGAAGTTTGCCGCCACTACTGTTTCATCTGTAATACTGTTGATAATATCTTTGATTGTATCATCGGGTAGCCCTATAATGGCAGCCATGGTTGAGGGCTGGTTCTCGCATGCTTTCTGCATGGCCAATGCTCTTTTTGAGACAAGCTTCAGTCCATCCTCAAAAGTCATAGCCTTAGCTGCAACCAATGCAGAGAATTCTCCCAAAGAGTGACCTGCTACCATATCAGGTTTGAATTCTTCACCCAAAGAGATAGCTTTGATTACGGAGTGCAGGAATACAGCCGGTTGAGTAACTTTGGTTTGTTTAAGCTCTTCTTCCGTACCTCCGAAGATGATATCGGTTATTTTGAATCCGAGGATGTCATTGGCTTTGTCAAATAGTTCTTTTGCTTGGGGGCAAGTGTCATACAACTCTTTACCCATTCCAACAAATTGGGCTCCTTGCCCTGGAAAAACATAAGCTTTTTTCATAAATCTAATATTCGTTAGTTATACATGCCCCAACTAAGTGACATATAGTAGGGGCGTGTATAACTTTACTTGTTTTTATTGAATGTTTTCAATTGCCTTTTTGAGCACATTATAAGTTCTCTCCACTGAAGCAATGTTTACTTTTTCGTCAGGTGAATGAGGATGGCGAATCTCAGGCCCCACAGATATCATATCCATATCAGGCATTGCACCTTGGATAATACCGCACTCAAGACCTGCATGTATCACTTGTATCTTGGGCTCTCTTCCATAGGCTTGGGTATATTCTTTTTCCATCGTCTTAAGGATGAGGGAGTTGATATTAGGTTCCCATCCATTGTACGGTGCATCCATTTCTACTTCTGCACCGCAAAGGCTAAATACACTTTCGATAGCAGATGCAACCCACATTTTACGACTTTCCGAAGAGCTTCTTACCAAAAATTTGGCGTCAAAAACTCCATTTTCCAGTTTCACCACAGCCATGTTGGTTGATGACTCTACAGTACCCGGGAAGCTTGTTAACATAGACATTACACCATTGGCACAAGCTTCTATAGCATTGATAATGCTATCTTGTATCTCTTCAGGCACCACGTACTCTGGCAAATCGGTTTTTTCCGCAGTGAATGAGATGCTGTCTTCTATAGACTCAAATTCTTTTTGGTAAAGATCTTGGTAATCGGAAACCAATTCCCAAAGCCCATCAGCTTCGTCTTGAGGGATGGTAACAACAGCAAAAGCTTCGCGTGGGATAGCATTGCGCAAAGATCCCCCTTCAAAAGATACCAATCGAGCACCATTGTACTCGACTGCTTCTTTCAGAAAACGGAATAATAATTTGTTTGCATTACCTCTTCCCAAAATGATATCCATACCTGAATGTCCGCCTTTGAGTCCTGTAAGGGAGAGTTTTACGGCTACATCACCGATCTCTACTTTTTCTTCTTCTTTATATTCGAGATGTGCAGATACATCAATACCTCCAGCACAACCTACAAATAACTCTCCTTCACTTTCAGAGTCGAGGTTGATAAGGATATCGCCATGGCTAAAGCCGGGTTTGAGCCCATTAGCTCCCACCATACCTACTTCCTCATCTATAGTAAAAAGACCTTCCAAGGGGCCGTGCTTAAGTTCATTGTCTGAAAGAATAGCAAGAGCATATGCTGCCCCAATGCCATTATCAGCACCTAAAGTAGTCTCTTTGGCAGTTACCCATTCACCGTCTACATATGCATCAATGGGGTCTTTTATAAAATCATGTTGAGTAGAAGCATTCTTCTGGGGAACCATATCAAGGTGGGCCTGCATGGTTACAATAGGTCTATTTTCAAGCCCGGGAGTTGCAGGCTTTTTGATGAGTACATTCCCTACTTCGTCCTGAAGAGTTTCCAGTCCTAGTTTTTCACCTATGCCCATTACATACTCGCAAACCTCTTTGACATGTCCTGTAGGACGAGGTATCTGTGTCAGATCATAAAAGTATCCCCAAACAGCGTTGGGATTAAGATTTTTAATTTCAGCTGCCATAGTTGTTCGATTGTCAGTTAATGTTCGTTTTATTTAATGTTACTCTCTTTCATTCTGACTACGAATATAGTTTTTATTTATTAAAGGTAAAAGAAAGATAGAGATTAAACCCACTAAAGTTATCCATAAAGTTTGAATTGTGTGCACGATAAGGGCAAATGCTCCGGCATCTTCTTTATTAACACTGAATGCTACCAAAGCAGATATCACAAGAAAGTGCCATGGCCCCACACCTCCTTGCACAGGTACAATTACAGCCATACTACTTAGTGCAAATGCTATAAGACCGACTTCGACGCCCAATGTTTGTGTAAAGTCAAAGGCATAAAACGTTGTATAAAAAAACAAGAAATATCCCACCCAAATAGCAATGCTGTAGATGATAAAAAGCCATTTTTGATCCATTTTCCAAATCGATTTGAGCCCTTCTCCTACTTTCATAAACATCATGGAGACCTTGTGGTCGGGTTTGCGCTTGATCAGATATTTGTAGATCATCCACAGCATAATGCCAAAGGTTACAATACCAACATAGAGCCATATAGAACCGAGTATAGCATAGAAATTGGAGGTGATGTCCGGATTTTTTGTGAAAAACTCAGAGAAGAAGCTTCCTGCTCCTAAGAAAATTCCCAGAAATATCAGACCCAGCATCAAGATGTCAGTGATACGGTCTATAAAGAGTGTTCCCAATAGTTTTGAAAAAGATATCTGTTCGTATCTGCCCATCTCGGCACATCTCCAAAACTCTCCGGCTCTGGGCAGTGCCATGTTTACTGTATAGGAGCCTAATGTAGTCAGTATTGAATTGGCTTTCTTGGCTTTGTTACCTTCCGTTACAGTATTTATCAATATTTGCCAGCGAAGACCTCTTATGATATTTGCTCCTGCTCCAAACAATAGGGAGAGCGCTATAATCCAGTAGTTGACTCCGTGACGAGCAATATCAGCTATAGACTTCAAGTCCATTTTGCCATAGAGGAGGAAAAGTATAAATATCCCCAGTAGCAGGGGGATTATTATTTTGAGTACTGCTTTAAGTCGCTTATTTACTTTCATCAATATATTGTAATATCGTTGCTTCTGTCTTTTGCGAACAATATGTCTAATGAGGATGCTTTACTAACCGCTCTTTAAGATTTATTGTTGTAACTTCGTCAAAATTATTCATGACAAAAGTAATACAAAAACAAACGATGTCGCAAGTAAGAGCTAAGAAAGCTTTGGGGCAACATTTCCTCACGGATTTGTCTATTGCCGAACGTATCGCCGATACTTTGGAAGATTATAAGAACCTCCCTGTTTTGGAAATAGGTCCCGGTATGGGAGTCCTTACTCAATATCTCTTATCCAAGGGATATGATACCAAAGTTGTCGAGATTGATGAGGAATCTGTGGCTTATTTGGAAAAAAAATATAGTGAGTTGGAGGGGCGCATTATATCAGGTGATTTCTTGCGTATGGATCTTCAGGAGTATTTCCCGTCGGATAAGAAGTTTTGCATCATTGGTAATTACCCGTATAATATCTCCAGTCAAATATTTTTCAAATTGTTGGAGTATAGAGATCAGGTACCCTGTTGTTCCGGAATGTTACAGCGAGAGGTTGCCCAGCGTTTGGCCTCAGGCCCGGGTTCCAAGGCTTACGGTATTCTCAGCGTGTTGTTACAGGCGTGGTATGATGTAGAGTATCTCTTTACTGTAGATGAACATGTTTTCAATCCACCCCCCAAAGTAAAAAGCGGAGTGATCAGAGCTGTAAGGAATGAACGGGTTACCTTGGGGTGTGATGAAGATCATTTCAAGAGAATTGTCAAGACTGCTTTCAACCAAAGGCGCAAAACCATGAGAAATTCCCTAAAGCCGATATTTGGCACCGAATTCAAACTCTATCACATGGATATCTTTTCAAAAAGGCCAGAGCAACTTACTGTGGAGCAGTTCGTAGAACTCACATTGATGGAACAAGAATTTCTTGGTAAATAAGGTTGTTTATAAAAATAATTCCAATCACTCTTTATGCTCATCACGAGAGTGAGTGCTAAAGTTATGTAGCCATTTAGAAAGTTTGATCAAGTGTCACACTAGCCGAGAGCAAATCTCCTCCAAATGGAGGATTTATCTTGGATACTTTCACCCTGATGCCGGTAATCTGAGGAATATTCTCATGTAATTTGTCGATTATCCTTCCCGCTACATGCTCCAGCAGGTTGGATGGGATAGCCATTTGTTCTTTCACGATATTATAGATCTCAGCATAGTTTATGGTATCTTCAATATGATCAGTTATAGTAGACTTCTCTACGTCGGCATCTATCTCTATATCTACTGTGAATTTATTGCCAACTTTTTTTTCTTGTTCCATTACCCCATGAAAGGCATAGAAACGCATGTCATTCAAACTTATTTTCATTGTTGTAAAATTTATAATACACACTTATATGGCTCTACATGTATCACCACATGAGTATCCTCTCCATATTTGTCTCTTAAGTTATCTTCTACCATTTTCGTGATATCGTGAGCTACTTTTACGGTTGCATTCTCATCTATTAGAATATCTGCTTCGATAGCGTATTTGCTTCCAATACTACGGGTATTGAGGTTATTTATTCCTTGTATATCAGGTGTATTTAGTATAATAGAGGATATTTCATCCTGGATGTCTTGGGGTAAACTTTCTTCAAGAAGTTCCTTGAATGCCGGAAGGACTAAAAGGACTCCTATTCGTATAATAAGGATGCTTACCACTGCTGCCGCTATAGGTTCCATCACCATCCCTTTTTCACCCATAAACATAGCAAAACTGATACCTATAAGCGCTGCAAATGAGGTCAGTGTATCGCTACGGTGATCCCATGCTTTGGCTCTAAGGCTGGAGCTGTTGAGTTTCTTACCTTTTTTATTGGTGTATTGGAATAGAAATTCTTTGCTTACAATAGATATTATGGCCACTACCATAGCTATAGGGGCAGGTCTTACCAATTGCTTATTATTCATGATCACCTCTTTTACTGTAGCAGCATTTTCCATAAACATCATAGTGCCTATAATGATCATGGCAATAGCGATGATAGCAGATGCGAGGGTTTCATATTTGCCATGTCCGTATTTGTGATTTTCATCACATGGTTTACTGGATAGTTTAACGAATATAAGAGTTATAATATCGGTTATGAAATCAGATAGAGAGTTTATAGCATCAGCTATCATGGCGCTACTATGTCCAATTATTCCTGCGATAAACTTTAATACCATCAGCACGGCATTCACTGCACTGCCGACAAGTGTGGCTTGGAATATTTTTTTTTCTCTTTCCGTGTAGAAAATAGAACGCATGAAAAAAAGTTTTTTAGAGGACACAATAGAACGCAAAGATAGGAGATAAATTGAAAATTATTACAGTCAGCTAAGTGTAGATTTGGTATATAAACTTTCTCCTAATGGTTGTAATTCACATCATACAGTTTTTATTCTATTATATCATACAATCAGTAAAAAGTTTTTAATAGACTCAAATCGCACATTGTCTACTCTTGAGGGAAAAGTTAATACTACTCCTTTTACAGAATTTACATGAAAAAATAGCAGCCATCTCTTGACAAAGGGGGGGCGGGTGTTGTATCTTTGTTTCAGAGAAGATGCTTTTTGCATAAACTAAAGCTATTTTACACAACGACTATTATTATTCAAAAAAATGAGAGCACAAACAAATAATAAAATATTCCAAAATATATCAGAGCTAATTTATAAGTATTTCCTTTATACTTGAATATGTAAATGTTCGGTGTTGCATTTTGTCAGAATAAGGTGATGAGGGTAAAATATCAAATTGTCAAAATGTAAAAAATACTTTGTCATAATATTAAAAAGCCATGAAGAGGATATCTACTCCTATTTACGGCTTTTGTTGTTTTTTTCTTTTGTAGGGCTTTTTTTCAGTTAGGTTTTATTATTTTTCTAACTGAGTGTTGGCTTTTTTCTAACTAGGTGTTTGTAATTTCTTAGTTAGAAAAATAATAAAACCTAACTAAGAAAATAACACGCTGTCATAAAATAGATACAGAAAGCTTTTTTGCTTGTATGTTATGTTTAATAAGCTCTAATTATTGATTGTAAATTATTGTCAAAAAGTCATCGTTTCTGGTCTTTCATATTCAATATGGCTTGTTTATGTCTATTTTTGTGTCGATTTATTATTTGTCGTAGTTCTTGTTTTGAGGATTACATATGAATATTATTTGATAAAAAGCTCAAAAGCTTTCATATTATTCTTTGAAATCAAGCTACTAAACGCTAAGAATTAAATGAAAAATCCCCCTGAGTCCTCAGAGAATAATAATATTCTTAAGGGTAACTCAGGGGGATGTAATAGGGAGTTACTTGTAATAAAATCAAGCAAGAAGGAAGCCACTAGCCACTTCTTCTGCTTTTGCGACAGAGGTAAGCTTGGTGATAATGGCTAGCCCAAAATCGAAAGCGAATGCAGGCCCTTTACCCGTAATTATATTACCATCGACCTCAACTTTATTGCCGGTAACTTCGGCTCCGATAAGGAACTTTTCAAAGCCGGGATAGCAAGTTGCCTTTTTGTCTCTCAGTATCCCTAAGTCACCTAAGACCATGGGAGCTGCACAGATAGCTGCAATCACGCCACCCGATTTATGAAATTCAGAAAGTAACAGCCTGAGATCTGCATCGTGAAGCAGATGTTCTGCACCGGGCATTCCTCCGGGCAATATCATTGCTTGTGCGTCCATCAAACTCACATCAGGCATAAGTACATCAGCCTTGATCTTGATATTATGAGCACCGGTTACGGTTTCTTTACCTGTTATGGATACTATTTTTACATCAATCTCTGCTCTACGCAGCAGATCCACGGTTGCAATAGCTTCTGTTTCTTCAAAACCTCTTGCCAGAAATAAATACGTTGTCTTCATAGCTAAGAAAATTATAATAGTTTTATAAAAAAATTACTTCTCTTTTATTTAACGTCGAAATAGTAGGTTATAATACCTCGTTGATCGTTTCCTGCAGAAACAGCATTAAATCTGGTAGCTTTGGCTGCTGCCACTGATGATGCTCTCATGGTTGCATCTGATATTTGAGTGCCGTTGGGCTCTATCCAAGCATCAGTAACCTTGCCACTACTGTTGACTATAATACGCACTTTGATGCGACCTCTTATTGGTTTTACATCATTGGGTCTCGTGAGCATACCTCCGTTGGAAATAATTGTTCTGCCTGTCAAGGAGTAGCTGTCTCCGCTCCCATTGGGATTTCCTTGATTACCTTGTGCAGTATTGCCGGTACCTTGGTTGCTCGTTTTAGCTTTGCTACCATTGAATGCTCCAGCTACATTATTGCCTACCTGTGCTTCTATTTTTTTCTTTCGCTCAGCTTCTTGGGCTTCCTTTTTCTTCCGCTCTTCCTCTTGTCGTTTTTTTATATCCTCCTCTTTTTTCTTTTTTTGTTTTTCCAGTTCTGCTGCATTTATAGAAGGCTCAGTTTTCTGAGTAGCCAAAGGTTCCCGAGGCGTTGTTTGTGGAGCAGTCGCCGATGGGTTGGATGGTTCTTGAGCGTTTTGTGGCTCATTAGCTTCACTTTGGGGGTTTTTCAAGTCATTACCCAAAGGCTCTTCATCTCCCATAGAAGTAAAATCGGTATTACCGGCATTGACCAATACAAGTTCAGGGATATGCTGCTTTTGTGGGGCTTGGGTAGTAAGATGTATATAGAACAATAGCCCAATAAGCATAGCATGTGCCAGCAAGGTAACCCCGATGGCTATTCCTATATCTTTGGGTTTTCTGTTTTTTGACATGCTTTAGAATTCCTTCGTTTCGTTATTTGCCAGTGGGCGAGTTGCCAATACAACTTTCATCCCTAATGGGCTCGCAATGTTTATCACCTTCACAACTTCTTTGTAAGGTACCGTTTCGTCAGCATAGATGGCCAAGAAAGGATTGTCTTTTGCTGATGTTGCATATTTTGAGAGCGTGGCTTCCAATTCGTCCGGTAGTATTTCTGATCCTTCATTCTGTCCAAAAGCAACAAAATAGCGTAAATCCTGCGTGATTATTACCCTTACGGGAGGAACTTCAGGGGGAGCTTGTTGCTGTGATGCAGGCAAAGTGACTTTGATAGCATTGGGTACAATAAGAGTACTTGTTACCATGAAAAATATAAGGAGCAGAAAGATCACATCAGTCATGGATGCCATGCTGAATGATTCGTTGACTTTCGCTTTTCTTTTCAGACTCATACAGGCTCGTTCAAAAGATCCATAAATTCTATTGTTTTGGTCTCCATCTTATTGATTACTTTGTCCAGCTTGGCTACAAGGTAGTTATAAGCAAAAAGGGTGATGATACCAACAATGAGACCTCCTACGGTAGTCACCAAGGCTTCGTAAATACCGTTCGATAGTAGAGCTATATCTACAGAACTGCCGGCATTAGCCATATCGAAGAATGCCCTTACCATACCCGTAACGGTACCCAGAAAACCTATCATGGGTGCTCCCGCAGCTATAGTGGCAAGAATGGGCAAGCCATTGTTCAATTTGCCAATCTCTACATTTCCTACATTCTCTATTGTCACTAAAATATCGTTCATAGGCCTTCCCAAACGAGTGATTCCTTTGTGGATCATGCGTGAGTAAGGAGTTTTTTTATCTTCGCAGAGTTTTTCTGCTGATTTGATTTTACCCTCGTGTATGTAGTCTTTTATTCTGTCCATAAAAGAGCTGTCCTCTTTTCCGGCAGAGTTGATTTCAAGCAATTTGATAACGAATATATAAAGGGCAATGAGTGAAAGCGCAAGAAGTACTATCATAATCCAACCACCCTTCATGGCTAAATCAATTACAGAAAGAGAAGCTGGTGTGTGAGCTGCCTGTCCCATTTCTAAAACTTGCGACAGAGTGTCTGCTGCAGATGTGTTCATAACGATCGTTTATTTTTTTAATGCAATTAGATACTTAGATATTGTTTCTTCCAGTCCTAAATATAATGATTCTGATATTAAAGCATGCCCTATAGATACCTCATCAAGATATGGAATATTAGCAGCAAAAAAGGGTAAATTATCAAGATTGAGGTCGTGCCCCGCATTGACTTCTAAGCCTAAGCCATGGGCAACTTCAGAAGCTAAAATGAAAGAACTGATGGCTGCGTCAGGAGATCTCTTGAAATCCATAGCATAGGGCTCTGTATAAAGTTCTATCCTGTCTGTGCCGGTTTTTTTAGCCATTTCCAAATTATGTAAATCCGTATCTACAAATATGGATGTTCTTATACCCATACTCTTGAATCTGGCAATAATGTCTTGAAGAAAGTCGAAATTCTCAGAAACCTTCCATCCCATATTACTCGTTAGAACTTCGGGGGCATCAGGCACCAACGTTACTTGTGTAGGCTTGATCTGCTCTATAAGTTCAATAAACTGTTTGGTTGGATTTCCTTCAATGTTAAATTCAGTCTGAATGACAGCTTTTAGATCAAAAACATCACTGTATCTGATATGACGTTCGTCAGGTCTTGGATGAACAGTGATCCCTTGAGCTCCAAATTTTTCACAGTCTTGCGCGAATTTTACGACATTGGGCAGATTCCCTCCCCGGGCATTGCGCAACGTAGCAACTTTATTAATATTTACACTTAGTCTAGCCATCGCTGTTTATTAGTATATTTGTGGTTAATGCAAATATAATGTTTATTTCCCAGTATCATTAAACTAAATGTTATAAGTCCCGATGATAAAAATTGCAATTTTTGGAAGCAGACACAAAGTCCAACACTCTGAATGCCTCAGATATCTTTTTGATGAAATTCAAAAATTTGAACCGGAAGTTTATATAGAAAAAGCATTTTATAATGCCCTTATAAGTGACTTCGGGCTCAAGCCATTTATCTCGGGTATCATAGAAGATGTATTCCCCAAAGTAGACTATGTCATTTGCCTGGGAGGCGACGGTACGTTTCTTCGTACGGCAAGAAGAGTAGGTAAGAGGGAAACCCCTATCTTGGGGATCAATTTGGGACGCCTCGGCTTCCTTACCGATATTGATTGTAAAGATGCATCGGGGCATATATCCCGATTGTTTAACAAGGAATATACCATTGAAAAACGTAGCCAACTCAGGGTTTTGATCAATGATGTCTATTTAGGTAATGTGGTCAATGAAGTCGCCATACTCAAGAGAGAGACCGGTTCCATGATAACCATTGACACCTATTTGGGTGAAGATTATCTGGCAGGCTATGATGCTGACGGACTCATTATTGCTACACCCACAGGTTCTACCGCATATTCATTGAGCGTTCATGGCCCCATTATGATGCCCGGCTGCCGAGATATAATCATAAACCCCATCGCTCCACATGTGCTCAATATGAGACCTTTGGTGATACCAGACTCTGAGATTATCACCCTTAAAGTAAACTCAAGAAGCAATACCTTCCTGATTTCATTGGATGGAGTGACCAAAATATTGCCCTGTGACAATACCATTAAGATCATGAAAGCATCCCATGTAGTCAATATGATTCGTTTAGAGAAGAAGTCTTTTGCTGATACACTGAGACGTAAACTCATGTGGGGAACCTCTATCAGATGATTAGATTTCTAAAACAATGATTACTAATATATAATTCAAAATCACGATGAGAAATAGACTTATTGGACTAGGCATCTTGTTCTTTGTATTTGTTTTATGGGGATGTAGCCCAAAGAATTCCCATTTTATAACGGATGCTACATATCGACAGACCGTAGAGAAAGACTTGGCCAAAAAAAGAGAAGTCATCAAGGATGGAAAGCTATTTGATTTCTTGGACAATGATTCATTGAAAACCAAGGAACATGAGGCTATGCAATTTTTGTACGCCTATATGAATTTGGCGGATATTGTTGATTATAGTTCTGATTTTTATTTGCAAAATGTCAGAGCTTCTTTCAAAGCTCAGGAAGAGATGCCTTGGGGCAAAGATGTCCCGGAAAAACTATTCCGACATTTTGTTTTGCCCGTTCGTGTCAATAATGAAAGCCTTGATAGTAGCAGAATTGTGTTTTACGGAGAATTAAAAGATCGCGTCAAAGGGCTTTCCATGAAAGATGCAGCGTTGGAGGTAAATCACTGGTGCCACGAAAAAGCTATCTATGCACCCAGTGATGCTCGTACACGAAGTCCATTGGCTACTGTAAAGACGGCATTGGGACGCTGTGGTGAGGAGTCTACTTTTGCAGTAGCAGCATTGAGGTCGGTAGGTATTCCAGCAAGGCAGGTCTATACTCCTCGTTGGGCACATACTGATGATAATCATGCTTGGGTTGAAGTTTGGGTTGATGGCAAATGGCATTTTATGGGTGCATGTGAGCCTAAAGCCGGACTTGATGATGCTTGGTTCAATAGCTCTGTAGTAAGAGCTATGTTGATTCATACTAAGGTTTTCGGTAGATATGACGGTCCTGAAGAGATTCTTTACAACACGGATAACTATACGGAGATAAATGTAATTGACAACTATGCTCCTACGGATGAGCTGGCAATAACTGTGGTGGATCAGCACGGCAAAGCTGTGCCTAATGCCAATGTGGAATATTGTATCTATAACTATGCTGAGTTTTATCCTGTGGTGAAGAAATCTACAGACAAACAAGGCAAATCCTCTCTCAGGATTGGAAAAGGAGATATGATGGTTTGGGCGTTCAAGGATGGAAAGTTTGGATATCAAGTCAGCAAAGCTGACGAAAGAAAAGCTTTGACTATACAACTGGGTGATTTCGAAGCACTGCCTGAGACTACTTTCCTGAAATTAATACCCCCCTCAGGTACTCCCATTGCTGTATCTTCTACACCACAACAAGTCTCTGATAATGAAAAGCGCATGTTGAAGGAGGATTCTATTCGCACGGCGTATGAGAAAACTTTTTACAATGAAGATACTGCCAAGGAATATTGTAAGTCACTACCGTCCGAGAAAAAAGATGTTGTTACCAAAATGCTTGTTCAGTCAAGAGGGAATCACAAAGAAATTACAGATTTTTTGAGCTCAGTTTCCCAAGAAGAGCTTAATGATGCTATAGGATTTCTCAATGTATTATCTGAAAAAGATCTGACCGATACCCCTGCGACTAAACTTAAGGCAATTTTCAAAAACATGCCTAGAGGTTTGGATGAGTTTGGTCTGAAATACATAGGCTCTCCCCGAATAAGTGATGAGTATATCACGGATTTTAGAAGTGATTTGACAAAGGCTTTGAATGATAGTGATAAAGAAGGGTTCAGAGCCAATCCTTCTGCTCTTGCAAGATGGATCAATACAAATATCCAATTAGATACTTTGTACAATAGCCAAAGGTTACTCATCAGTCCTTCCGGAGTACTCAAGGCTCGACGAGGAGACGCACCTTCACGCAATTTATTTTTTGTTGCGATGGCCAGAAGTCTGGATATTCCTTCCAGAATAGATCCGGTAACAGGCAAAGTGCAATACTCCATGAACAAAGGAGCTGCATGGACGGATGTGAATATTCAGGCTAATACCAGCAAAGAGACTCCACAGGGTATGATCAGTATGTCATACAAGCCGACCAATGTAGCTCCTGACCCTGAATATTACAGTAGATTTACTCTTGATTATTTGACTCCAGCCGGTAAACTCAATACATTGTATTATGACTGGGACGGACAAAATGCTTGGAGTAAGCTCTTCAAAGAACCCAAAAGTGTAGATGCAGGTAATTATATCCTTACATCGGGCACCCGCATGGCTTCGGGTAGCGTGCTTTGTTGTTTACAAAAAGTGATAGTGCCGGCAGGTGCTAAAGTAAGCATCCCTTTGATACTTCCTCAAGATAGTACAGATATTCAGGTGATTGGGTCTATAAATGCAGAGAATATTTATTATGACTTGAAAACAAATGCCCCGACATCTATCTTACAAACGACTGGTCGAGGTTATTTCATCATCGGTATTTTGGGAGCGGGACAAGAACCTACCAACCATGCGCTCAAAGATATTCAACTTTTGAAGACAGAGTTTGAAAAGTGGGGTAGGAAGATGGTACTTCTTTTCCCTAATGAGGATTCTTACAAACGTTTCAAACAAACAGACTTTCCCAATCTTCCCAATACAGTAGTTTGGGGATTGGATATTGATGGTAAGAATACGGATATGATTGCTAAGGCAACCAATCTGCATAGCTCATCATCACTACCGATATTTATCATAGGAGACTCTTTTGGTAGAGTTGTTTTTGTTAGTCAAGGTTATACCATTGGATTAGGAGAGCAGTTGATGAATATCATCCGTCGGTTGTAAACGGTGCTTTCTCTTTTAGAGACTGTTGCAAAAGTCAACAGTCTCATGGATTTTGGTGGCAAAGCCGACAAAAGACACTTTGACCGGGCAGAGAGGGTAAAGTGCAAGGCGCTAAGAGTGAGTGCACAGGGAGTTTACTTCAGGTAAATGACCAAGCGCGAATCTCGCAAGCAACGAAGCAATTTGCCTGCTATGCAACGGTCTCTTTTAGTCTATTCCTGATCATTAAATAGCCCCATACTGTGTAACAACGGTGTGGGGCTTTTAAAAAATGTTTAATTATTTTGCAGTGATTGCAAATGGATTTTTGAAGTCTATCGGGAGCCTGGTAGAGTCTTTCTGTAGTTTAGTTACCTCCACCTTACAAATGCCGGCTCTTAGCATCCCGATCGCTTTGGCTGCTCCATAAGAAAGGTCTATTATCAATCTTTTATGGCGTGGACCTCTATCGGTTACTTTCACCGTAACTACTTTTCCATTACTAAGGTTCTTCACATTGAGAAGAGTTCCAAAAGGAAATGATCGATGAGCGCAAGTCAGACTATCTTTATGAAATCTGGCACCGGAAGCAGTGAGTCTACCATGTGCTTTAGCTCCGTAAAAGGAGGCTTTGCCTTGTGTTTGAGCTTCTGCCGATTGGTGACAGAAAGTGTACATTGCAGACAATAAAACACCTTGTAGAACAAGCTTTCTTAAACCTATTCTCATACCATTTTGTATTGGTTTAGGGGTGCAATTTACAAAAAAATACACAATCTGTGTTTTACATCTAAATCCCCGGTAAAAGTGACAACACGTTTATGCCTATTTATTACCTTTCTCTATGGACGGACCAATCTTCCTTTCCTTTCAAATCTAATTCTTGGCTCTCATAATAGCTTTTTTCAGGCACTCTTTTATCTCACAAAGGTTAAATTGGCATCCATTTAACTGTTATATTCACGTTTTATGTATCTTTGTAACTCACTACACTAACAACCTGAAAATGTTTGTAGAATTAGTAAAATCAAAAATTCACCGTGTTAAGGTAACAGAGGCAAACCTTGAATATGTAGGCAGTATTACGATCGATCAGAATCTGATGGATGCAGCTAATATTTTGCCTGGAGAAAAGGTGCAAATCGTAGATAATAATAATGGAGCCAGGCTGGAGACTTATGTTATACCCGGCGAGCGCAATTCCGGAGTTATCTGCCTTAATGGTGCTGCTGCCCGTATGGTGCAGCCGGGAGATATCGTTATCATTATGGCGTACGCCTGGATGACGTATGAAGAAGCCAAGACCTTCAAGCCTGCCGTGGTATTTCCGGATAGCAAAACCAATCGTCTGGTTTAGTTTTCGCTGTTTGCAGGTTTTGAGGTAAGACTATCAATTAATAATAAAAGATATTTAAATAGATGTTTGAAAATCTAAGTGACAGACTCGAGCGATCGTTCAAGATACTCAAGGGTGAAGGTACCATCACCGAGATCAATGTAGCTGAGACTCTTAAGGATGTAAGGCGTGCATTATTGGATGCCGACGTAAATTACAATGTTGCAAAGCAGTTTACTGAAACGGTAAAGACCAAAGCTTTGGGGCAGAACGTGCTTACTTCAGTACGCCCCGGAGAGCTTATGGTCAAGATTGTGCATGACGAGTTAGCCGAATTGATGGGAGGTAAAGCTGTTGAAATCAATGTTACGGGAGCTCCCTCGGTGATTTTAATGTCAGGTCTTCAGGGATCGGGTAAGACTACTTTCTCCGGTAAGCTGGCTAATATGCTCAAAAGTAAACAGGGACGCAATCCTATGTTGGTTGCTTGTGATGTTTACCGTCCTGCTGCTATAGAGCAGTTAAGGGTTTTGGGTGAGCAACTCAATGTCCCTGTCTACAGCGAACCCGAAAGTAAGAATCCTGTAGAAATAGCCAAGCATGCTATCGATTATGCTATCCAAGATAAGTATGACGTAGTGATTGTGGATACTGCGGGTCGCCTTGCTATTGATGAGCAAATGATGGAAGAGATAGCAGCTATCAAAGATGCTATTAAACCGCAGGAAATTCTTTTCGTGGTAGACTCTATGACGGGGCAGGATGCCGTAAACACTGCTAAGGAGTTCAACGAAAGACTGGACTTTGATGGTGTAGTATTGACCAAGTTGGATGGTGATACCCGAGGCGGTGCGGCTCTTTCTATCCGTACTGTGGTAGATAAGCCTATCAAGTTTGTTGGTACTGGCGAAAAGATGGATGCATTGGATGTATTCCACCCTGAGCGTATGGCTGATCGTATCTTGGGTATGGGTGATATTGTATCTCTAGTGGAGAGGGCCCAGCAGCAATACGATGAGAAAGAAGCTCGTCGTCTCGAAGAAAAGATCGCCAAAAATCAATTTGATTTCAATGACTTTCTTGCACAGATTCATCAGATCAAGAAGATGGGTAACATCAAAGAGCTGGCATCCATGATTCCGGGTGTGGGCAAGGCAATCAAGGATCTGGATATCGATGATGATGCATTCAAGAGTGTAGAAGCTATTATATACTCCATGACACCTGAGGAGCGTAAGAACTCATCTATCATCAATGGTCAGCGTAGAAAGAGAATTGCCGATGGTAGCGGCACCACGGTACAAGAGGTAAATAAGCTTATCACACAGTTTGCTCAAACACGCAAGATGATGAAGACAATCCAAGGATTCAAAGGCGGCAAGAAAATGCCACGCGTGCCGGGAATGCCTAAAATGAGATAATCTTAAAAACACATTAACAACAATTACTATGGAAACTAATACATATAAAATCCTTGATGGTAAAGCTATCTCGGATCAAATAAAAAAGGAAATAGCAGAAGAAGTTGCCGCTATGGTGGCAGCAGGGAAGAAGCGTCCTCACCTGGCAGCAGTATTGGTAGGGCACGATGGCGGAAGCGAAACTTATGTAGCGAGCAAGGTAAAGGCTTGTGAGCAAGTAGGGTTTAAGTCGTCGCTGCTTCGTTTCGAATCAGATGTGACTGAAAAGGAACTTCTTGATTGTGTGGAAAAACTCAACAACGATGAGGATGTCGATGGTTTCATTGTACAACTCCCTCTTCCCAAACATATAGATGAACAAAAGGTCATAGAGGCTGTAGATCCTGCTAAGGATGTGGATGGCTTTCATCCAATCAACGTGGGACGTATGAGTATCGGGTTGCCTTGTTTTGTATCAGCTACACCACAAGGTATCGTAGAACTTCTCAAGAGATATGAGATTCCTACCCAAGGAAAGCATTGTGTAGTGCTGGGGCGTAGCAACATTGTAGGTAAACCCATATCTCTGTTGCTTTTGCAGAAAGGATATCCCGGTGATTGCACTGTGACTGTGTGTCATAGCCGCACGCCCAACATTAAAGAGATTTGTTTGCAAGCGGATATCATCATTGCTGCACTGGGAAGTCCCGAGTTTGTTAAGGCTGATATGGTGAAAAAAGGAGCTGTCATCGTTGATGTAGGCACCACACGAGTTCCTGATGCTTCAAGAAAAAGCGGATTCAGACTCACAGGTGATGTGAAGTTTGACGAAGTTGCCCCTTTGTGTTCATATATTACGCCTGTGCCTGGCGGTGTAGGCCCCATGACCATCGTTTCTCTCATGCTAAATACCTTACAAGCAGGTAAAAAATAATGAACAAATTGAATACAGGAAACCGTAATCCTATAGCTTGGGTACCTACGGTTTACTTTGCAATGGGGATACCTTATATAGCTATCTCCCTTGTATCATCACTGATGTTCAAAGATATGGGCATCAGCGATACCGAGATTGCTTTCTGGACATCACTACTTGTGTTGCCATGGTCTCTGAAACCTTTTTTCAGCCTCATCATGGAATTGGTGGGAACCAAAAAGCAATACTTGGTCTTTGCCGAGTTTATCATTTCTTTGATGTTCGGTCTTATTGCCTTTTCTCTTCACCTCCCGTCGTTTTTTACCATCAGCATTATGCTTATGGGGGCGCTTGCCATTTGCGGATCCACTCAGGATATTGCAGGAGATGGTCTTTACCTTACCGAGCTGAGCAAAAAGCAACAGGGACAGTATGCCGGTTGGCAGGGAGCATTTTATAATCTTGCCAAAATTCTTACCAATGGCGGACTCGTATATTTGGCAGGAGTCTTGGGTGATCACTACGGCGTAGCCAAAGGCTGGGCATTTATCATGTTTATCTGTGGTGTCCTCATCCTTCTATTGGCTATCTACCATTCGTGGGTTCTTCCTTCGGGCAGACGTGCTGTCACTGATTATGAAGCTACCCATAGCAAGCTTACTTTCAAAGAAGCAATGAAAGAGTTTGGTGAAGTATTCCGCACGTTCTTTGTCAAGAAGCATATCTTTTACTACATATTCTTTATCATCATGTATCGTTTTGCTGAAGGTTTGGCCCTCAAGATAGCTCCACTCTTCCTCAAAGCAGATATAGCTATGGGAGGTTTAGGATTATCCAATCGTCAGTACGGGCTTATCTATGGTACTTTTGGTTCTTTGGCATTCATCATAGGCTCTATTCTCTCAGGGTATTACATTTCATACTTTGGGCTCAAAAAGACCTTATTCTCCCTAGCCCTTATCTTCAACGTACAATTTATAGTATATATGCTTTTCGCTATTTATCAACCATCGAGTATGGTATGGATCAGCGTAGGTATCATATTGGAGTATTTTGCTTTTGGCTCAGGTTTTGTAGGTCTCATGCTGTTTATGATGCAGCAGATTGCTCCTGGCAAATATCAGATGGCTCATTACGCTTTTGCTACAAGTATCATGAACTTAGGGTATATGATCCCTGGTATGATCAGTGGTAAACTCAGCACCATGCTTGGTTACAAAAACTTCTTTATCGTTGTGGTATGTCTCACTATACTGCCACTGATCACTACCTACTTTGTGCCGTTTACTCACGCGGACAAAGCTGAAGAATAAGATTATTGAACTTTACTGTATAACATAGAAATAAAATGACTGATTTGAAAATTGTCGGACAAGCATTGCCGGATATGCCATGGGAGGATCGTCCCGCTGGCTCTAAAGATGTAATGTGGCGCTATAGTGCCAACCCCATTATCCCAAGAGATCTGTTACCTACTTCAAATAGTATTTTCAATAGCGCTGTAGTTCCATTTGAAAATGGGTATGCCGGTGTGTTCCGTTGTGACGATACCAATCGCCGTATGCGACTGCATGTTGGTTTTAGCAAAGATGCCATCAAATGGGATATCAATCCTGAACCGCTGACATTCCAATGCGAAGACAAAGAGATAGGCGAGTGGGTGTACGGATATGATCCTCGTGTTACGTATATCGATGATCGTTACTATGTAACTTGGTGCAACGGCTATCACGGCCCTACCATCGGGGTAGCATATACATTCGATTTCAAGACTTTCCACCAGCTTGAGAATGCTTTCTTACCTTTCAATCGCAATGGCGTACTATTTCCCAAAAAGATCAATGGCAATTTTGCAATGTTGAGCCGTCCCAGTGACAATGGTCATACACCTTTTGGTGATATCTTCTATAGCGAATCACCTGAGTTGGAGTACTGGGGACGTCATCGTCATGTGATGTCACCCGCACCTTTTGAGGATAGTGCATGGCAGTGTACCAAGATTGGAGCAGGGCCTATACCTATCGAAACGAGCGAGGGATGGCTACTCATTTATCACGGAGTCTTGGCTTCTTGCAATGGCTTTGTATACGCTTTCGGATCTGCCATTTTGGATCTCGATGAACCTTGGAAGGTCAAGTTCCGTTCTGGCCCTTATTTGATATCCCCGAGAGAGGAGTACGAATGTATGGGCGATGTTCCTAATGTTACATTCCCTTGTGCAGCCTTGCATGATCCTGAGTCAAAACGCATTGCTGTATATTATGGATGTGCTGATACCGTTACAGGGCTGGCATTCGGTTATATTGATGAAATCATAGAATTCACCAAGAAGAATTCTATCATCTAACCTACTGCACCTACATCTGTAGATCATATCATAATCCGACGGGGAGAAATCCTTGTCGGATTTTTTTAGTTTCAAGTACCGCTTTATTGTCTATCGAGAATATCAATACTCAAAATATACTATGGTATCACCATGTTAAAAATAGCTTCTGTTCTCATTATGAAATATATCACAAAGCTCAACGTTGCATTTTTTGTCGGTTATATACTCTTGATTTATCTGATGATATTCTGAACCATCTGACTTTAACAAGGATTTTATGTAAATAACAAAATGACTTTTTATTTAATCTTATCCTGTTAATATGATAGTTGTGATAGCTATTGCTTGAAGTGAAAAAAAGTTGTAATAAACACATTGTCTGAAAATTAAATTATTTGCAAATAGCCCCTGTGAGTAATAAGTACGTCTTTTTTATCCTATTTTTATTCTTTGGTAGTAAAATAGGCGTCTTTTATTTTTTGCTTAATCTGAGATTGAATATCTGAAAATACGGCAAAGTATTACAGTTAAGGCACGATTGTGTTTTAACTAAAACGTTTTGATATTTTAGTTAAAATACAGAAATATTACAGTTGAAACACAATCGTGCCTTAACTGTAATACTGCGCTACTTTAGTTATAATATTGGTGAAAAATGAGGATGATGGTATGATTTGGATGAGAAATGGAAAGCCTTTTTAGCTAAAGATGGTATCGGGCAAGTATAAGATAAAACCCCTAATGATTTAGATTACAATATGATATTGCTTGTGTATTGCCAATAACGGATACATAGCTATCCCAAAGAAGCTCAAGGCGACTTAAGCTTATGCCTGCTACAGCTCTTTGAGCTTTCTGTTTGATATAATCTTTATTTAACGTGAGTTCGGTCTAAGCGTGGTGTACTAAGAGGGTTGATGGATTGTGTATGATTTCTAGGTTTAATTCCGGCTTTTTGGGTAGCAGATTGTAGGCAATTATGCCGGCAATCAAATTAATGGCGAAATTATTGACGCTTCTATGTCGTGTATGCTCTATTTGACAAACGTTTTTGAGTAGGTCATTAACGGTTTCCACAAGTGCTCTTTTTCTGAGTAATATCCTATCATACAGGCTCATCAGAGTGTTTTTCATGTTTTTCTTTATCTTCGTAATCATGTGTATGTCGTCAATGAAGAGCTTATCGAAAAGACTTTGTGAGATGTATCCTCTGTCGCCAACAAGTTTGCCGAATAGTTTCTTCGTGAAGGTTCCGCCTTTAAGTGGAGCACGGTCATCCGTATTCCCCGGTGTGATTTGATATTGAATGATTTCACCCCGGTCGTTAATCACAATATGCAGTTTGAAACCATAGAACCATCCCATACTGCATTTGCCCTTTTGGGCCCATCCTTTCATGGTCTTATGCCCGTGTGCCCGCTTGATATGGCAGGTGCGTAAAGGTGTGGAATCAATGAATGAGATACCGGTGCATTCGCCCAAACAACACATATTGAGAAATGAAATTAGTTTGAATGCCACCTTGCTTTGTAATTCCACAAAACGATTGTAAGAGACCAACGAAGGAAAATCCGAATGACATTGTTGCGTAATATATTGAAGATAAAAGGACTTAAAATCGCGATACCTCGAATGATGGAAAAGAATCAGAATAGTCATGATTTCAGCATCGGACATCCTAAACTTGCGATTTCTTCGCTTTTTGTTTCCTTCGCAAAGGGTTCTTTGCTGAATCAAGGTATCGAAAAGTTTGGAAAAATCATCGGTAAGACAGAAAATTTCAACTATATTTGTTTTCATAAAGTGGTGTTTTGTTTGTTTATATCTTATTGATTATCAACTACTAAGATACAAATAATTCACCACTTTTGCAATGAAATACATAAGAAATTACACTGATTTACAACACTTTCTAAACTCTATTATTCCTATTATCCCTTATATCGAACTCACGTTTATTTATAGAGCTATTATCCATTTTTTCGGTTTATATTTTATTAAGCAGTGTCTTATCTCCTAAAGATACAACATCACACCCGCCTTTGTCAAGAGGAGAGAATGATATCTGTTTTTAACAATATGATTTATTTTTACCATATTTCGTATCAATATGGTAAAGGTTTGTGGTCCTCATCTTCTCTCAATATATCTCAATTGCAAACGGAGTATAATTCTGTATTATACAGTGTGTCATTGTTCTCAATTGACAGGAAAATAGATCTCCCTTTTGATCCATCTATTTCATGATACCCCCCGAAAACAAAGGGTGCGGTATCAAGACCTCTTTCTTGAACCGCACCCAGTATAATAGTTTTGTTAAGCTACTCTGAAAATAATTAACTATTCGTTTACCTTGAGTAGGAAGTAATTTTTCTTACCACGCTGTGCCAACAAATACTTGTCTCCAAGAAGATCTTTCGTAGTTATGAGATGATCCTGCTCAGAAATCTTTTCTTTATTCACGCTTACACCTCCTGATTGGATTAGTTTACGTAATTCACCTTTGGAACCGAATACTGCAGCTTCTTCGGTAAGGAGATCAATTACCTTGACACCTTGCTGCAACTCATCTTTGGAGATGGTAAATTGAGGTACTCCGGCAAAGACTTCTTCGATCATCTTGGGGCTTAGTTTGCGAAGAGCCTCTGCAGTACCTTGTCCAAATAGAATATTGGATGCTTCTACTGCAGCCTCGTAATCCTCACGACTATGTACCATCACGGTAATCTCTTCTGCAAGTCTCTTCTGGAGTGCACGCAAGTGGGGTGCAGCCTCTTGCTCTTTCTCCAAAGCATTTATCTCTTCTTCACTCAGAGAGGTAAATATCTTGATATATTTAGCAGCATCAGAGTCACTGACGTTGATCCAAAATTGGTAGAATGCGTAGGGTGATGTCCTCTCGGGATCGAGCCATACATTGCCACTCTCCGTTTTACCGAACTTACCGCCGTCAGCCTTGGTGATGAGAGGGCATGTGAGTGCAAAGGCCTCACCGGCTTCTTTACGGCGTATCAGCTCTGTACCGGTAGTGATATTGCCCCACTGGTCTGATCCCCCCATCTGAAGCTTACAGCCCAGGTTGCGGTATAAATAAAGAAAGTCGTAGCCTTGCAGGAGTTGGTAGCTAAATTCAGTGAAAGACATACCCACACCACTATCCGAGCTAAGTCTTTTCTTTACACTATCTTTTGCCATCATATAGTTTACAGTAATATGCTTACCGATATCACGGATAAAGGTGAGGAAGGAATAGTCCTTCATCCAATCATAATTATTGACCAAGACCGCAGCATTGGGTGCATCGCTTTCGAAGTCAAGGAACTTACTGAGCTGTTTTTTGATACATTCCTGATTGTGACGCAGATCATCCTCGGATAATAAATTTCTCTCCGCAGATTTCATAGACGGGTCACCAATCATGCCGGTAGCTCCTCCTATAAGGGCAATAGGTCTGTGTCCAGCTCTTTGTAAATGGCGTAGCATCATGACTCCTACAAGGTGCCCTATATGCAGTGAATCTGCTGTAGGATCTATACCCACGTAAGCCGAGGTCATCTCTTTATTAAGCAATTCTTCAGTACCCGGCATCATGTCGTGTATCATTCCACGCCAGCGCAATTCTTCTACAAAGTTCATATTAATTAAAAGACTATTAAGAATTAGTAAATATTTACAAAGATAGTGATTTCACTTTAGTAAAAGTATTTAGAAATGTATTATAACACCTTTCTTCGAGTGTAGTGGGTGAAATGTTGAGTGAAGATGCTATCATTTGGTAATTAGAAGAGATGGAGTGTTTCGTGTCATTATCTGTTTCTATGAACATGGAGTGCTCCTGATAAGCAAGTAGTGCACTCCGGGAATTGAACAGGTGCCCAAAACTCAGAAGAAATCCATGGCTCAAAAGCTGTTTTGCTTGCTCGGGTTTACCTCTGAAGCCATGGATGATCCAAGCTTGCCCGGTGGGATGATCACGTTTTATAGAAATAAGTAGGTCTTGTGCTTTGACGAGGTGTATAATCAGAGGTAAGGTATTTTCGCGAGCCAATTCTACTTGCTGTATCAATATGTGCTCTTGGGTTTGCATGGGATATTGGCTTAGTTTGTCCAATCCACATTCTCCTATCGCCAATAATTTAGGGTCATTGATGTTATTCCTGATTAGCTCCATATCCTTCTCTGCTCGGGACAAATGCCAAGGATGAATACCTGTAGAGTAATAACCTGTCAGAGACTCCTGATTGATTTCTCGAGGGTAAATATTACGTATCGATAGCTCGAGAGAGTCGGTATGCGTGTGGTGTGTATGAATATCAATAATCATGGTACAGGGTCATAGCCACTTCCTCCCCAGGGGTGGCATCTGAATATTCTTTTGATAGCCAACCAGCCCCCCTTGAATGGTCCATGCTTTTTGATTGCTTCCACTGCATAAGTAGAGCATGTGGGAGTAAAGCGACATGATGGGGGGGTGAGGGGGGAGATACAGCTTTTGTAGAAATATATCGGTAACAAAAGAAGCTGTGAGAGTATCTTTTTTATTGTATTCATAGGAGTGCAATAAGTTTAGTAAGTGCCTTGTTTATCCCTTTCTCTACTTTGGGATAGTCAGGCATATCGTCTGAAATGATTGTAAATGCAACTCTAAGATACATATTATTTTCTTCCAAAGCTGCAATGAGCCCATGCTTGTTGAGCCGATAAGCTTCACGTGTAAGTCTTTTTATTCTATTGCGTTTGACTGCTCTTTTGAATCTTTTTTTGGGTACGCTTACCATCACTTCTGCACGAGCCATCAACGGTGCTTCTGATAGAAGGTATATGACGCGGTAAGGATAGGCTATGAAAGCCTTCCCTTCTTGAAATAGATCGTTTATATGATCTCGCAGATATAACCGCTCTGCTTTAGGGAGTTTGTTGTTCTTAATATCTTCCAACTTTGGATAATTCGAAATGAAGACCTTGTAAATTTAAGCTAAGATAGCCAATAATACAAAATAAATACCCTCCGTGTATTGAACAAGGAGGGTGTAGGGATAGGGACATTAACTATGGATTAGTTCTTATGCTTAGCCAAGTATTGATCCAAAGCCATAGTCATGGAAGGGGCTTCGGGTGTAGGTGCGGATAAGTCTAATCGCAGTCCTGCTTCTTCAATCGCTTTAGATGTTGAAGGGCCGAAAGCTCCCAGTTTGATGTCTCCTTGTTGGAAGTCAGGAAAGTTCTTGCACAAGGCTGATACACCGGCCGGACTGAAAAATAGAATCATATCGAAATCTAATTTTTCTTCAGGATCGAAGTCGTTACTTACCGTTCTGTACATAATACCTGTAGAAAATTGTATTTTCTTGGCACGTAGCATGTCTATGAGATCTGACTTATGCTCCTCGGCAAGGGGCAAGAAGTAATTCTCTTTATTATGCTTGTGGATGACGGTAACGAGGTCGGGTAGTTGCCCTGTTTGTCCAAAGAAAACCTTTCTTTTTCTGTACACTATGTATTTTTGGAGATATACAGCGACTTGCTCGCTCACGCAAAAATACTTCATAGTCTCCGGCATAACTATCCTGAGTTGTTCTGTCAGTTCGAAGAAATGATCGATAGCTTTCTTGCCGGTGAAGATAATAGCTGTATGATCAAGAATGTTGACCTTTTGGTTCCTGAATTCCCTTGCTGATAGAGATTCCACTTTAATAAATGGTCTGAACTCAACAATGGCATGGTTCTTCTCAGCTATGTCATAATAGGGAGATTTGCCTGATTCCGGTTTAGGCTGAGAAACGAGTATTTTCTTTACGCTCATGAGATTATCATCAAATACGTGTTGCTATTAACCAAGTAATTAATTCCTACCGCTGCATACACAAAAGGTAGTATTTCGTGGGCGCAAAGATACAAAAAAAGATGCAAAGGATTGCCCATTTCACTCCTGTTTATTCTAAGAAGACTTATACATACCAATATTCGCCATACAACAAAGAAGAAAATAAAGATATAGATTGCTATCAACCGAGTCTCAGGCAAAAGGGTGAGAAGCATTGTGGGAAGCAGAAAGAAATACCATACCCACTCCAATAAGTAATACTGTTGTAGGAATTCTTTTACCGATATTTTTTTTAGAAAAATATATCCGAGTATATGATATATTATGCGCCTGATCAGAAAAAAGGCCAGAATAATAACAGTAAAGAAAGCCAAAAAAGATATCGTTTCATTAAAATCAGCCAAAGACAGCATGTTTTGCGTCAGATAGAAGTTGTAAACCACGATAGCTATACCCAATGCACTCATAATATGCGATAGGTGCACAAATATGCCTTGGGACATGAAGCGCGTGATAAAGGTTCTGAAGTCCTCACCTCTGTTGCTTACCAATGCGATAAACATATTGGAAAGAAGGCCGGGAACCTTACTGATGATAAGGGCTGCTGTAGCCCACATCAGCAGGATAAGTATGGTGAGAATATCAATGGACGACTGATAAATCCAAAAATTGCTCATTAAACCTGCGTTTTTTTATTTTTTTTGCAAAGTTAAAGCATTTCTCTCCTTCATGGAACTAAAAACACACAAACTATACAGAATAATAATCACTAACTTTGCGTAAACCTTTATAAAATGAATAGTAAATCTTCATCAAACAGACCCAAAGCTCCGTGGTATTCTAAGGAGAGCCTTAGAGAAGTAATATTCGGATCAGAGACACGATCCGGAAAGATTTTTGATATTGTACTCATAGTTTGCATCGTTATCAGTGTTATTGTGGTATCAGTGGATAGCTTGCCTAATATCTCTCCACGGGTAAAGCAAAGACTCAATACGGCAGAATGGACTTTTACCATTCTTTTCACTATTGAATATATATTGAGACTCTATTGTGCAAAAAATACCAAGGCATATGCGAGGTCGTTTTGGGGAATAATTGATTTGATTTCGTTTTTACCGACTTTCCTGGCTATAATTTTCCCATTACTGCACTTTATCATGGTCGTAAGGGTAGTGCGTCTAATGAGAATATTCAAAATACTGAGTATGGGAAGACAACTCAGTCAGGGGCGTTTTATTCTTAATTCCATACGTAAAAGTTCCGGTAAGATACTTGTATTTATGCTCTTTGTGGTCTTGCTTGTGACCGTCTTGGGCTGTATCATGTATCTTATTGAGGGGCGTGTAAATCCCAGTTTTTCCAGTATACCGCGATCTATCTATTGGGCTATCGTTACGCTCACCACTGTGGGATATGGTGATATTACACCTGTGACAGGTTTGGGACAGTTTGTGTCAGTGATAATCATGCTGCTGGGTTACTCTATTATTGCAGTGCCTACAGGTATTATATCACACGAAATGAATGAAGAGGGAAGAATCCGAAGAGATCTAAAGTCACAAGAAAATAAACCTGTCTGCTACTGTCATGAATGTGGTAAACCATCATTTGATAGAGAAGACAGGTTTTGTGCTCGTTGCGGTCAAGGGCTTATCCTTAATTCTTCAGCCTCTGTAGAGCAAAATCTCTTGGAGTAATTATTCTTTTGCTTTGATGTTCTTTTGAAGAACCGCAAATTTCTTGTAAAATATATCGCCTAATTGCTGTTTGACTACAGTGAAATCCACCGCATGTCCTACCTCTTTCTCTATAGAAGTTACTCTCCCCGCTACAAACCCGCATGGATTGATAAGATTGAAGTGAGAGAGGTTTGTATTTACATTGAGAGCAAATCCATGCATGGTTACATAACGTGAACTCTTTACTCCTATGGCGCATATTTTGCGGGCTTTTGCGGGATTGTCAGCATCAATCCATACTCCTGTTGCAGAAGCCTTTTTTTCACCTTTTATATTATACAGACCGATGAGCTTGATGATACATTCTTCCAAAATATCAATATACTCTTTGAGACCTATACCAAATTGTTCTAAATCGAATATTGGATAGCCGGTAATTTGCCCCGGACCATGATATGTAATATCTCCTCCTCGTTCTACTTCGAAAAGTTCGATCCCTTGACCTTCCAGCATCTCTTTACTTATAAGTAAGTTCTGATTATTGGCATGGATGCCTAGAGTAAATACAGGGTTGTGCTCACAATAAAGTAAATAATTAGAAGGAACGATGCCTTGTCTCTTTTCTTCAATAGCTTCATTGAAAAGCTTTTTCTGAAGCTCCCATGCTTCTTGATATTTTATAAATCCTTTGTCGAGGTAAATAAATGGATCTTTCATAGGGATAAAGTCAAATATTTTAATGTTTCTATCTTTTACTTCAATACACATATTATCATAGCTTGGTCGAATATGTGGAGGTAATTCACGCTCCATAATATCATGCAGCGGTGCATGATGTGATATGTGAGTAATGAACAAGTGTTTGTCGCAACCCAATGACTGTGCAAGTGACAATACATCATCAATGGATTGATGTGATGGATGCGGTTTGGATTGGCGAAGCCCATTGATTATGATGACGTCAGAAGCTGCTATTTTGTTATATTCTTCCGGTGAAATGGTTTTCATATCAGTGATATAACATATGTTGCCGATTTTGTAGCCAAGGATAGGTAGTGAACCGTGTATTATTCTTATAGGTTCGACTTTTACATCGTACAGCTCAAAGCTCTTGTTCTCTATCGGGTGAAGAATCAATTGGGGTGTTCCTGGGTAAGGATGGGGCCCAAATATATAATGTAAGCGTTCTCTTATTGACTTGAGCACCCTTTCTTCCGCATAAATGGGTATTTCATTTTTCCATGCTATGGTTCTCAAGTCATCAATACCTCCTATGTGGTCATAATGCTCGTGAGTTATCAATATCGCATCTATACGATCTATATTGTTTCTTATTGCCTGCTGCCTAAAATCCGGGCCACAATCGATAAGTATTCTTTTTCCGGATGTTGTAATAAGCATTGCCGATGAGCGTAGGCGGTTGTCCTTACTATAGTGGCTTTTGCACACCGTACAGCCACATCCAACCTCGGGGATTCCTGTGCTGGTACCCGTCCCTAAAGTGATTATTTGCATTGAATATGCTTGTCTAATGAAACACTTGCTAACTATAAAGGAGACTTTATGAGTCTCCTTTATAAAATTAGAAAATATACTTTACTTCCGGCTCAATAGTGATATCGAATTTTGATTTCACCTCTCCTTTTATTTTTTCTGCCAGATTTGCTATGTCGTTGCCTGTGGCTTTTCCATCCAGATTTACCAATACGAGTGCTTGTTTTTCGTATACTCCGGCATGACCATCTTGATGTCCTTTAAAGCCGCACTGATCAATAAGCCATCCAGCAGGTACTTTTACCAAGCCTCCTTCCATAACATAATGGGGAATGTGAGGGTATTTAAGTTGGAGTTTTGCAAATTCATCCGAGGTGATGATCGGGTTCATGAAGAAACTACCTGCATTGCCCAATATTTCCGTATCGGGCAATTTGCTTTGTCTGATCTTTATTACAGCTTCTCGTACTTTTTCAAGGGAAGGAGTTTCTGCGGATGCTTCGAAATAACTGGATAGATCTTTATAGCTCAAGTTGAGCTCGGGTACAAGCTTGAGTGTATATTCTACATGAGTAACGATATATTTATCATACTCCGGCTCCTTGAATATGCTATGACGGTATGAATAGTCGCATTCACGATTTTCGAATCTCCGCTTCTCTCCATTTCTCTTGTCTATGGCATGTACTGCAGTGATATATTGGCTGGCTTCTACACCATATGCTCCAATGTTTTGTATTGCTGATGAGCCGACTTGTCCGGGAATGAGAGATAGATTCTCTATACCATAGTAGCCATGCTGCACAGTATATTCTACAAATTTATCCCAATTCATACCTGCTCCTACCATCAGAGTTATATCTGACGAGGTTCTGCTTATCTCTTCAATACTATCAATCCGTGAAAATAAAATGATGCCATGAAAATTAGCGAGGAAGAGCAAATTGCTCCCCTCGCCAATGTGTAAGCTTCTGGATTCTTGGAAAAATTCGTCGCTGATCAACAGCTCCAAATCTTTTATACTATCATAAGTTACCCAATAATCAGTAGTAGCGGGTATTTTAAAAGTATTGTAATCCGAAAGCAGAAAACTTTGTTTAATTTCCATTAAAATGTTCTTTCCAATAACCAAGCATCTTGGAAGTTAGGAGTATAACGAGCTTTGATAGCATCACGACTGGCTGCTGCTTCTTCTTTTGTGGGGAAGCTTGAAACGATTACGCGTAGCATGCCGAATTCGTTTTGTGCCAATACAGCGTTATAGCCGTCTGCTACCATACGATCTTTGAGAGAACGGGCATTGGTTGCGTTTTGGAAACTACCGATAACTACGCTGAATTGCTTCAGATTATTTCCATCTTCACCTTGAACAGGAGATATTTTTTCTTTGCGTGCAGAAACATAATCTGATGCCGGTCTTGAAACGCTTACATCCTCTTGAGGTTTGCTAGTTTGATCGTCTTGAACAGCTATTTCTCTTTGTTTTGCTTGTTCGTATGCCTGACGATAAGCGCTTTTCTTAGGTTGACATGAACTGAATCCAATCATCATGCTAAGGGCCGCAAGGGCCATAACCGTCTTTTTCATAATCTTTATTTTGTTAAGTTACTAAGTTATAAGTCACAATTCAAATGAGTTCTTCATACAAAGATAATTATTTATGCTAAAATCGGTATTCATCTGTGAAAATTAATCAAATCGATGATTAGATTTTAAATTTATACATGAGCATTAGCCTTCATAAAAATTAAACTCTTAACTAATCTAATTTATTATTGTTATTACCTTTTTTTTACCTTGCTTGCAGTGTGAAAGAATTTATATTATAATAATTTACACAAGGGAGATATTCTGCCATTTATTCAATTTTTTGTATTGGAGAGATAAACAAGTTTTAACGTAAAAGAAGTCTCCTAATCATTCTAGAAAGTTATCGTGAATTTGATCTATAGAATCAGATGTTTCGTTCCCCCTTTAAATAGACTTTGGATCTTGAGGTAGAGGCTGTCCGATAAAGTTTAAAGTAGTATATTTCAACTAATTTTGTTACATTTATAGGTCAACAATCTAAAACTTTTGCATCATGGGAAATAACATTTTTTCTTTGGAAAATAAGGTCGCTGTAATCTCCGGAGCATCAAGTGGCATTGGGCACGAGTTGGCCAAAGCCTTAGCTAAGGCCGGTGCACGTGTGGCCTTATTGGCACGACGCAAAGAGCGTCTGGATGCTTTGAAAGCTGAGATCGAAAAAGACGGAGGCACTGCTATGGCTATTGGTTGCGATGTATGTGTGGAGGAGCAGGTAAGAGAAGCTATTGCTGCTGTACTGGCAATCTATGGTCATATAGATATCTTGGTAAACAATGCAGGTATAGCATGGGAAGGATCTGTAGAGAATATAACTCTTGAAGATTGGAATAGGGTGATAAATACTAACCTGACTGCTGCGTATTTACTTTCGCACTATGCAGTACCTTGCATGAAAGATCAAAAATACGGCCGTATTATCAACATTGCATCCGTAAATGCCCTAATAGGAGGTAAATTTCAACCTCGTCATCATTACAATGCTTCTAAAGCAGGTTTAGTAGGACTCACTATAGGTATGGCTACATCACTAGGGCAATATGGCATCACGGTAAATGCGATTGCTCCGGGGCTTTTTAAATCTGAGATGACTCAAGACACACTGTTTGCTATCCCCGGTTATGTTGAGAAGTATAATATGCTCTGCCCATTGGGACGTCCGGGCAATACGGATGAAATCAACGGTCTTGTTGTGTTCTTGGCATCGGATGCTTCTGCTTATATTACAGCACAACTCATTGCTGTTGATGGAGGCTTTACTAAAATTTAATTCAAGGGAATTATAATGTAAATAAAAGGGCGAAATCTCATTCGCCCTTTTGTTTTTTACTGATGTTTATATCTTGAAGTTAAATCCTAAACTGATCAATTCGTTTAATTGGAAGTATTTACCCCATTCTTTTGACGGGGGCACAGCATCATCGTATCTCAAATTTACATAAAGTCTGGTTGAGAAAAATCTGGTGAAAGAGAAGTTTACAATATTCTCCCATTCCGCTTGGACATTACTGTATGAGGTAAGGAAATATAATCTTGATTGCCAAGAGATATCCATATCAAAATCCCATTGCATTTGAGCTTTTAAAGAAGAGCCAAACTCAGAATAAGTTCTTTTTTCTTTGCTCAATCCATGTCTCGCCAAGTCGATATCATCACGTAATGAAGTCTTGAATGTATAAGCAAAAGGGGCGATGTTCATTCCAAACTTAAATTTGCGCCCATAGACTGTTTTGGATTTATATTCGTACTCATAGCTCATACCGAGACCTATATCCGTAGCCATAGGCGACAAGAAAGAGGCTTGCAACTGCTTGCTGTTTTCTTTATAACCATTGAATACCTGAGTCCTAAATTCGGCATCTATGGAGTAATACCAATTGGAAAAGGCTTTATATCCGAATGTCGAGCGTAATCTTAAGAGGTCATCGCCTACACGACGTTTGTGTATTGTATCGTTGGCAGCATTGTAAACACTAAGCTTACTTTCTATAAGGCTATTCCACTTCACTCGATTGTACATGTAAAGCATTGCAAAATAGTTTCTCATAAAAAGGTTTAGGTTGGATGATCCGCCTTTGTACCAATTTGAAGAGACGTAGTTCTGCGAGAACTGTATACTACTTTCAAAAGAGGGTATCCATTTCAACTTTTTATTTTCAGGATTTCCCAGCGGATTCATTTTACCCAATATATTGGCATCCTCTATTTTGCCAAGAGAGATCTTATCTGCTGATACATCTATTTTGTTCATTACCACGCGATACTTCTCAAGTTCGCTAGCAGGTATTGCAAATAAACTCGGATTTTGTACCTGCATACGTTCCAGAGCTGTTCTGGTAAGTTCAAGTTCCGGCATGAAAAGCTTATGCTCTTTCATCGGATTGGTCACGGTCGGATTCAGATCTGTTGTGGGTTTGTATTTGAAGGCAAATGGATCTTCTTTGTACAAAAGCTGACGAGTCACTAAGGGTAATTTAAGTATGGTAGCCAGATAATGATAATCTCTCTGCGCTATTTCTCCCCCTTTGAGATAATAGTCAATTAGCTTTTGGGTATCCAAACCTGTTTTAGATATTGTTGTGTCACGTATCTGGCGTACATCATAGAACCCTTTGTCTGGATTAGCACTTACATTTTTTAGTGTATATATAGACTTTTCATTGGGGAATATGGTATCACCAACCGAAAGAATAGATCTGGCAGGCGTAGTTTTATAATAATTTCCCCCGGGAAAGGCTGTTAGACTGTGAGAGAGTGCTACAGCCAACGTTAAAATAAGAGTAGATTTCTTCTGCATGAATAACCTTTTGTTTTTTACAAATATAACCATTTTTTCACGATTGATCAATGTCTTATTTCTCTGTTTTCTGACTTTATCATACTACCTCTTCTATCCTCCTGAGCCTTATGTATAAAAGAATACGACAAAAATCACTTATATCAGGATCTTTGTCGTATCTGTGAAAAATAATTTAAAATGAATATCTATTTCTCTAAAAGAAGTTCTTGGTACAATCTTTCTACTTTGGACATAAAACGTTTGTACAAAGCTGTAGGATTATTTTGTTTGTTGCGCCCTTTATTACCCCATTCATTACGACAGCTTTCTGTTTGTTGGAAAATGTCTTTTTCTATATTTTCTATTCTTTGGGTAATCCCTGTTTGTTCTTTATTGAAAAGGTGTGAGATGGATAAGTAATGATATCCATCACTGCGACCTATAGGAAATATCTTTCGTTGTTTAATCTCCAAGGTGGCATGAGCTAGGGGGGCATCTTCTCCCGGCTGTTCTTGTCTGAGTATTCTTGGAATATCATAACCTGTCCATACTGGTATAGTCACTGAGATATAAGGTAATCCCAGCTGAATCCATGTGGTCGTATATTCAGGTTTTTCTTTTCCTGGAACAATCCCTTCAATAGCTATGGTTGAAGAGGTACCATGACGGCAAATAAGATCATCGGAATTAACAAATTTATTAGAGAAAGGCAGGGCTGAATATTCTTTTCTGTAGTTTACATCTAATATTGGATTTATAGTACATCTGGAAAAGTCTTGCATCAATTTTTCTATTGTAAGACTTCCCATCGGGATTTGTTTGAATAGTAATTCGGCTGTTTGGCATCTTATATATCCCAATCCTTTATCTTTTTCCCCCGTGTGGGAGAAATTGGTTCTCAATATATAACCTTGAGGCGCCACATTGGAGTCGTTGGCGTCAAATTTTGTCCATGTCTCATTATTTACTTCATAAAACGCTGCACCTCCTTTTGCATCTATTACACCAAAGTGGGCTGCAAGTCCCATGGGGCGTGGTCGTTTGTTCAATAACTCTTCAAAGTCTGCTAATGTGATACAGGTTTTGAGGGCTTCACGCATGAATACGCCTTCTTTATTCGCAATACTATCCGGATCTCCCTGGTTTACATTGAATGATGCACTATTCATGATTGCAAATCCCATGGCATTGTGTCCTCCCCATATTTCTTTGCCCAGCGTATCTTGTGCATTGATAAGTCCTACATATTCCCATTTACCGTCATCAAAGCTCTTCATTGCATTTGACAGATAATCTGTATCTCTCACTTTCCAAATCATAGGTCTTCCTGATTTTGTGAATTTACCTGATATTACAGCGGTGGTACAGGAAAAAGTTACAGCTATATTAGCGAAAAAGAGTAAACTCAATAGTCCGATTCGATAGATTCTTTTCATGATAAATTGTTTTTATTTACAAATGACAAACATACAATAATGATTTTGCATAGCAAATATTAATAGCCTCTTATTCATATGCCCAAGTATTAATTTTGTCCGTTTTTCTTATCTTTGATCATACAGTACTTTGACGAATAATAATCATAAAATATAGTAGCTATGAACACATATTTACAACGTCTCTTTTGCCTTTTTGTATTATTGGAGGGATGTTTTACTCTTTCCAATGCACAGAGTTTTAATCCCGAAACAATATTTGATACTAAGGGTTTCAAAGAAGCGACAAGAGACATGGAGCACCGCATGGACATATTGGAGAAAAAGATTGATGATGTTTTGTGGTTTCAACGTATGGGAGATATAGCTTTTGTGGATAAAGTACGTTTGACAAGCACCCCTAGATGGCGCCCTAAACATAAAGATGATAAGTTTTCGGGTAATAAACTGCAGTTTTATTCATACATATTTATCCCCAAAGGCATAGATATTTCCCAAAAGTATCCTCTCATAGTATTGCCACATAGTGGTATTCATGCTGATTTTTCGACATATTATTATCATATAGTTCGAGAGTTTGTTTCTCAGGGTTATGTTATAGTCTCAGCAGAATATAGAGGAAGTACCGGATATGGCAAAGACTATTATGAAAATATAGACTATGGTGGTCGTGAAAATGATGATGTTTTGGAAAGTCGTAATTATGTGTTGGAAAATTACAGTTTTGTCGATTCTACTCGTGTCGGAGTTGTGGGTTGGAGTCATGGCGGTATGATTGCCCTGATGCAGATTCTACAACACGGTGATAAATATGCATGCGCCTACGCCGGAGTTCCTGTAAGTGATTTGGAAAATAGATTGGCTTCTCATGATAAGGATTACACTAAGCTTTTTACTGCCAAGTATCATATAGGTCAATCTATAGAAAATGACAGGCAAGAGTATCTTAGACGCGCTCCTATATATTATGCTCAAAAATTGGAGAAGCCTCTCTTGATATATACCAATACGAATGATAATGATGTATATGTAGAGGAAGTGAAATCAATGATAGATCGGCTCAAGAAAGCAGATAAGGATTTTAGCTATAAAATATTTGATGCAGCATCCGGTGGGCATGGATTCGATCGTATAGATTCTAAAGAAGCAACTGACATCAGATATACAGTACATAAGTTTTTGGAGAAATACCTCCATCCATCCAAACCATTCAAAGATGAAAAGGATATGCGCAAAGCTACCTATTGTTACAATTAAAAAAGGCCTGCTCAGCATTTAAAATCTGTTTTTGATTGGTTTCCAACAAGAAGATTACGTTTATAATGAACAATATCATTGTATAATCTATTTCTTAGATAAACAATGTGCCAAATAAAAACATCTTAGATATGAAAGCTTGCATTATTGGAGCCACAGGAGCTACCGGCCGTGAATTGGTGAGCCAACTTCTTGCCGATAGCTCGTTTGATAGCATTACTTGTCTTGTTCGTCGCAACACATTGACAAAGCATCCAAAACTAAAGGAAATTGTAATAGACTTTGATAAGCCGAATGAATGGGAAAAGTATTTGGCAGATATTGATGTGGCATTTTCATGTCTGGGCACTACCATCAAAGATGCCGGATCTAAAGATAATCAATACCGTATTGATTATACTTACCAGTTCGCTTTTGCACAAGCAGCAAGTAAGTATCATGTCCCACGATATGTGTATATATCAAGTGCCAACGCCGATGCCCGAGCTAGACTCTTTTATCCTCGCATCAAAGGTGAGCTGGACAATAGCATTGCCAGTCTCCCAATCAAACAAATCATTGTGGTGAGACCTAATTTGTTGGATCGCAAGGATACAGATAGATCAGGAGAAAAGATTGCTCTTTGGATTCTCAATATAATGAACAAGGTTGGGTTATTCAATAAATATCGTCCTATCAAAACAGCCCAAGTAGCCCATGCTATGATATCTCTTTCAAAGGAATCTTATTTGCCACATCATCCTTTTATCGTTAAAGGTAATGAGCTGTATGCTTATTGAACGCAAGTATTAGATACAACATTTAATAATAACCGTCTCCAGTCTATCCTTTCTATATAAGGATAGCTGCATAGAGACGGTTTTTTGTGCTTAGTAATATTATCAGACCTACTGGCTATTGTCTTTCCGATAGCAATATATATCTTCAATTGTAAGAACAGGCATTTCATGTTTTAGGCCGAAATCAATGATTTCAGGTAAGCGAGCCATGGTCCCATCTTCATTGGTAAGCTCGCATAATACTGCAGAGTCTCCCAGTCCTGCCAATGCTACAATGTCAATACTTCCTTCCGTATGTCCGCGACGTGAAAAAACTCCGTCTTCTTGCGCTTTTAGGGGAAATACATGCCCCGGGTGCACTAGATCTTCAGCTTTAGCAGCCTTGTTTGCTGCAGCTTTGATGGTACGTACTCTGTCGGCTGCTGATACTCCGGTAGAAACCCCTTCACGTGCTTCTATCGAGATGGTAAAAGCTGTTTTATTTTTACAAGTGTTGTCCGTCACCATAGGTGGTAAGTTGAGTTCATCGCATTTGTAAGGTTTCAGGCAAAGGCATACAATACCACTACATTCCCTGATCATTAGTGCCATGTTTTTTTCTGTAAGGTTAGTGGTGGGAAAAATGATATCCCCTTCGTTTTCGCGGTCTTCATCGTCGACCAATAAGATTCCTTTTCCTTCTCGAAGTGCATTTATTGCCGATTGAATACGTGCATTGTAATCAGTTCCGAAAAGATTAATCGATTTTGTCATTGTCTCGTGGTTTTTATCCGTTAAGTAAAAAATCATTCGTGATGATTCCGAGATGTGACGGAGCAAGGGTGCGTTTGAGGAAAGTGTCCTTTACATGGTATATTAGGGCACAGTGATCTAAGCAGACTCATATTCCATCCGGACTTTACCGTCGGTTATGGAGTTTCACCATATCAGTCTTTTTCTTTAAAAAAAGAGTTGTGGACTATTACCACCGGTAGGGAATTACACCCAACCTCTAAGAATCTGAGTGCGAATTTACAGATAAAAATTGATAAAAAACAATCTAATTAATGTATTTTTTATAAGTCCAATTAGTTCCTTCGTATTTATCGAAATCTTATACTCTATATTGTCGCAGAAGAAGAGGATTTACTTTATTTTACCCATTATTTTATCAAATCTATTATCCAGACATATGCTGATGTCTGTTGTAATAAACTTGCCGTTGTAAAATAAGCTGAAAATAGTCGCGGGGATAGGGGCTCCTTGTGCTTCTTCTCTGGTTTGCAAGTGGTTTATCTCCAATTGCAAACCTCTTTTTTCTGCAGTAAATGGTAATTCTCCCTGTACATAATATTGGGCATAAGGGCATCTGTCGGAATAGTAAGCAACTAATCCTTTTTGAGTTTCACCTGGCTCTATTCCCTTTAGATGAGGTTTGAAGGAGGGTGAAGGTGCTTGAGATTGACATTTCAATACCAAAAGACAAAAGCCGGAAGGTAGTTGTTCCACAATTTCGAATCCATGTTTTATAAGCCATTTAGTGTTGCTCATAAAATGGAATTTATTTACTCCCGCTACTGTAACCAGGCCGTATTTCCTCTTTTTTACAGCATCATCTAGTGCTTGTTTGAGTAGTTTTTTACCATAACCGTTTCCTTTATATTTGCCTGAAACCCAAAAACAGTTTATCATAATATAATTGGGGGCATCTATAGGAGTCCAGGCCTTTTCGGCAGGGCCATATTCGATGAATACCTTGGCTCGCTCATCAAGACGTACAAAAGTATACTCATTTTCAAATTCACGCTTGAGCCATTCTTTTTTTAAAGAATAGCCTTCTGCGCATTTCTTATCCGAAAAAGCGCAACAAATATGTTCCTCATCTATATTTTCTCGTGAAAGTGAGATAAACTTTTCTTCCATTTTGGTATATCAGTTCATATTATTCGACTTGCAATACGAGTCCTTTTAGATATTCACCTTCAGGGTGATAGATATTGATGGGGTGATCTGCCGGTTGAATAAGTTGATGTAAGATGCGTACATGGCGTCCTGAAGCTGCCGCAGCAGAAAACACCGCCAGCCTAAACTCTTCCTTAGAAACGGCTTGTGAGCAGCTAAAGGTGAATAAAATACCACCCGGGGCAATCTTTTTAAATGCAATAGTATTGATCTTGCGGTATCCAATCAGCGCATTTCTGAGTACTTTGCGATGTTTCGCAAATGCAGGAGGATCCAAAACGATCAGATCATAAGAATTTTGCTCCATCTGCTCCAAAAATTCAAAAGCATCTGCTGTAATGGCTCTATGACGCTCGTCATCCTGAGCAAAGTTTAGTGATACGTTCTCTTTGGTGAGATGCATTGCCTTGGCAGAACTGTCTACAGAGTCTACTTGTATAGCACCCCCTCTTAGTGCGTATAGTGAAAATCCCCCCGTATAGCAAAACATATTAAGGACCTTGCGCCCTGAAGCGTAAAACTCAAGTAGTGAACGATTGTCTCTTTGGTCAATAAAAAAGCCAGTCTTTTGACCTTTGATCCAATCAGGGTAAAATTTAATTCCGTTTTCTTCTACCGGTACAGCCTCCGTATGACCTATAAGGAAACCATCATGTACATCCAGATTAGCTTTGAAGGGAAGCGTGCCCTCTGATTTATAATACACCGCTTTGAGGCTACCTTGTGATACTTTCATCAAAGCTTCAGCGATGTCCATGCGTACATGGTGCATGCCCGCACTATGAGCTTGCATGACTGCCGTGTCTCCATAGACATCTATAATAAGTCCTGGTAATCTGTCTCCTTCGCCATGGACCAAACGAAATACATTATTGGGTGTAGAAGGCATATGGGCTGTAGAAATGTAGTCTTCTTTGCCATTATTCTCACTGTAGCGCATCAGCTTACACGATTTCCTCAGCTCCCATGCTTTAGAAAGTCTTTTCTGCCAAAAGATGCTGTCTATTTCTTCTCCCGTGTCGAACGTGAGTATTCTTACCGCTATGCTCCCCCCTGCATAGTGACCTATAGCCAAAGGCGCGCGTTTGTGGTTGAAAACTTTTACGATATCGCCTTCATTAGCTTCACCTTCGATATGTGCTATCGCTCCCGAGAATATCCAAGGATGAAAACGCTTGATGGATTCCTCTTTATTCGGCAAGAGGATTATACTGGTAATATTATTCATAGGGTTATAATAAAGCAAATTGAACAGGAGAAGGTGCCGGTAATAACATTAGTTCTTTGAAAATCCTCAAACAAGCCCAAGCATCTAATGCTGCATATAATTGTTGTGAAGTTGTGAGTTCAGCTGCTTCCCAATTACTCAATCGCTGAGACTTGCTGATGCGCTCACCGAAGATAATTGCGTATATTTTTTGTAAGCTTGCATCCTTGATACCGTACGCAGGACACAATCTTTGCAACTCAACAAACCCTCCCGGCTCAAAAACTCTTTTACGTCTCAGGGCAGTAAAATCATCTTTGATACTGAGTCCTATTTTGAGGATATGATGGTTTTCCAAAAGTCTGATGAGACTATCGGGGATACCTGTAATATTAAGTCTGAACAAGTAGCAGTCAGTCATATCGCATAGTTGCAATAAGCTTACTTCTGTACGACACCCTTTTTGAAAGCAGGGTTTTGTCTCCGAATCAAAACCGATAATTGATGATTTTTCCAGTTTCTTTACTGCTTCTTCAGCTTTATCTATGGTATCTATAACATGGATGGCTCCATTGTATGCAGCCTTTTCCATCCCCGCTATATTCTCTTTATCAATGGCTTCAGGGTAGGGGTATTCGTGAGTATGTTTAGTAGTCTTCATTGAGTTCTGTGTTATCTGTATCACCAACCAGTATTTGGTATTTGATTTCATGTAGGGTGGTTAGAGCTGAGAGTAAGTTGCGTCCCCAGTATTCGCCAAAGTAAAACAAGCATTTCCCTATAGCTGTGGGCAGGGCATACTCATTCTCTTCTTTGAGGATACCCAACAGATTTCCTACCTGCTGGTATACATCGGCCAGAAATTCTGACACTGATACTGCTATGGGTGTATCGCTATATTGCATATCTTCATGATGTGTGGTAAGATAGGAATCATGCTCTTCAAGCAAGATTGATACATCGTTTTTGATTTTTTCGTATGCCACTTCATTGATATATTCATCTACACGGTCTTCTTCCGGATTATATAGGTATGGAGGCAACGCCAGAGTTTTTAGATAAAGAGTCGGTAAGATTTTCAACATCTTTTCCGTAAATTCGCTCAACTCTAACTCTGAAGCATGTTCTAATTTATTTGCAAACTCAACGCCTGCAGCGGCAAACTCAATAATCTCTTGAGTGTACACCGAGTTTTGTGAATGGTCTGACATATTCATAGTGTACAAAGTTACAATCTTTATTATTTTTGTATGGTATTATCTCATAAAGAATCATAATGGCAAAACAACAAAATGGCTCTTCTTCAAGGAAAAACATCCGAAGACCGTCATCTACGCAACGTAAAATTAAGAAAGAAACGAAATCATACAGAAGATTTTTGAGTTTTTCGCTCAAAGAAACATTCAATCGAGATCGGGTTGGATTTATCTTCGGGCTTCTATTTTTCTTTATCGCCCTTTACAGTAGTGTCGCCGTAGCATCATTCCTATTTACCGGAGGCGATGACCAAAGCATAGTAAGGGGGACACCTATGTCTGAAATTCTTTTGGGGCATATCCGTGTACGTAATCTTTGTGGTCCTCAAGGAGCCTATTGGAGTGAGTTTTTGTTCAATGGACTTTTTGGCTTGGGTGTCGTGTTTGTCATGATATTCTTTTTTTCCATCGGTCTCAAATTAATGGGAGTCATGAAGCGTGTGTCATTTGTAAAGCGTTTTGTGTTTTGCGGAGCGGCCACATTGTGGCTATCTGTCTTTGCGGGGTGGTTAGAGTCGCTCCTTGGCAACGATACCTATTTATTATGGGGTGGTACACATGGTTACCAGTGGGCTATTTGGTTACAGAGAAGTATCGGTCAGGTAGGTATTGTATTATTGATGTTGCTTTCCGGTATGATCATCTCTGTCTATACCAGCTCCAGATCCATCAATTATGTAAGGAGTCTTTTCGCCTTTTCTTGGACATCTCATATAAAGTTCAAGCCTCGCAAAGGTAAAGATAGCAATGATGAAGATGATAATGATGGAACAGAGAAGGATGAGGAAATTCAGTCAGGACAAAATAACTATCTGTCTGATGATGATCTGTCTGAATCCATATTCAAGGTTGAACAGGAACTTCAGAGCTCTAAGCCCAATGAACATAAATTTTCTCAAATAAAAAATGTTGTTCCGCACGCTACTACCCTAAACAGTGTCGGGCACTCATCGGTTGTAAATAATCAAGTTGTGGAGAAAAGGGAAAAAGGCGAAATGATTGTAGAACACGCCCCCAAAGACGATCTTATAGATGAACGGGAATCAAGATCATCTTCCATAGCTCCAGGGATGGATCTGGTACATTACAAAAAACCGTCTTTGGATCTTCTCAATAACTACGAGCACGGGTCCAATGAACAGGACTCCTCAGAGATCGAGGCCAATAAGCAAAAGATCATATCTACGTTGGATAGCTTCAAGATGCGTGTAACGCCCTATAAAGCTACTATAGGCCCTACCGTAACTCTTTATGAAGTGGTACCCGATGCGGGGATCAAGATATCTCGTATACGTGCCATGGAGGATGACATTGCTATGAGTCTCAAAAGCGAAGGTGTACGTATCATAGCGCCAATGCCGGGTAAGGGTACTATAGGTATAGAAGTGCCTAACTCTACGCCTCAGATTGTATCGATGAAGACAGTCCTGGCTTCGAAAAAGTTCGATGAGATGAAAGATAAAATGGAATTGCCTGTTGCCATAGGTAAGACCATAACCAATGAGCCATTTATTTTCGATTTGACAAAGATGCCCCATTTGCTTATTGCCGGTGCTACAGGTCAAGGTAAGAGTGTGGGGCTCAATGCTATGATCACCTCTCTTTTGTATAGCAAAAGGCCGGAAGAGCTTAAATTTGTCATGGTGGATCCTAAGATGCTGGAGTTTTCCGTGTATGAGGAATTGGAAAATCATTACCTTGCCAAACTGCCTGATGAGGATGATGCTATTATTACCGATATGACCAAGGTAGTTCCTACACTCAATTCATTGTGTATTGAGATGGACAATCGATACCGCAAGCTTACTTCTGCTCGTGTAAGGAATATAAAAGAGTACAATGATCAGGTAAAAAATGGGAAACTAAGTCGCATCGACGGGCACGAATTCCTTCCTTATATTGTGCTTATTGTGGACGAATTTGCAGACCTTATCATGACATCGGGTAAGGAAGTGGAAACACCTATTACTCGTATTGCTCAAAAAGCTCGTGCTGCAGGTATACACATGGTGATAGCAACTCAAAGACCTTCTACTGATATCATTACCGGTATTATCAAAGCCAATTTTCCTGCACGTATAGCTTTCAAGGTATTTTCAATGATAGACTCCAGAACTATTCTGGACGCTCCGGGAGCCAACCAACTCATAGGACGCGGTGATATGTTGTTTTATCAGGGGAAAGACATGATACGTCTCCAATGTGCCTTTATGGATACTCCGGAGAGCGAGGCAGTGGTATCTCATATCAAGCATCAGGAGAGCTTTGGCAAAGCCTATGATCTGCCTGAATATGTGCCTGAAGGGGATGACTCCGTCAAGACATTTAATCCTAATGAAAAGGATGCTTTGTTTGAAGACGTGGCTCGGATGGTTGTAAATTCGCAAATAGGATCTACCTCCAATATTCAACGGAAGTTTAATATCGGTTACAATCGTGCCGGCCGATTGATGGACCAGCTTGAAGCAGCAGGTATAGTTTCTCCCCAAGATGGAAGCAAGCCCCGAGATGTCCTCATCAAGGATGAAATGTCTCTGGATCATCTATTCAATATGCTGCACTAAACTTATGTACCAATTCGTTTTCTAATGAAAAAACAATAAAACATTTTAAGGATGAAAAAAATCAGAATCGCTATTGCGGTAACGCTCTTTACTTTCGTAGCGACTTTCAATTCTTTTGCTCAAAATCCGGCAAGTATTTTGAGTAAGGCACAGAACGCTCTACTTGCGCAAGGTGGCGCTCAAGTGAATTTTACTTCCAAGATCAATACTCCCGGTCGTAGTACAATAGAAGTAGTAAATGGTACTCTTCACATCCAAGGAGAGAACTTCCGTCTTGAATATGGTGATATTGTTGCCGCTTACTCAGGAAGACTGCTTTCTTATTATGATAGTACTGAGAATACGCTCACTATGTCTACTCCTTCACAAGATGAGCTTTTGCAGATCAATCCTCTAATTTTCCTCGCTTCTCAGGGGAAAGGATATAAGGTAGTAGAAAACGGGCAGTTCAAGGGTGGATATTCGTTACGGTTTATTCCTATCAAAAAAACGGGTGTTAAGTTTTTTACAGCTCAGTTTTATTCAAACAGTTCATTACCCGGTAGTGTAAATATAGAGACCACAGACGGCTCTAAAATAGACATTAAGCTCAGAGATGTTATGCCCGGCCGTAAATACGCCGATAGTGTTTTTAGACTCAATAGAAGCAATTACCCCAAAGTAGAAGTCATAGACCTACGATAATAACCAACAGTTTTACAAAACGTAGATAATATAAGAAGAATATCCGCAGTAGTACATCGGTATTACTGCGGATTCTTCTTTTAGAGCCTTTCTCTCGAAAAGATTTTTTGAGACTGTGGAGACTGTTGCAAAAGTCAACAGTCTTGTGGATTTTGGAGGCAAAGCCGACAAAAGACACTTTGACCGGGCAGAGAGGGTAAAGTGCAAGGCGCTAAGAGTGATTGCACAGGGAGTTTACTTCCGGTAAATGACCAAGCGCGAATCTCGCAAGCAACGAAGCAATTTGCCTGCTATGCAACGGTCTCTTTTTGTACTCTTGGATGTGGGGAAATGTTTTATTGATATATACTTAGAAAGCCATTATGCTATTAAAAGAGAATACATTGAAGAAAAGGAATGTAGCAGTTTTGTAAGAAATATAGATTAACAACTTTTCCCCTTTACAAATATTATTGTCAAACTCTTATTAATAATCTGACGTTTTGTTTTTATCTAAATGTTTTTTATCTATTTTGCAAGGTATTTAATGACAAGAGTAGTTTGAACTATTTGAAAAATAGTTGTTATTTTGGGTTTTTGTTATACTTTTTGATTTTATAAAGCCTTTAATTTTATCATTGTGTATTTTACTTTGTGCTTTTATTTTTTCTTCCAGAAAATATTTGGGGCTTCTTATTTTTTCCTAACTGCAATGAAATATTTTCTTAGTTAGGTTTTATTATTTTTCTAACTAAGAAATTCTTGCTTCCAGGTTAAGAAAATATCATAGCATAGTTACAGAAAAATCATGGCTTAGTTAAGAAAATCCGTGGGGGTAAAGGGCTAATAAAAAATCCGCAAACAGGCTAAATAAGTCTGTTTACGGACATTTATTAACATGATTTTATGCCTTTTTAGTTTTTGATATTTTAGTTCTCTATTATTATTTCTGACAAAATGATACTTGTGATGTGTTTATGGATCTTTTCACCCGTTTTATACGATCTATGCTCTTCAAATGTCTTGGATAGGAATAGGTAATGCACTTAGGTTGAATTGTAGTTGTTATCATAAATTTTGTAAATATAAGTATTGAATATAATTTGGTATACAGGCAAAGATACAACATTACACCCCCTCTTGTCAAGAGCAAAGACAAAATTATACGACTTATGACTAATAAATATTGTTTCGTGAAGTATAAGTTTTTTATTTACTTATGAATTGTTACAACTTGAGACTGTTGCAAAAGTCAACAGTCTTGTGGATTTTGGAGGCAAAGCCGACAAAAGACACTTTGACCGGGCAGAGAAGGTAAAGTGCAAGGCGCTAAGAGTGTGTGCAGAGGGAGTTTACTTCAGGTAAATGACCAAGCGCGAATCTCGCAAGCAACGAAGCAATTTGCCTGCTATGCAACGGTCTCAACTTGAGAGCACAACTGATTATAAACAACTATACGCGTATAAAACTAAACAGCAGAGGCTGCCCGTAAACGGACAGCCCCTCTTCAATCTTTTCCTCAGTTGAAAAAAGATAAAATCAAATAAAAGCACGAATATAACTAGCTCTTTATCCTTTTAATAATTTTAGCAACATGCATCCATGAGCCTCCATTAATTACTTTCTCAAAACCTTTGCTTTTCAGGATTCTCATTGCCTGAGAGCTCCTGCTTCCACTAAGGCAAAAAATTACAATTGGCTTCTCCTTGGAGAGTTTGGAAATATTGCCTCCCAAAATACCAACAGGGATATTAATAGCCCCCGGTATCTTTTCCATTTTAAATTCGATGGGTTCACGTACATCTAAAAGTATAGCTCCGTCTTTAATCGCTTGTTCTATTTCGGAGTCATTATTTCCTCCAATCAGGTTATTCAAAAAATTAAACATCTTCTTTCTTATTTACGTTTAGTAATAGCTGTAACTTAATAGTAGTTTTCTTGTTACAAAATTGAGTAAAACATATTAAATCTATTGTTACAAATGTTACACTCTACAGTAATGTAGGATCAGATGTTTACTTATTGTAAAAATTATAGGCGTAAGTGTTTTATAATAAGTGATCAAATGGAAACGTAAAAAATCGTATCAGCAGAAAATATAAAGTAGAGTAAAGTCTTTACTTATAAAAGACCAAAGTCCGAGGCAATAAAACTAGAGGATATAATGTATTCTTCGATGATAATATTAGTCATAAAAAATCAATCTGCCAAATTTTTCATGAAAAAAATTTCAAAAAGATTTAATTTGCGCCCAAATAATGCCATGAATTACATTTATTGGAGCTATGAATACCTTTTGATTAATCTAATAAAGTGATTTTATTTCTCCCCAAAGTAGCGAGAGACTGTTCTTCCATTTTTTTTAAAAGCCTTGATATGACTACCCGTGCTGTTCCCAACTCGTTGGCTAGTTCTTCATGCGTGATCTTAAAGGTTTTTGTCCCATAAACGGCGGCTTTTTTATGTAGAAGGTTGAGGAGTCTTTCGTCCATCTTCCTGAAGGCAATGTCGTCTATTACCTGCAAAAGCTCTTCGAACCGCATGTGGTAAAGTCTCAAAATATAATTGATCCACTCAGGATTTTCCTGAACCAGTATATTACTTTCTTTCAAGGGAACAAACATGATCTCACTTTCTTCCGATGCAATAGCTTTGACCATACTGGCCTCCTGATGCATACTGCCAAGAAAAGACATAATGCAGCTTTCGCCGGGACGTATATAATACAGTAATATCTCGCGCCCGTCTTCGTCGGTACGTAACACTTTGAGACTTCCTGAAAGAACTACAGGAATGGAGTTGATATAAGCCTGCTCAGCAAGGATGGTTTGCCCTTTTTGATAATCTCTGATAACAGAGACGTCTTCGAGTCGTTTCATTAGTTTTAAAGAAAGAGCTATTTTTTTCATCTGTATTGAAATTTATAGTTAAGCATTACTTGGAGATGTGCTTTATTCAGTTATAGTATCTTTCTCAGAGACTATAAGCAATACATCTCCGGAGTGAAGCTCTAGTTTGCCTTTGGGCACCATATACCTGTCCCCCCGACGAACGAGTATAACCAATTCTTCTTCTTTGAGATCTATCTCCATAAGTTTGTTCCCTCCATCTAACATCCCCTCGGTTACGAGACGCTCCTCCATTTGAGCTCCGGTTGTTTCGGGTATCTTTACTCCGAAAAGAGTGGGGTTTGCCTCTATAATTTCGTCAAGTTTTAGCCATTGAGCTACTCGGGGTATACTGCTACCTTGTATGAGAAGTGATAAGAAGGTAATGAAGAAGACTACATTGAACAACTTATCAGCTCCGGGGACATTACTCATCATGGGATATGTGGCAAATATAATAGGCACAGCGCCTCGAAGACCTACCCATGAAAGGAAAGCTTTACCTCTGAATGTTATGCCTTTGAATGGAATAAGGCATAAGAAGACAGCCAGCGGTCGGGCCATGAAAATCATAAACAGCCCTGCCAGCAATGCAAAGGGGGCTACAGAAAACACTTCGTGTATATTGGCAAGCAATCCTAATGTAATAAATAGAATGATCTGAAGCAGCCAGGTAAAACCATCGAAAAAACGCTGGATGCTTTTCTTATGTACAAGTTTTTTATTCCCTACGATGATTCCTGTTATATACACTGCAAGGTATCCGTTTCCTTTGAGAAAACTTGTGGAAGCATAAGTGAAGAAAACAATACATACCAAGATGATAGGGTATAGTGTATAGTTGTCAATATTGATCTTATTGAGAATATAGACAGCAAAACGCCCCAACAGCATCCCCATACAAATTCCCACAGCAAATTGGAGCATGAAATTACCTACAATATCCCATCCACTTACGTTTGCTCCCGCAGTGATATATTGTATCAACGCAATGGTAAGCATATAAGCCATGGGGTCATTGCTACCGCTTTCGAGTTCGAGTGTAGGACGCAGGTTTTGTTTGAGGTGCATATTATTGGAACGTAAGATTCCGAATACTGACGCCGAATCTGTACTGGACATAGTGGCTGCCAGCAATAATGATATGGGGAAGGATAGATGCAACGGGGTAAAACTGAACTTACCCATCCAGTAAAGGAATGCTCCAAAGATTACGGTGGTAAGTATTACCCCCAAAGTAGAAAGCGTAAGACCTTCACGGTATACTTTGTGTACGTCGATTGTCTTTGTATCCATTCCTCCTGAAAAAAGAATGACTGACAGAGCTATGACACCTATATATTGTGCAGAGTATGTGTCTAAGAATTTCAGACCTATAGTTTCTGGTCCGAAGATAAGACCTGTAAATAGAAAGAGTAATAAAGCCGGTAACCCGAAACGAGTACCGATTTTTCCGGCAAGGATGCCGATAAATATTAATAAAGAGACTACTAGTAAGTAATGTTCGGGAGTTACACTCATATGTAATTTATTGCTTAACCGCTTTGAATCTAAAATGATTGGAATAGAATTCCTTTTCTTAAAATCAGACAAGGCATCATAATAAAAGCTATTGCCAAAATGAATCTGATCATTACAAATATACTAAAAAACAAAAAAACGCCCCGAAGAATTAACTTCGAGGCGCTTTGCGGATGTATTCTGTACAGTAGCTATTGAGCTATGTGCAGAATTATTATTCTGCGTTGAGTGTGAAACGTCTGAAAGCTACAACACTCAAGGTTTTACTCTGAGAGTGGAGATATTGTTCGATAGTTTCTTTGTTGTTCTTAACGAATTCTTGTTGAAGAAGTGTATTTTCTTTGAAGAATTTCTGCAAAGAACCTTCTGCAATACGATCGATAAGGTTTTCAGGTTTGCCGGCCTCACGTGCTTTGTCACGAGCGATTTCGAGCTCACGATCTTTTACTTCCTGAGAAACGTCTTCTGAGGTGATACCAAGCGGATTCATAGCAGCAACCTGCATAGCTATGTCACGAGCCACCTGATGGTCTACAGTTTCATTGAAAGCAACAATTGTAGCCAGTTTGTTTCCCGGGTGGATGTATGAAACACTAGTTGCTCCGTTTACAAATTCGTAAGCACCTATTTCCATTTTCTCGCCTGTAACCCCGATACGGTCAGTGATGTGATCTTGGATTGAGCGTCCGTCAGCAAAAGTAGAAGCCAGAAGTTCCTCCTTTGAAGTCGGTTTCTTGTCCATTGCTACATTCAGGATATTTTGTGTAAGATCAATAAACTCCTGATTTTTTGCTACGAAGTCTGTTTCGCAATTAAGAGCGACAAGAGCAGCAAAGCCGTCTTGCTCAGCAGCCAAAACACATCCTTCGGCAGCATCACGATCAGAGCGTTTAGCGGCAACCGCCTGACCTTTTTTGCGGATAATTTCCATTGCTTTATCGAAGTCGCCGTTTGACTCTTCTAAAGCCTTTTTGCAGTCCATCATACCTGCGCCACTCATCTTGCGCAATTTAGCGATGTCTTGAATAGATACAGCCATATTGATTGAGTTAATAAGTTATGTTTTTCCTAATTTAACAAAGCAACGAGGTCAAGACGTATATAAAAATCTTGAACCTCGTTAGCCGTTGAATTTGAAATTGTTTTTAAAGAAAGAAAAAGTTTATTCTTCTGTAGAGCTTACTTCTTCGTTGCTTTCTTCAATTTCTTCACCTTCGTTGTCGAGTTTTTCATCATCCTTGCGGTTGATTCTTTCGCGACGGGCGCCACTACGTGAGCGACGTACACGACGAGGTTCTTCTTCGTTGTCTGATTCTCCCTTGCCTTCGGCTTTACGTTCCATTAGACCTTCGCTTATAGCCTGTGTGATTGCTCCCATAATAAGTTCGATTGCTTTTGAAGCATCGTCGTTGGAAGGGATAACATAATCAACGTTTGAAGGATCGCTATTAGTGTCCACGATAGCGAATACAGGAATTCCCAAACGGTTTGCCTCGCGTACTGCGATGTGCTCTTTCATAACGTCTACTACGAAAAGAGCTGAAGGCAAACGGTTCATGTCTGCGATAGATCCCAATGTTTTCTCAAGCTTTGCACGCTGACGAGTTATTTGGAGTTTCTCGCGTTTTGAAAGATTATCAAATGTACCGTCGTTGGTCATTTTGTCAATCTGAGTCATTTTCTTTACAGCCTTACGGATTGTAGGGAAGTTGGTGAGCATACCGCCCGGCCAACGCTCAGTAACAAAAGGCATACCAACTGATGCTGCTAATTCTGCAACAGGGCTTTTTACTTGTTTCTTTGTGGCAACAAAAAGAATCTTTTTGCCACTCTTAGCCATGTTTTTTGCAATTTCAGCCGCTTCGTCTATTTTGGCAACTGTTTTGTGTAGGTCGATAATATGTATATCGTTGCGCTCCATAAAAATGTAAGGAGCCATGGCAGCGTTCCACTTTCTTGTTAAGTGTCCGAAGTGTGCACCTGCCTCTAATAATTGTTCAAAAGATACTCTTGACATAATTTCGTTTACGTTCTATAAATGTAATAATATTTACTTTCAATTCGCCCGGTAGATCAAATCCCTTGAGGTTGAAATCCGAGGAATTTAGATACTAAACGCGAAATAATATAAGGGATAAGTCCCAAATATTAACGCTTACTGAATTGGAATCTCTTACGAGCTTTCGGTTGACCCGGTTTCTTACGCTCAACAGTACGTGGGTCACGGGTTACGAAACCTGCTGCACGCAATGCGGGTTTGTCTTCGGGATTGATCTTAATAAGAGCGCGAGTGATAGCCAAACGAGCTGCTTCGCTCTGACCCTTAAACCCTCCACCATTCAGGTTGATTTTGATATCGTATTTTTCTACAACTTCAAGCTTGTTGAGAGGTTGACGTACGATAAACTGAAGGATAGAAGAGGGGAAATAAGTTGCAATATCACGTTTGTTGATTGTAATCTTGCCGGTGCCTTCTGATACATACACACGGGCAACGGCGGCCTTACGACGGCCAATAGCATTTACTACTTCCATTGTTTGTCTTATTTAAGTGTGTTAATATCAATAAGGCGAGGCTTTTGAGCTTCTTGTTTGTGTTCTGTTCCTTCGTACACATACAAGTTGTTCAAGATCTTGTCGCCCAAACGGTTTTTAGGTAACATACCTTTTACTACCTTGCGAAAAAGACGGTCTGAACCTTTGGCCTGCAATTGGCGAGGGCTAAACTGACGTTGACCACCTGGGTAGCCGGTAAATTTCAGATAAACACGGTCGTCCCACTTTTTACCTGTGAGAACTACTTTGTCTGCATTGATGACAATAACGTTGTCTCCACAATCTACATGAGGAGTAAAGTTGGGCTTGTACTTTCCGCGAAGCAATTTAGCCACTTTGGCACAAATACGGCCTAATGACTGACCTTCAGCGTCAACGATAACCCATTCTTTGGTAACAGTTGCCTTGTTTGCAGAAACGGTCTTAAAACTTAAAGTATCCACTTCTTAATTGTTTAATTTGTTAATAATAGACTTGTTAAAGATTTCAATCCTTTGCTTAGTGCTTCAGTTTTAACGTCTCGGACACAAAACATCAAAAGCCTTCCTCTAGGAAGAGAAAGTAGCATAAAAGCAATTGATAATCAACCTTTTTTGGTACTATTTGATAAAATTAGCGTGGCAAAGGTACGAATAATAATTTTTATAGACAAGTTGCAATAGATGTGTATTGCCCATTCATTTTGTCATATTGAGTGTATTAGATCGTCGTTATAAACAGTTTTACTAAGAAGCCGGATTGTATTCTCTTTTATGTTATTCCCTCAAAAGAGGTTGAGATTCGCTTTTTATTAATTATGATGTTTTGAGGGTTGCATTATAGGTATACAAATTCTGTCAGAGGTTTTCTTATTTTTCCTCTAGTTATACATGCTCATTGTAGTTGTGCTGAAGCTTTATTAAGTTCCGTGAGCATCTTCATCATAGTCTTCTTTGTAGCAGGGTCTTTCTCTGCTATAGCAGCAGCCGATAGAGCCGGTTGGAGTCGTAAATATCTGCATTTGACTATTAATTCGGCTGTACGTATCTTAACTCTTGCATCATCATCGAAAAGTAATCCTTTTATCCATTCTTTTGCATCCCATGAAACAATTTTATCGAAATATTCCAATGCTTTCAGCTTTTCTTCTGCGTTTCCGTAGATAAGCTTTTTGTAATGTGCTTTTTCTTCTTTGAGCATCGCTTCTGTACATATGATCTCTTTTCCATATACATTGGGAGCAACTGCTTGTGCAGAATATGGTATCAATTTCTTATTTAAGGTATACCTGATGAGGCGGGGGATTGTCCATTGCATTCCCGGAGTAGCTTCAGGATGACCGACGATAGAGATAACTTTGCCTTTGTCATAATTTGTTTTGATGATGAATGGTTTATCGGTAGTCATACCTGCCGGTGCACCTCCCTCACTATGTACATCGCTTTTCATTACGGCCATAGTTTCGTAAGGCATGCCTGAATTATGAGGAATTAATACCGGGCCTTCATAGTACATCATATATGCTATATCATTACCGGATAATTCAGGAAATATTTTTTTGCCCTCCTCAGAGAGTGCAACTTTGCACAAGCCGTGTCCTCGGTTATCATGTTCAATGTCGATAGCTTGTGCTCCTGACATAGACAAACAGGAATATTCTGGAGTGGATGATAGCATATAAGCCCCTGCACAAATACCCATGAGTGATCCACCTTGTGAGACATAACTTTTTAGCTTATTCCTATTATATCCTCCCATATCAAGATATTGCTTGCTGCCACTTCCTCCCGGAATAATAATTATATCATACTGTTTTATCTGTGATGTGGCCAGTTGCTCGGGTGTAATATAGTTGACTTTCATATCAGGATCAATGAGGCATGAATAATAAGCCTCTTCCACACACTCTACTGCACCTCCAAAGCCTTTAAACACGCCCACGTTGATGGTTTTGTCCTGAGCCAAGGCTACATTGCCACATAATAATAAGGTAAGGATAAAAAGCTTTTTGATGTTCTTAGTAATGTATGTCATAATATTAAAAATTTAAATCGGCCTAAAGATAAGGTATTTATATCAAAGTAAGCTTGCAGAAATGAATGGAAATAAAAAATCCCTCAACGTGTTCAATTGAGGGATTTGCGGAGCTGAAAAGTAGGCTTTGGTTAATAGATTGTTAACGTATGCTCCGGTATCTTTATGAGTCTGATTTGGGGCGTATATTCCTTCCTTGATGTGTAAGGTTTTATTTGTCCTAATAATCGACTCGAAAAATCAAAATTATATCATAAGTTAAAATAAATTACAACATAGACTTCCTATCCCCCCTTCGTATTTACAAAGGTGAAAAAAGCACACTAAAACTATGTAAGCGGGTTTTTTGTTTTTTTTACAATCTGAGCTTTTTCGAAATCACCATGAACGAGGTGAAAGAATTGCATAATCAGTCGTAAAAAAGATGAGTGACTGTATAAACAGCTTCGGATTTACACCGAATTCCCTTAAATGAGGTCTTGGTTAAAGGCTCATTACTTAAATAGCACCGCAAAGATAATCATCTTTATTAATAAAACAAGCGAAAACCCTGATAAAAAAAGGGATCTAAGCCTTTTTTTCGACTCAAACCCCTTTTTAATATTGATATAATCTATTCTCCCGAACAAATTATTCTGAGATATATCACTTAAACGGTTACAGTAAGATTAGTCTGGCCTTGGTTGATAGGCTTTCTATTATTACTGATACAAAGGTATACCTAAATAGCATTGACTCCTATACCTATAAATATTGATATATATTTTAGGGACTACCTAATCATAATGATTGCTTATAACAATCGAATAGATTATTTTTGTCTTAAACAAAAATAAGTAATTAAATATGTCATCATCTTATAGTAACACTTGTTGTAAAACTCATAAACCCATAACCGCTAAAACTAAAATGAGTGATCTGATATGTGATAACTACGGACTACTCCTTGTAATAACACGTTTCGGTATACCGTTAGGGTTTGGTGATAGTAATTTGGAACAAGTATGTCAGAAGCACAATGTGGACAAAAATACTTTGTTACTTGTGTTGAATACTCTTATTAATACTCATGATAAACCGAGTAATGAACAACTCAAGAAAATCTCGCTTTCAAGTCTTATAGAGTATTTAAGAAATTCTCATTCATTCTTTTTAGATTTCAGATTGCCTTATCTTAGAGAACAGCTCCTGGATGCTATCAATAAAACAGATTGCCCTGCTGAAGTCGCGTTTGTCATTAGAAAGTTTTTTGATGATTATGTGGAGGAAGTGAGAAAGCATATGAGTTATGAAGAGAAAATAGTCTTTCCTTATGCTTTGGATTTAGAAAAAAAAGGTATAGATAAGAATTATAATATCGGGATATTTAGTAAAAGACATGATCAGATAGAGATGAAGATCACAGAGCTCAAGAATATTTTGATTAAATATTATCCGTCGCCCAGCGGGTATGAACTTAATAGCGTGTTGCACGATATATTCTCATCGGAAGAGGATTTGGCTTCACACAATTATGTTGAAGACCACATCTTTGTTCCTCTTATTGAATTGATGGAGCAACAAGATCGCAGAGCTAATTAATTTAAACCAAAACTATGAGTGGAACAAAATATCTCAAAATAGCTATTGCCGAACCTTCAACTATAATAAGGTTAGGTATTGAAAGTATGCTAAAGAGACTCAATAATTATAAAGTACAAATCCTGTGGCTTTCCGAAGACAATGGACATGAACTTACGGAGATATCTTCGCATCTTTCGGCTGATATTTACATCTTGAATCCTATTATATGTGGTTTGCATCCTCGCTCGTTTAATATTCCTGAGGAATCTAAGACGGTAGCCATAATATCTACTTTCATTCATAAATGCTTGCTCAAAGAATATGATGATGTTTTGGAACTTGACAGTTCCCTTGAAAATGTTCAGGATATCATAGGTAAGCTTATGGATGAAGAAAAGAGCAGTACTCCTGTGATGGATACTCAAACATTGACTAATCGTGAGAAGGAAATTGTAGTATGTGTAGTAAAAGGTATGACAAACAAGGAGATAGCAGATGCGTTGTTTTTGTCCACACACACAGTTATTACGCACAGACGTAATATTTCTAAGAAACTTCAGATTCATAGCCCGAGTGGATTGACTATTTATGCTATTATGAACAAGTTGGTACAACTCGATGAGATAAACTCCTAAAAAAAAATATTGATGAATAAATTATGTGAACTGCTTGGGATACAATATCCAATTATTTCAGGCGGTATGGTATGGTGTAGTGGCTGGCGTTTGGCTTCTGCTGTAAGTGAACAAGGTGGATTGGGGCTTATTGGAGCAGGTTCTATGCACCCGGAAACTTTGAGGGAACACATCAGAAAGTGTAAGCTTGCTACCGAAAAGCCTTTTGGAGTAAATGTACCTATGTTATATCCCGAATTGGATAGCATCATAGACCTTATTATAGATGAGAAGGTGCCTATTGTAGTTACTTCCGCCGGTAATCCCAAGACATATACCGGAAAGTTGCACGAACACGGCATAAAAGTATTGCACGTGGTAAGTAGTGCAAAATTTGCTTTAAAAAGCCAGGAAGCAGGTGTTGATGCCGTAATTGCAGAAGGTTTTGAAGCCGGAGGTCACAATGGACGTGATGAAACTACTACCATGTGTCTTATTCCGTCTATTGCCCCCAATCTTTCTATTCCTCTGATTGCTGCTGGTGGTATATATGATGGTCGTAGCATTGCTGCTGCTTTAGCTTTGGGGGCTCAAGGAGTACAGATAGGATCCAGGTTTGCCGTGTCAGAAGAAAGTTCTGCATCTGATGCATTCAAGGACCTGTGTTATAAAGCGCAAGAGGGTGATACTAAATTGGTATTGAAGCAACTTGCTCCTGTAAGATTATTGAAAAACAGTTTTTATGAGAAAGTGGTGGCTCTGGAAAGTCGTGCTGCTTCGGCGGATGAGTTGAAAGCTCTCCTGGGTAAAGGTCGTGCCAAGAAAGGTATTTTTGAAGGAGATATGATTGAGGGGGAACTCGAAATAGGCCAGATATGCTCTCTTACTAATAAACCCGAAACCGTAGCTCAGATATTTGATGATCTAATTCATGGCTATCAAGCTGTTGTAAAAAGATTACCCTGCTCATTATAAATTTGATATTATATTTATAACACGAAGGATATCATGTATAACAAAAAAGTCCTCACAGGTGCCTGTGAGGACTTTTTTGTTATTTAGCTATGTCATTTGCATTTCCTATTATTATAATACCAGTATGCTATTCCAAAACCAAATAAGATGGAAATAAGTATGATTGTCATATTTTCCACACCGGAAAACCTGAACGATAGCTTGAGTAGCACTGTGGAAATAATATATGATGTATTCCTTACAATTATAGGAAATGATTCATCTCTTAGAAGTGAAAATAATAACATCAAAACTTCCAAAATAATAAGTAATGTGAAGAAGTTGATAAAAGTGCTATTGCTTAGCCAGTTTACAGAATAAAATACCGTAATATCAGAAAGCCTTAAAAGTTCTTGAATAATTATATACAAATCTGTTGCCAGATTATACAGCAAAAAAAGCATCAAGCCTATAGAAGCAATGCGCTTGAAAAGAGAAGGTGTATGATCTTGATTAATGACTTCATTTTTGATAATGATACGTTTATAGAACAAGTTGACCAATAGTATTACGATGAACAAGCCAAATAATAGAACTGTAGTTTCTGAAATGAACTTGAAGTTATCTACACTTTTATAGTTCGTTTTAGACAGGTATCCCAGAATGCCCCTCACAAATACCAATGTGATAATCTCATATTGCATAAAAATGTAATATGATGTGGATTTGCGAAAATAATATGCTATCAGGTAGAGCTCGTATGCAAGGATAATGGTAAAGGGAGTGTAGATGGCTCGTAAGATGGCATCAGTCCAATCACGGTTGCCTGCAAAGAAGAATACGGAGATGATATGTAAGGTATAAAGTAATATGGCGGATATTACAGTGATCTTATTTAATACCGTTTTACTTTTCTGCGAGAAAAATAGATTCTCTGTAATTGATACAAGCCTTGTCATAAATAATTCATTTAATTGGATAGAATAGGGGAGCTGTAAGCTACATTGGTGAATTATAAATATACAAAAGCTTTAGAATTCAAAGGTCGGTTGACTATCGAAAACCTAATATCTTATGCATTTGTATACTGAGTCTCCATTCAGGATTAGCTTTGACAAACTCAACGCATCTTTCCAGGGCTTCTTTGTCAAGTTCTATAGCTTCTCTTCCTATAAATACCGGGCTTACAAGGTAGTTATCCGCATGTGGGAGTTCTGTTACAGGAGGAGGTAAAGACCCTTTTGATTGTATCGGATACCTAAACTCATTTATCCCGTTTGGGAAGTTATCATGAAGTAATTGTATTGCCTCAGGTTTGGGACTACATGTTATATAATCAATACCTTCTGGAACAGCCTGTGTGCCATTAGTCTCAATAGCTTGATAATATCCTTTTTCTTTGAAAAACATCACTGTCTGCAGTCGCAATTGCAATGTAGGCTCCCCACCTGTCCAAATAATAAATTTACCGGGATATTGGGATATTGCGTTCAAAATATCCTCATCAGACATTTTGCTCCCTGTATCAAATTCTGTGTCACAGAAATGACATCTCAGATTACAACCGGTGAGACGAATAAAGATGGCTGCTTTACCCCAATTAGCTCCTTCACCTTGCAGGCTGTAAAATATTTCATTGATAATCATATATTCTATCAATCGGTGTGATATGTGGCAGAACACTTTCTTGTTTCTTCCACTCGACATTCTATCAAAGTAACCCCGGTATCACCCAATTGTTCAGGTCCCACATTGTTTACCAAATACATAGCAATATTTTCAGCAGTGGGGTTGAACGGCACTTCTATAATATCCTCAGGAATCAATTGTTTCAAGTCTTTGAGTAAGGGGTCTTTTTCCCATAGTATCATTTTATGATCCCATTGGTTTTCCAGCCACATGCATAGCTTTTCTTTGATCACGGCAAAGTCTATGACCCTCCCAAGTTCGTCGAGTTGATCACTAGTGCATTTAAAAAATATTCTGTAATTATGCCCATGGAGGTGTCGGCATTTGTTTTCGTGTCCGACAACTCTATGTCCCATACATATATCGTGATATCTTTCTGCAGTAACCATATTTTAGTTTTTGCCCCTTTATTTTTGTCAAAGATACGAGTTTATACGTTGTTCTTCCAACTTTCAAGCAATTTATTGTAAACGACACATGAAATAAACGCTCAGTATCAGCTTGTTATTTAATGGCTGAGAGTTATATGATTGAGCATTAAATTGTGATAAATTATCCTGTTAAAAGTGTAAAAAAAGCTTGACAATATGCCATCTTACTGATTTTTCAAGTATAATGATCCTAAAATAGCAGCCTAAAGGCTCTCAATATTTCTATAACTTGGTTGTATTATTTTCTTAGTTAGGTTGTCTTATTTTTGTAACTAAGAAAATGCAAACACTTAGTTAGGAAAATATTAGAATGTAGTTAGAAAAATTATGAAACATAGTTAGGAAAAACCGGATTAACCTCCAAAGAGACCGTTGCATAGCAGGCAAATTGCTTCGTTGCTTGCGAGATTCGCGCTTGGTCATTTACCTGAAGTAAACACCCTGTGCACTCACTCTTAGCGCCTTGCACTTTACCCTCTCTGCCCGGTCAAAGTGTCTTTTGTCGGCTTTGCCTCCAAAATCCACAAGACTGTTGACTTTTGCAACAGTCTCCCCAAATAAAAAGACAGCATTAAGGAGCGACTATCTTCTATACGGCTTTTAGTTTGCTATCAGATATATTTTTATGTTTTTAGAATTTGATATTACAACCTTTTGTCATTTGCAAAATTTGGGAATAAATAACCTGCTGAAATTATCCGTCTGCCGGGAACTACAATCCGGTTAGAGAATCATTTGATAGGTTATTTGCGAGATCGAATAAAATATTAGAGTCTAAAAGCCATTCGCAACAGTATTTGTCTACAGCGTAATTGATTGATCTGATTCGTTTCAGAGGCTCCTGAGTAATAATGGCGATAGAACACTTTGTTGTTCAATATATTGTTTACATCCAATCCCCATTCGATATTCTTGACATTGTATATCACTCGCATATCAGCGAAGAATGGGGTACTTACTATTGATTTATCTCCATGTATAAGCTTGAAAAGTTGTGTTATCGTAAGATTATCTGATAATTGCAGATTTATTTCTGCTTGATGGATGTAATTATAAATTTTAGAGGATGGGGTCACTGAAGAGTTCTTGATCTGAGAACAATACAATGCCGATGATAATTCATAATTGATAAAGCGGGACGGTTGCATGGAAAGAGATAGTATTGCATTTATGTCATTAACTTTCAAAGACGTTAAGCTTGTCTCATTCAATCCAAATATCTGCCCATCTACTGTTTGTGTTGCTGATAAATGTAATTTCATAAACGTTTTATTCCAATCCCAAAGTTTACTCACTATTCCATTTACTCCGACCAACCGCCTATGCGAGGGAATATCAATCTGAACAAACTTTACAAAGTCTTCATCAACATCTATTCGAGTAGTTTTTTCCCTGTATTCTTTATCATAGGTAGAACCAAATCTCATGGTAAATCCATGCAAGGGATTATTGTAGTTCAGCCATGCATATACAAACAATTTACGAAGATAATTGAGTTTGTTGCTGTAGCCCGATATACTCCTTGGACTTTTGAGAATAGGTGCAATGTATAGCTCATGAATATCAGGCTCAATATTGTCATATTTCCCTGATGTAGTCAGTGTCCAATAACCTGACAGTTTGTATTGCATATTCAAGGATGGAGACCATAGTAGCATATTTTTTGATGTGCTATGACTTTCCGGTTTGGTATAGGTGAGGTTGAAATATTTTAGCTGAATAGGACTTTGCGCAGTAAAATCCAGCCTATCGGAGTGAATATTGATAGAAGGTGATAGATACAAGGTTGCATTTTTGATTTTTAAATCATTAGAAAGGCGGAGTGTTGTTGATGGTTCATTTCCAAGCCTATTATCATAGTCCGATGTCAGCATTTTGCTTTTTAAATTCAAACCTGCTTCATAATTAACATATATACCCAATATTTTGTGTCGGTATTTCAAGGCAGATGTATTTTCGACACTTGTGAGATATATCTGTTGATGTAGGTCTTTATGGTTAATGTGTAACCTTTCGGGTAATGATGTGTAAGCAGTGATATTCTTGAATTCAAAGATATTGTCTTTTATGGCTTTGATATATCTAAAATCATTGTTCATTGTATATCGATTGATCTTTTTATGAAAAGAAAGATCTTGTCCTCGAGAGAGTAGGGAGACATCTGATCGATAATTATGAATATCGATTGAAAGGTTGTTTTTGAAGTATTTATTATTACTGTTGAACTCGTAATTGATATTTGTTCTGTATTTGAAGTTGTAGGTGTGCCCGTATTCTTGATTATCGAATACCACAATATGATCACCTGAGAAGTAAGAAGTATTCGCTGTTTCTTCATATTTGTTCTGATCTTTCATGAAATCGAACAATAGTCGCAGAGAACCGTCTTTATTTATATTCCACAAATGATTGGTGCTGATATAATGGCTTTGATTATTCCGTTGGATTTGAGACTCTAAGGGTATCATAGGGTTATCCTCTGAAAGTATACTCGATTCTTCTGGATCATGATACAGTGAGTGTATGTCAGAAATAAGATTTACGGTATTGCTCTCTTGTAAATAGTCTTTACCGGTATTGTTTGTTTTGTATATACTAAGATTTTGCATTTTTTTGGCAAATAGATACCCCATGATATTTTCGTCATAAAGTAAATCGGAGGGTTTATGACTGATACCTCCTGAAAGGTCAAAAAAGCTGACTATCCTCCCTTTTGCAGTTCCTTTGAGCTTAAGGTTGATTGCAGCCTGATCACTGGCAATTTTGTGATTGAGACTTTTTATAGGCTGATGGTTCTGCAAAATTTCTATATCCTTTACATCCTGAGGGCTGATATTGTTACTGGCAAGAGTGTATCTATTACCCAAAAGGTCATTGCCTTCAATATAAAATCGGTTGATAGGTTTGTTCATGTATGATATTTGCCCCGTCTTCCCAATTTCAATCCCCGGTATTTTTTTCAGTACATCTGCTATGGTTTTGTCCTGTTTCACCCTCATTGCCACTACATTATATATGATAGTATCGTTGCGTTGTTTGATCCTTTGAGTGGTTACCTCTACAGCTTTCAGTTTTATATCGCTTGGCACTAAGCTGATATTAGGATTTTGGGAAAGTTGGTGCAGTGGTAAAGTAAGTACCGTAAATCCCATGCAACGGAAGCTTATTTGAGCATTGATTTTTGGGTCATAGACTTTGTTGAGCCGAAAGTTTCCATTGTTGTCAGAGAAAGTAAATTCCAACACTTTTTGTCCGTCCAACACTGTTACCGAAACATCAGATATGGGATGATAATCCTTTTTATTTACTATTTTGCCATGGATTGGGGATTGAGCATGGCACAAGCATCCATGCAAAATAATAAAACTTAGTAGAATATAAAAGCGAGAAAATATCATGAGATAAAATTCAGGGCATTAGTTCTATAAAATTGCTTTTTCTTTTTATTTGCTTCAATGGTCTGCCATCTGCTCCTACACCTTGATCATAGTACTGACCCAATAATTGCATATAGGTCTTGGTGTCCTCCCAAAATAGTTTTCTTATTTTGTTGTATTCTTTGTGTGATATGGTTTTTAGCGGCTTTTTGAGTAATTGTACATTCTCTTTCTGTGAAAATTCGGTTTCGATACCAGAGCAAACATAGATGTAATGTTCTTGTGAATCATAAGCTTTGAGAATGAGTCCCGGCAATCCCCCTAACATGCGTGGTCCATTGGGCACAGGAATATCAGGAGCATACCATGCTATCCATTTCCTGCCTGATGTGGAGCCAATGGCTTTATTACAATGGTAACCGGCTATTGTAAGTGTATCTGTGGGTATTATATCCCATTGGATTTTTACTTCTTTGTCTGAGTATTTTATATTAGCCAAGCTTTCCTCAATTACAGTGATCATACCTTTTTGCGGTAAGCCCTTATAGAATATTTCAGAATTTTGGCTTTTAGGGTAAGGCAGTTGCTCACGAGCTTTGATTGCATCGGCAAGCGTACCTCCTTTATCAAATATTTTTTTGTCGGAAGCATCATAACTCCTCTTCCATAAACTGTAAAATTCGGAGCTTGTAGGAGTGATATCAAGTATCATTTCATCAGCTTTGTACTTGCATATTTTGTCTTCAATATATACATCTTGGTATTTCGTCTCATAGTGTATCCTAAGATTGATCGGTGCTTGAGCTTGTAGTGAGTTGATACTCAATAGCGAAAGGATGAGTGTTTTAAATATGTCTTTCATTATAGGCATTCTCATAGGTTTTAAATCAAGTTAATAGCTCTCTTATCTCAAATTCTTTTTAATGATAGCTTATTCAAGTATAGTATTTAATTTTGAAATATTCAATAATCAGATTGTTAAATGTGATGAATGATTAAGTATTTTGAGAGATATGAGGTCAATTTCAATTATGGAAATAGGTCGAGGATACTTGCTACATGTGACAAAAAACATCCGGCAAGAAACTTTCTTGCCGGATGAGATATAACTCGACTTGATTATATCTTATACTCCAATGGTGCCATTTGTATCTACCTCTCTGAAGTATTAAGTGTATAATAAGTCTGTCAATAGTTTATTTCCTGAATGGGCCTTTTACTACCTCTGCAGCTAAGCCCCTGCCTCTGACCATGATCTTTAAAGGGGTACCTACTTTGGCATATTCTTTAGCCACGTAACCCATACCAATGCCTTTCTTGAGATAGGGTGACATTGTTCCCGATGTTACCTCTCCAATAATCTCACCATTCTCATTGGCTATTTCATAGTGCTGACGAGGAATTCCTTTGTCTTTGAGTTCAAATGGCACAAGCTTTCTTGTAAGTGAGCCTGCTTTTTGATCTTCCATTAGTTTACGGCTGGGAAATTCTTTGCCGTCAACGAATTTGGTGATCCATCCTAAACCGGCTTCAATGGGCGAAGTAGTATCGCAAATATCATTGCCATAAAGGCAGAAACACATTTCAAGACGGAGTGTATCACGTGCTCCTAAGCCTATGGACTTTATGCCCTCTTCTTTGCCGGCTTCAAAAATAGCATTCCATATTTTCTCCCCATATTCCGGATAGAAGTATAATTCAAATCCACCCGCACCGGTATAACCCGTATTGGAGATAATAACTTCATCGCATCCGGCAAATTTGCCTACTTTGAATGTGTAATAAGGGATGTCTGACAGGTCTACATCTGTTAGTTTTTGTAATACAGCCACAGTTTTGGGCCCTTGTACAGCTAACTGGGCTGTACGATCAGAGCCGTTTTCCAACTCTGCTCCCACCTTATTCATTTTTTGACACCACTCCCAATCCTTTTCAATATTGGAAGCATTTACTACCATAAGGTATTTTTCATCCTCATAATGGTAGAGAAGGAAATCATCTACAATGCCTCCTTTATCATTGGGGTAGCATGTATATTGTATATCGCCAACCTTCAGCTTTGAAGCATCATTGCTGGAGACGTTTTGGAGGAATTCGAGAGCATGTGGGCCTTTGACCCAAATTTCACCCATATGAGATACATCGAAAACGCCTACGCCGTTAACAACTGTCATATGTTCCTCTATAATTCCCGAATATTCAATGGGCATATTAAAACCTGCAAATTCGTGCATTTTTGCACCTAGATTAATATGAATGTCTGTAAAAGGAGTTTTTTTCATTACAACATGTATTAGTAATTTATTAACACTGTTGTAAAGATAGGCATAATCTTAACATCACCAATAGCCCCGCTTCAATAATTTAAAAGGTTTTCCTTCTCCCCAAATCTATAATTGCCTTATCCGGGAATGTTATTTGATAAGTAGAGAATATCTCAAAAGCTCAGATCTATATTCATGAATCATATCACATCTTTATTATAGATGTATTGGGTGTATTTCTTATGAAAAGAAGATGCGAAGTCTATTGTTTTAAAGGCCGAATTAGGCCCTTAATTGATAAAATTAATACAGCGATTGATATAATTTAATAAAATTCTATTCCAAAAACTGTAAGTTTAGGCGCTTTTTGCTAATCTTATTTAGCAAAATAGGTGTTATAAGATAGAATGCAATTAACATAATTATTCAAAGTAAAGATGAAAGATTTAAATAAAGAAGATCACTTGAAGATGTATCGTCAGATGCTTGATATCAGGCATTTTGATCTCAGGGTGAACCAGATGGTGAGAAAGGGTAAAGTGCCGGGAATGACACACTTTTCGGTAGGAGAAGAGGCAGCAAATGTAGGAGCAGTGGCTGTACTGGACAAAGGTGATTTAATAACATCTAATCACCGAGGTCATGGACAAAGCATTGCCATGGGTATCAATCTGAATGAAATGATGGCTGAAATCATGGGTAAAGCTACCGGTACTTGTAAAGGTAAAGGTGGTTCAATGCACATTGCGGATCTTGACAATGGTAATCTTGGCGCCAATGGTATTGTTGGCGGAGGAATGGGGATAGCCATTGGTGCTGCTCTTACGCAAAAGCTCAAGAAGACAGGCAAGATAGTTCTTTGCTGCTTTGGAGATGGAGCTTGTAATGAAGGTACGTTCCATGAGACTGTCAATATGGCTTCAGTGTGGAAACTTCCTGTAATCTTCTATTCTATCAATAATCTTTACGCTATCAGTACACCTATAAAAAGTGTGATCAATGTGGATTACAATTACCAGAGAGCGGAAGCTTACGGCATTCCCGGACATTTGGTGGAAGATGGTAATGATGTTTTGGCAGTAAGAAAAAAGATGGAAGAGGCTGCCGAGTATGTACGCGCAGGTAATGGCCCTATATTTATAGAAAGCCTTACTTATCGTTGGTTTGGGCATTCTACATCTGACCCCGGCAAATATAGAACAAAAGAAGAAGTGGATAACTGGAAAGCCAAAGATCCTATAATTGCTTACCAAAAACACCTGATCGAGAATAATATTGCTACGCCTGAAGAGCTTGAGAAGATCGATGCAGATTCGCAGAATGCTATAGAAGAAGCGGTGAAATTCGGTATCGAAAGCCCGGAACCATCTCTCGACAGTCTATATGAAGACATATTCGCAGATTAATCATTGAAAATAAAAACGACTATTATATAAATGGAAAATAATACAAAACTGATGACAACGCGTGATGCTATTATCATGGCAATGTCAGAAGAAATGAGAAGAGATGAGAATGTGTTTCTCATGGGCGAAGATGTAGGCATCTACGGAGGTGACTTCGGTACATCTGTAGGTATGTTAGAAGAATTTGGGAAAGATAGGGTAAGAGATACACCTATATCAGAGAATGCTATATCAGGTTGTGCTATTGGTGCTGCAATGACAGGCTTGCGTCCCATTGTAGATGTTACGTTTATGGATTTTGCTGTATATATGATGGACAATATTGTCAATCAGGCAGCGAAGACTCGTTATATGTACGGTGGTAAAGGTACTATCCCTGTAGTATTTCGCTGTGCAGCAGGGTCCGGAGTAGGATCGGCTGCTCAACATTCCCAATCACTGGAATCTTGGTTCTGTCATATTCCGGGTCTTAAAGTAGTAGCTCCTGGCACACCTGCTGATGTAAAAGGAATCTTGAAAGCAGCTATACGAGATAATAATCCCGTGGTATTTCTTGAATATAAAGCTTTATTTAATCAAAAAGGAGAAGTACCATTGGATCCCGACTTCGTATTGCCTTTGGGCAAAGCCGATATTAAGAGGCAAGGTACCGATCTGACTATCGTCACTTATGGCCGAATGCTTGAGCGAGTGCTTCAAGCTGTAGATCAAGTGAAAGAATCTGACGGTGTGAGCGTGGAAGTTATAGACTTACTTACACTGATACCTTTGGATAAAGAAGCTATTATAGAATCAGTGAAGAAGACAGGGCACTTGATGCTTGTAAATGATGCTCACAAAACAAATGGTTTCATTGGCGAAGTTGCTGCTATGATAGCTGAGAGCGAAGCTTTTGACTATCTTGATAATAGGATTATACGATTAGCTGCTGAAGATGTACCCGTACCATATAACCATACTTTGGAAACAGCTATGTTGCCCAATGTTGAGAAGATCAAACAAGAGATTCTTCACTTGGTAAACAAAAGATAAGAGGGGAGAGTACAAAATGAACACAGAAAGAATAAAAGCTACTCCTGCAGCACGTACTTTGGCAAAAAGGTTGGGTGTAAACCTGATTGATGTCAAGGGTACGGGACTGAAAGGACGTATACACAAAGATGATGTTGCAGGATTCAATTATGTTGACAAGGTAGCTATATCTCCCCTTGCTCTCAGCATTGCGGAGGTTCATGGTATAGATTGGAAGAATGGGATCAAGGGCACGGGCTACCGTGGTAAGATTATGAAAGACGATATTGTGAATCTTATTCCGGATGAAGCAGCCAAGAGGAAGCTTTCGCTGGATATTTTTGCTGAGTCTCTCAAACCTACTCACAAGGCTTCCGAAAACATGTCGAATAAGCCTGTGGCTTCTTCATCTGCACCTGCTCCTGCTGTAACTTCTCCTTCCGTTGTTGCCGATACGGAAGAGGTGCCTATGAATATGATGCGGAAGATCATCGCCAAAAGAATGTCTGAGAGTTACTTCTCTGCTCCAACTTTCATAGTAACCTATGAAGTGGATATGACTGAGAGTTTAGCTCTTCGCAAGAAGTTGATAGATCCTATCATGGAACGTATAGGCAAGAAGCTTACTGTAACAGATATTATCTCTGCAGCAGTAGTAAAATTGCTGATGAAGCACAGAGCTATCAACGCATCATTGTCAGAGGATGGTACCAAAGTTATTTACCATAATTATGTAAATCTGGCAATGGCAGTAGGTCTACCCGAAGGACTTGTTGTTCCCGTAGTGAAAAATGCGGAAAAAATGTCCCTGAGCGAGTTGGTGGCTTCACTCAAAGATCTTACAGAGCGTACTATGTCCAAAAAACTGCTTCCTGAAGAACAGAGCGGCAGTACGTTTACAATCAGCAACTTGGGTATGTATGGTGTAGACACCTTTACCTCTATTATAAATCAGCCCAATAGTGCCATACTTAGTGTAGCCGGCACCAAGGATACTGCTGTGGTTAGAGATGGACAGGTTGTAATCAAACCTATCATGAAAGTAAGTCTTACCAGTGATCACAGGGTGATAGACGGCCTCGCTGCAGCTAAATTTATGCAAGATCTCAAGTCAGTTCTTGAGAATCCTTTATCATTATTAATATAAAAGTACTACAACGATGATATCAGAAGTAATTATGCCTAAGGCCGGTATTGACATGACTGAAGGCGAAATTGTTAAATGGCTAAAGAAGGAAGGTGATAAAGTAGAGGAAGGAGAGATCATCCTTGAAATCATGACTGACAAGACAAGCATGGAAATAGAAGCAGAAGCCTCCGGTTATCTACTCAAAATATTACATCATGAAGGTGAGACTGTACCTATTGCGGAAGTGATCGCATACATCGGAGACCAAGGAGAGTCTATTGAAGGAGTTAAGAGTAAGTCAATAGAAGACCAAGAGCCTGTAAAAAAAGTGGAAGATGCCGCAGACCTTCCTTCTATGGAGGATTCATATCATGTGGCGGTAATCGGTGGTGGCCCTGCCGGATATGTTGCTGCCATAAAAGCTGCTCAACTGCGAGCCAAAGTGGCTATTGTGGAAAAATCAGAGTTAGGAGGCACATGCCTCAACAAAGGCTGTATTCCTACTAAAACATATCTCAAAAATGCTGAAATCATAGAAGGTCTTACCATAGCCGCTATGAGAGGCATCAATATTGAAAGTCCTAAGTTTAGTGTAGATATGCCCAAAGTGGTGAAGTATAAAGACGGTATTGTCAAAAAGCTCACCGGAGGTGTAGCTTCGCTTCTCAAGGGCAATGGCGTGGATATCTACAAGGGAGTTGCAAAGATCAATAAGAACAAGGATATTGTGATCGATGGTAAGCAGATCATCAAAGCTGATAAAATCATCATCGCCGGAGGATCCAAAGTAACTAAGATCAATATTCCTGGAATAGATAATCCTAATGTGCTTACAAGTGATGATATCTTATCTCTCCAGGAATTGCCCTCATCTTTGGTTGTTATTGGTGGAGGCGTTATAGGGGTAGAGATGGCTCAGGCATATGAAGCTTTGGGTACCAAAGTTACCATTGTGGAAATGGCGGATCGCATTATACCTGCTCTTGACGGTGAACTGTCACAAACCCTTGCCGATCTTCTGCGCAAAAAAGGAATAGAGATCCTTACATCATCAGGAGTTTCTGAGCTTTTGGACAAAGGTGGCAAGGTCGGTGTAAAACTTAATGATGGTAAGATCATAGAAGCTGATAAGGTATTGGTGTCTATAGGTCGTATTCCGGATCTTGAGGGCATTGGTGAGATAGACTTTGAAATCGAAAAAGGAAAGATCAAAGTGGACAAATACATGGAAACCAGTGTCAAGGGTATTTACGCTCCTGGCGATATCAATGGTATAAAGATGTTAGCCCACGTAGCATTCCGCATGGGTGAGGTAGCAGCCGAAAATGCTGTAAAAGGTAATACCGAAGTAATCAAGTTGATCTCAGCTCCTTCAGTAGTGTATACACAGCCGGAGGTTGCTATGGTAGGACTTTCTGAAGAAAAAGCCCGAGAGCTTTATAATGATGATATCCGCATTGGAAAATTCCATTTTGCAGCTAACGGACGTGCCTTGGCTTCCAATGAAGGACATGGTTTTGTCAAAGTCATAGCTGATAATAAGTATGGCGAGATATTGGGTATACATATCATAGGCCCGGCTGCTGCAGAAATTATCAATCAGGCTTCACTTATCATGGAGTTGGAGATTACGGTGAATGAGGTTATCAAAACGATCTATGGCCACCCTACGTTTTCCGAAGCTTTATATGAAGCTTGTGCTGATACTTTGGGAATGGCAATACACCTTCCTCCTAAGAAGAAATAAACTGCTATAATGTTAAAGATAAGCATCGCAAAAGACCAATACTTATATAATATTGACTTCTTGCGATGCTTTCTTTCTTATTTATAATGATGAGTCGTAATCCCATACTTTTGTTTTATGTTTTATTTTCTTAGTCCATCCACTGATCCGTATTATAATCTCAGCATTGAAGAGTTACTTTATAAAAAGTACACGCATGTCGATGTGATTGTGATATTATGGATCAACAGTCCATCAGTTATTATAGGTAAATATCAAAATCCGTGGAGTGAGGTCAATTTGTGCTTCACTGAGGATAAAGGGATACCTGTAATAAGAAGAATTTCCGGCGGAGGCACAGTATACCATGATCTTAATAATCTGAATTTCACTGTCATCAAGAATCAGATTGATAACGAGCCTTTGGATCTCAAAGAATTTACTACCCCAATACATACATTACTCCACAAGTTAGGAGTACACTCTACTCGAAGTGAACGAGGAGATATTCTCATTGATGGAAAGAAGATCTGTGGTACCGCACAAGCTTTTAAGAAGAAAAGAATGCTCTATCATGGTTGTCTATTGTTCGATTCTGTTTTGGATGACCTCAGACAAGCACTCAAACCATCAATTATACCTACAGCTTCCAAAGCGGTAAGCTCTGTAAAAAGCCCTGTCGATAATATCTTACCGCATCTTAAATCTCACATGACAATATCTGCTTTTAGAGATCTGTTATTAGACGAATATCAGTCTTTTTACGGAGCTTTGTCATCATACCATCCTTCAGAAGAAGAGAATGATGAGATCAAAGATAAACTCTCGAGCAGGTATAAATCTTGGGAATGGAATTTTGGACAGACTCCGACCTTTACAGCTCAATTTGAAAATGCTACAAATATTGCCGTAACGTTAGAAATAAGAAATGGACTTGTAAAAAATCAGGAGTATGATGCGGGCAATGGGGTAGAACTCATCGGTCGTAAATTTACCCCCGAATTATTATGCTTATAGGTAAAGGTGTCATTCCTTTTTCATTCTTTCTATATTTATGATAATTCCTAACCTTAAATTCTTCTTTTTAAAAGTCCTTGTAGGATGCTGATAGGGCATCCTCAATTCTTATATGATGTGCTGAAGATCTTATCATAATAGGATGATTGTCTGTGTACGATAAAACGTTCGACTTATTAGGATAAAACGTTCGACCTATTAGGATAAAATCGTTGACTTTGTATGATAGAATTTCAGCGCCCGTTATCAAGCCGAAACATTTATTATTTGTACCCGCAGATGTGATTAATATACAATCATTAGTGTCAGGCTATTAATGATTATCTTATATAAAAAAGGCTGAAGTTGGGATTTTATATTCGTTTTTATTACAACAAAAATGTATCTTTGCATCCGATTGGCTCGGTAGCTTAGTTGAATAGAGCGTCAGATTCCGGTTCTGAAGGTCGTGGGTTTGAGTCCCACCCGAGTCACTTACATATCATGAATCCATTTTTCACACCACTTTAAATCACTATATTCTTATTTTATCCCCCCCCCCCTTGTATTTTAAGGTAAATTGTGTCATGACAATGAATATATTGTATGTATAAGAATTCTGGTTTCAATTAAAATTTTCTTATAAATCATTCATTAATCAATGTATACCATTGAAAAAATTAATCGATCCATTAACTGAATCATAGATATTAATTGTATATTCGTGTATATGTATGAATAAGGAGAATTTTACATTTTTGTGAAAATAGAGTAAGTATATCAAACACTCTATTATATATTAATAGTCCGTGTATATGCTTATTCTATATAATCAAAAACTTTTTATTAATTTTTAAAACCAAAACGAGATGAAATTAGAATTGAAATTTATACGTTTGTTTTTCATTCTCTTACCCTTATTGAGTATTGGCTGTAGCCAACAAGAGGATGACTTTGTTTTAGGTAAAAACTCAAAAGAAGATGCAAGTAATCACTCGTTTCTGAAAACTCAAAGTAATACTATAAAAGTAGCTACCTATAATCTTCATATGTTTCTGGAGCCCGTTCTTTTTGAAGACGGAATGAGGCAAAAAGCGATTGTAGACTTTGTAAGAAAAGACCTGCGCTCCAATGACGTTTTGTTTTTTTCTGAAGTATGGAGTGACTATGTTAAGAATGAAATGGCTGAATCCCTGAAGGATATTTATCCTTATTCTATACATTCCAATGCTGTAAATATAAATCAGGGAGATGGCTTGCTGATCCTCTCAAAATTTCCAATTATGGAAAATCATTTTAGTGTATTTCGTAAGGGAAAGGGCTTTGATTGGTTTACTCCCAAAGGGTTTCACAAAACTCGTTTTTCTACTCCTTACGGTGACTTTTACTCCTTTTTTACCCATACTCAAGCTGATGAGGATAAAGCAGGAACCCGCAAAATGCAGTTTGAACAGATGAAACAGTCTATGCAGGATCTCAATGGTGTACCTGCTATGATTGTAGGAGATTTGAATGTCATAGGCGATGTATCTGCCGAATATAAGGATATTGTAAAAGGCTTTTTCTCGAATTTTAAAGACTCATATAGAGAGACAAATCCTGATACTACAAAATCACCGGGTTTCTCATATGACAATACTATCAATGATTTGGCTGATTACTTTTTCCCCGTAAAGAAATATGGTGCATCACGTCAACGCCTCGACTATTTCTTGGTTTCTGATGGATTAGAACCTGTATCCGCAGCAATTAACAATCGCTGTATGTATAATTCTCCTTCACTCCATAAAGAAGCTCCGTGTTCTGATCATTATGCTTTGGAAGCAACATTGCTTTTGAAGAAAAAAATACAATTGGATAATAAATACACCGCGAATAACTATGAGGAGGCCAAAAGAAATATTGATGGTTTCCTGTCTTCATACGGGACCGGTTCTACTGCACGTATCATTGTTCATAATAAAACAAAAGAGGATCTTTTATTTAAAAATAAAACCTCATGGTACAACAGTACTTTCTATACCTCACCCACATCGATACCTGCGGGTAAATACGGAGTAGTACTGGCTACACACAATACTGGGCAAGCTACCGGAGTCTTCAATCAGCTTTCATATCTAATTAGAGGTAAAAATATAAGCTTTGGTACCTACGTTCCATGGTCTTGGGCGTATACCAATAATATTTTGGTTGAGTTCGGTGAAATCACCCAACAAAATTTGGAGCATAATAGTACTCGTCCTGAAATCAAAAAAACAAAAGATAACATCAGGCTGACGGGTAAAACGTCCAAAGGCGACAGTCCTTTGATTGAGTTTACCGTTGAGGAAATATAGTCCTATGTTTTTCACGTCATTTGATAGCCATCCATATATATGGATGGCTATTTCATTTTAAAATTTTATGAATCAAGAGATGAATTTTATTTGTGTATGAAATAGTTTATTGTTTGCCCGACTAAAAAGAATACTCTAACTTTGAGCATGTACCAGAATATGTGTATTGACAACAAAAAAACAATCTCTCATTACTCTCAATCTAACTTGTTATCAGTAAACACATGGCTTGTACGTATGTTGTAAGCAGTGCAAGGATTCGGTTGGGTCTTTGTATTGATGTTGTATATAAAATGAAGGATATGCCTTGATTTTATTTTAAAAACTTCATTATTGATGAACGAAAGTGTACCTTATTTCAAATTATTTACCACTTTTTTCAAAATAGGTGGTTTTACCTTTGGCGGAGGTTATGCTATGCTTCCCCTTATACAGGTGGAAATTGTCGATAAGCATCATTGGATGGAGCAGAAGGATTTTTTGGATCTCTTTGCCATGTCACAGTCATTGCCGGGGGTATTTGCCGTAAATATTTCCATATTCACAGGATATAAACTAAGGGGCTTCAAAGGAGCTTTTCTGGCTGCACTAGGCACAACATTGCCTTCTTTTCTGATTATTCTTTCTATCGCCATCTTTTTTGCCCAATTCAATCAGAATCCTGTGGTCGAAAGGATATTTAAGGGCATTAGACCGGTAGTTATTGCTATGATAGCAGCTCCGGTATTTGTGATGTGGAAAACAATGAAAATGAAAAAAACGGCTGTATGGATCCCCGCCTTGTCGGCATTGCTTGTATGGTTATTAGGCATTTCGCCTATTATCATCATTATTGCAGGAGCAATAGGTGGACTCATTTATACATTTTATATTCAACACAAAATCAATAGGGTATAGTTATGATTTATTTGCAATTGATCTGGGTTTATATAAAGATAGGTTTGTTTGGCTTCGGTGGAGGCTATGCTATGCTTTCTCTAATCCAAGATGATGTCGTCAATAATTACCACTGGATTACTCCACAGCAATTTACTGATATTGTTGCTATAAGTCAAATGACTCCCGGCCCTATCGGAATCAATAGTGCTACTTATATAGGGTATACTGTTACAGGAAACGTATGGGGAGCTATGGCTGCTACCTTAGCTGTCATGTTACCGTCATTTATTTTAGTCTTGGTAATCTCATATTTCTTTTCCAAATTCCAAAATAATAAGTATGTTGAAGCCGTTTTTGTGGGTGTAAGGCCTACAACTATAGGCCTGGTAGCTTCTGCTGCTCTATTGCTTTCGTTCAACGCTCAAGCTTTGCTCACTTATATCGCTCATCCCGGTGAGATTTCTCTGAGAAGCATAGTGGTTACTGAGAATTTTGTTGACACCAAAAGTCTTATCTTTTTTGTTCTTGCATTTATAGCTACAATAAAGAAAATGATTCACCCTATACTGCTCATTGTAATAGCCGGAATTTTAGGACTCGTGTTTTATTGATATATAGACCAGAAGTTTATTTTGAAATACATTTTACATTCCACCTTATAAACTTAAGAATAAAACCTATATTTAAATACAATCATTATATATCGACAAAAATTTACATTTAAAATGCTATATATTTAATAAGTAAGTCTTATCTTTATGCTTATAAATAAAATTTAGAAAAGACTAAAGAAAAATAACCTGTTGGTTCTAATAATTTGGTATTCATGATGCTACAATTATGATTTATTTTAACTTTGTGCTGTTAAAAAATAATCAAGGATCAATACTATTAATTACATCTATCATATGGACTCTAAAATCCAAGAATTAACCCAAAAGATTTACAACGAAGGTGTTCAAAAAGGAAATGCTGAGGCTGAAAAGATAATAGCCCAAGCGCAGTCGCAACACGATGCCATTGTAAAGGATGCGGAGGGTAAAGCATCGCAAATAATCAAAGATGCTGAGAAGCAAGCTCAGACTTTGCGCTCCAATACGGAATCGGAACTAAAGCTTTACGCTGATCAGGTAGTAGAATCAGTGAAAAGTGCTATTGCAGATCAAATCTCAGGTGATATTGTATCACAAAATGTAAAAGCTGCTGTATCCGATAAAGATTTTATGCAAAAAGTAATCCTTGAATTAGTAAAAAACTGGGACCTTTCACAAGGAGTTGAGATCAAAGCTCCGGAAGCCGACTCTTTACGCTCTTATTTCGAGTCAAATGCCAAGGATTTACTGGACAAAGGAGTTGAAATAAAAGAAGTAGGTGGGCATGCTACATCATTCCAGATCTCCCCTAAAGACGGTTCGTATAAAATTGTCTTTGGTGAAAATGAGTTTGTCGAACTATTCAAAAGTTTCCTGAGACCACAATTGTCCAAAATGTTATTCTGAAATTAAGATCTTATGGCTAATTACTATGCGTTAGTTTCCGGTCTTCCAGATATTTCAGTAGAACAAAGAAAGATGCCTTTTTCTCAAAAGGATTTCGGTGAGGAGCTCAAAGATGTTCTGACGAGTTATGATTATAAAAGCTTTAGACTTCTTGAGCTGGAGCAATTCAATAGACACTTGTTGAAGATACTGCCGGATAAGGAAAAGAATATAGATTTAGACGCTATACAAACAACCACGCAAGAATCTGTACCTCACTCTGATGAAGATTCTGAACAAGATGTTTATTTTGATTCTAATCAAATCAATACCATAATATCTTTCTATATGCAAGGGATGAAACCTCCTTTGTATAAAAACCTGCCCTCTTACGTGTATACTTTCTTAGATTATGAGTACTCTGAAAAAGAAGACGGAGAGAGAGAGCATGATCCCCTTAAAGTCCTTTCTCCTGAAGATAGGCTTTCCATGCTATACTATGAATACGCCATTAAACAATCCAATGATTTTGTTTCAGATTGGTTCAAACTCAATCTCAATATAAAAAACATATTGGCTGTTTATACTTGTCGTAAGTTAGGGTGGGATCCCAATCAATTTATTATAGGAGATTCGCACATTGAAAAACAATTGAGAACATCTTCTTCCAAAGATTTTGGGTTGAGTGAAGAGCTTGATTATTTGCCTTCTATAATACAGATTGCAGAGGAGACGGATATTACTCGCCGCGAAAGAATGCTAGATTTATTTAGATGGAATTGGATTGAGGAAAAATACTTCAGAAATGTATTTGGTATAGAGCATGTGTTGGGGTATTATTTGCAGCTTGGTATTATTGAGAGGTGGGTTAATCTCAATGAAGTTAAGGGAGAAGAAACTTTTAGAAAAATAGTTTACTCTCTGAAACAGGAAAGTCGCAAGTCCTTAGATGAATTTAAACGTAAACAACAGAAATAATACTATAATGGCTACAAAAGGAATTGTTAAAGGAATTGTCTCCAACTTGGTGACAATTGAAGTTGACGGGCCTGTTTCTCAGAATGAGATTTGTTACATCACAGTCAATGGTATTGCCTTGATGAGTGAAGTAATTAAGGTGATAGGTTCCTCTGCATATGCTCAGGTTTTTGAGAGTACGCGCGGTATGCGTATCAATGACCCGGTAGAATTTACAGGACATATGCTTGAGGTTACTCTGGGTCCGGGTATGCTCTCCAAAAATTATGATGGTTTGCAACATGATTTGGATAAGATGGATGGGGTATTCCTTAAACGAGGAGAATATACTTACCCCTTGGACGATGATAAAGAGTGGGAGTTTAAGCCCCTTGCGAAAGTGGGCGATAAAGTACAATGTGGAGCTTGGCTTGGACAAGTGGATGAAAACTTCCAACCACATAAAATTATGGTTCCCTTTACTTTTCAAGGGAGTTATACTGTAAAAAGTCTATCGCCCGAAGGCTCATATAAGGTAAATGATACTATAGCTGTTATTACAGACAGCGAGGGCAATGACCATGATATCTCTATGGTTCAGAAATGGCCTGTAAAAAAAGCTATAACATGCTATAGAGAAAAGCCCAGGCCGCACAAACTTCTTGAAACAGGAGTACGTGTTATTGATACTATCAATCCTATTGTAGAAGGTGGTACGGGGTTTATCCCAGGACCTTTCGGTACTGGTAAAACAGTGCTACAGCATGCCATATCTAAGCAAGCCGAGGCTGATATTGTGATTATAGCAGCATGTGGTGAGCGTGCCAATGAGGTTGTGGAGATCTTTGCCGAGTTCCCCCACTTGATTGACCCGCATACAGGACGTAAATTGATGGAACGTACCATCATTATTGCCAATACCTCTAACATGCCTGTTGCGGCTCGTGAAGCGTCAGTATACACGGCTATGACCATCGCCGAATATTATAGAAGCATGGGACTCAAAGTCCTTTTGATGGCCGACTCTACTTCTCGTTGGGCTCAGGCTTTGAGAGAGATGTCCAACCGTCTTGAGGAACTTCCCGGGCCTGATGCTTTCCCCATGGACTTATCTGCAATCATCGCCAATTTCTATGCCCGAGCTGGTTTTGTGCATTTGAATAATGATGCTACAGGTTCGGTAACCTTTATCGGAACAGTATCTCCTGCGGGAGGTAACCTGAAAGAGCCAGTTACTGAAAATACCAAGAAGGTAGCACGCTGTTTTTATGCATTGGAACAAGAACGTGCTGATAGGAAGAGATATCCTGCTGTAAATCCTATTGATAGTTACTCAAAGTACTTGGAATATCCCGAGTTTGAGCAATATATTGCTGAGAAGGTAGGAAACAAATGGATTGAGATGGTAAATGAAGTGAAAATGAGACTTCACCAGGGTAAAGAAATTTCAGAGCAAATCAATATCCTCGGGGATGATGGTGTGCCTTTGGAATATCACGTAGTCTTTTGGAAGGCTGAATTGATAGATTTTGTTATCCTTCAACAAGATGCTTTCGATGATGTAGACTGTAATACCTCCCTTGAACGTCAAGAATATATGCTCAAAAAGGTCATGGAGCTTTGTCACTCCAATTTTACTTTTGACACATTTGTTGATGTCAGCGAGTACTTCAAGCAAATGATCAATATATTTAAGCAAATGAATTATTCGGAGTTTAACAGCGAAGAATTCAAGAAGTTTGAATCACAACTTCAAGAGCTTGTAAATAAACGTTTAAGTACTAAATAAGATAAATATAGATATGGCTACAAAAGCGTTTCAAAAGATATATACCAAAATCACCAATATTACCAAGGCTACTTGTATGCTCAAGGCTACCGGCGTTGGTAATGAAGAGCTTGCTACAATCAATGGCCGTTTGGCACAGGTAGTAAAGATTATGGGGGATGAGGTAACTTTGCAGGTATTTGGTGGTACTGAAGCTATCCCTACGAATGCCGAAGTTATTTTTATGGGGAAAGCTCCTTCACTCAAAGTTGGTGATCAGTTGGCCGGTCGTTTCTTCAATGCATATGGAGATCCTATTGATGGCGGCCCAGCTGTTGATGGTAATGAAGTAGAAATCGGAGGTCCTTCAGTAAACCCTGTCCGACGTAAACAACCTTCAGAGCTTATTGCTACAGGTATTGCGGGTATTGACCTGAACAATACATTGGTTACCGGTCAGAAAATACCTTTCTTTGCCGATCCTGACCAGCCTTTCAATGAGGTAATGGCCATGGTAGCATTGAGAGCTCAGAGTGATAAGATCATTCTTGGTGGTATGGGTATGACCAATGATGATTATCTATTTTTCAAAAATACATTTAGTAATGCCGGAGCTCTGGATCGTATTGTAAGTTTTATCAATACTACAGAACAACCATCCGTTGAGCGATTACTTATCCCTGACATGGCACTTACTGCAGCAGAGTACTTTGCTGTGGAGAAAAATGAGAAGGTGCTTGTGTTACTAACAGACATGACCAACTATGCCGATGCTTTAGCAATCGTATCCAATAGAATGGATCAAATTCCATCTAAAGACTCTATGCCGGGTTCTCTTTATTCTGACTTGGCCAAGATTTATGAAAAGGCTGTACAGTTTCCTGAAGGCGGCTCTATTACTATTATTGCAGTTACTACACTTTCAGGAGGGGATATTACCCATGCTGTTCCTGATAATACCGGTTACATCACAGAAGGACAGTTGTATCTAAGACGTGATGCTAATGTGGGTAAAGTTATTGTGGATCCGTTCAGAAGTTTGTCTCGTCTCAAACAACTTGTAATTGGTAAGAAAACAAGAGAAGATCATCCGCAGGTTATGAATGCCGCTGTACGTTTGTTCTCTGATGCTGCCAATGCTCAAACAAAGATGGAGAATGGTTTCGATTTGACAGACTATGACAACAGAACATTGAAATTTGCCGATGACTATGCAACAGAGTTGCTCGCTATCGACGTCAATCTGAATACCACCGAAATGTTGGATACAGCTTGGGATCTGTTCTCAAAGTATTTCAAACCCACAGAAGTCAATATCAAGCAGCAGCTTGTAGATAAATACTGGAAAGAAAACGCTTGATAAATAATTCAAAATGGCGATAAAGTTTCAATATAATAAAACATCTCTTCAGCAACAGGAAAAGAACCTGAAAATGCGTGTGCGAACCCTGCCTACAATCAAGAGCAAGGAGAGTGCTTTGCGTGTTCAGGTGAAGCAGACCAAAAGAGAGGTTGACCGATTGGAACAGCAGCTTGAGCAGGAAATTCAAGGTTACCAAAGCATGGTGAGTTTGTGGGATGAGTTTAATCCGGAGCTTATATCAGTCAATAGTGTAGATTTGTCTACAAAGAAGATTGCCGGAGTGGTCATTCCTGTTTTGGATCATATACATTATGATGTAAAGCCTTTTAGCCTTTTCAACTCACCTTCGTGGTATGCAGAGGGGATTGATCTCCTCAAGAGTTTGGCCACTACAGGTGTTGAGGCTGAGTTTTTGCGACTAAAGCTGGAGTTTCTGGAGCATGCACGTAAGAAAACTACTCAAAAGGTCAATCTTTTTGAGAAAGTGCAGATTCCCGGTTACCAAGATGCTATTCGAAAGATCAAGCGTTTCCTTGAAGATGAAGAGAGTCTTTCCAAATCAGCTCAAAAGATTATGAGGGCAAATTTGGAAAAGAAATACGAAAAAATTGAGGAGGCTTCATTATGATAACTACAATGAACAAATACTCTTTTGTAATTTTCCATAAAGAGTATCATGACTTTTTATTAAAGCTTCGGAGTTTAGGCGTAGTGCATATTCAGGAGTCTAAGAACCCTAAAGAAATTAAAGAATTACAGGATCTGCTCAATCTTCGTAAGGAGATTACCCAAGTCAGGCATAATGTTGCTTCTTTCGGAACCGACGTTAAACTTGAAGAGGAAAAAGTAGAACTTTCTGATGACTTTACAGAGGAAATAGGCCAAAAGGTCTTAGCCGAGGCTAAAGAATTGCTCGATAAAAAGAATCGTTTGGATCAGGAGTTCCTTGCCAAGAACAAAGAATATACAGATGTTGAGGTATGGGGAGACTATGATGTAGAGCAAGTATCAAAACTTCGTAAAGCAGGGTATGTCATTGACTTTTATGTGACATCCAAATCAAATTATTCCCCTGATTGGGTCAATGAGTTCAATGCTATAGAGGTAACTAGCGATAAGTCTCAGGTACACTTCATCACCATCAATAAATTTGATGATGACTATGAACGTCCCAAGGCTGATATTGTGAAAGCTCCTGTCAAAAGTCTTTCTACTCTTGACCATGAGCAAAAGGTAATTATTGAGGAGCAAAAAGAAGTCGTTGGGCAGCTTAAGCAATTTGCTGATCATAAAGCCAATCTCTTAGCTCAGTATGATATTTACCTCGATAATAAATTTTCTTTCAGCAATGCTATCTTACAGGCTGATCTTCAAGCAGAAAATGCGTTGATGGTTCTGGAAGGTTGGGTGCCTGAGGATAAAGCCTTATCAATGGAGAATGCATTGAGCCAAAATAATTATTATTTCCATAAAATGGAGATAATAGAGGGGGAAAAAGTGCCTATTAAACTCAAAAATAATAAGGTTACAAAGCTCTTTGAACCTCTAACCAAGATGTTCTCTTTGCCTAATTATTATGAGTTGGATCCCACCCCTTTATTTGCGCCTTTCTTTATGCTTTTCTTTGGTATGTGCTTTGGTGATGGCGGATATGGACTGTTTGTATTAGTTCTCTGCACATTACTCAAAATCAAGGCTAAACCTGATAAAAAGCCTATTTTGGGACTTATGCAATGGTTGGGCGGTTCTGCCTTTGTGGTGGGTATGCTTATGGGATCCTTTTTTGGTGTCACATTGGGATATGCCAAACCGGAAGACTATTTCCTCAATCAGAACAATCTGATGATTCTGTCCCTTATAATAGGACTTATTCAGATATTGTACGGAAAAGTTCTTGCTGCCATCAAGGTAAAAAAACAGAAGGGTATCAAATACAGCCTTTCTCGTTTTGCTTGGGTGGTTGTAATTCTATGTTCTTTACTTGCTTTGGCTTTCCCAAAGCTTGCCCCTACAGCTCCTTCTATGATAGGAAATGTATTGTGGGGAGTAGCATTAGCAGGTTTGTTAGTGGCTTATTTTTACAATACACCCGGAAAAAACATATTTATCAATTTCGGCACAGGGCTTTGGGATACTTACAACAATGCATCCGGATTATTGGGCGATACCTTATCTTACATCCGATTGTTTGCTATCGGCCTTACCGGCTCTATTCTTGGGGGGGTATTTAATCAGTTGGCAGTCGTACAAACGGAGTCGATGCCTATTCTTGCCCGCATACCTGTGATGCTTATTATCCTTGTTGTGGGGCATGCTATAAATTTTGGTTTAGCTATGATCGGATCTTTGGTACACCCGCTTCGTCTTACCTATGTAGAGTTTTACAAGAATAGTGAGTTTGAGGGTGGGGGTAATCAATACGAACCTTTTAGAAATAAAAAAACAAATAATTAAAAGTATAATTAATATCAAATCATTGAATTGTTATGAACGAAATGTTGGCTTATTTAGGAGTTGCACTTATGGTCGGACTTACCGGTATAGGTAGTAGTATTGGTGTAACTATCTGCGGTAACTCTGTTGTTGGTGCTATGAGAAAGAATCCTGATTCTTTGGGTCTTTACATTGCTTTGAGCGCATTACCAAGTTCTCAGGGTCTTTATGGTTTCGTTGGTTTCTTTATGGCTTCATCGCTGATCGGTAAGTTGGTTGCTGCTCAAGCACTGGGAGCTGTGGCTGCATGGGCAATTTTCGGAGCCGGTTTGGCTTTGGGTGTTGTTGGCCTTTTCTCAGCCATTCGCCAGTCTCAGGTTTGTGCCAATGGTATTCAGGCTATCGGATCAGGACACAATGTCTTCTCTGCTACAATGGTGATGGCCGTATTCCCTGAGCTGTATGCTATTTTGGCTTTGCTTGTGTCTATCCTTATCTTCAACTCTGTACCGGGTATGGTCGGTATGGCATAATAATGCCTTCAAAGATATTGTAAGGAAACTTTAAAGGTTTTATTTAATACATAAAGAGCTGTCATATATGGCAGCTCTTTTTGTTTAGCAATAATTCAAAAAATCTTAATAGTTCGATAAAAACAGCTAAATTTGTAATCTGGCATGGTGAAATTATAAGAATATGCAAAATAGAATCAAGGCGCTGTTAGAAGAGATAGCAAATCTTACAGCCGTAACCACGGAAGAGGTAGAAGCTCTCCGTATCAAATATCTTAGTAAAAAAGGAGAAGTTGCCAAATTATTTGATGACTTCAAAACGGTTTCAGCGGAAGAGAAGAGGGCTTTGGGGCAACAGTTGAATCAGCTCAAGAACAAAGCTACCGATACCATCAATCAATTACGGGAAAACCTTTCTTTACAGCATAGTGAGGTTGATAGTATTGATTGGTCGCGTACTGCGTATCCCCATAGGCTTGGTACCAGACATCCTTTGACTTTGGTAAAAGAGGAAATATGTGAGATTTTTGCTCGTATGGGTTTTAGCATTGCAGAAGGTCCTGAGATTGAAGATGACTGGCATGTGTTTTCATCTTTAAATTTTGCAGAGGATCATCCCGCCCGTGACATGCAGGATACCTTTTTTATTCAGCATCAGCCCGATGTAGTATTGCGTACACACACTTCCTCAGTCCAAAGCCGTGTAATGGAAGAGACACAACCTCCTATTCGTATCATTTGTCCGGGTAGAGTATATCGTAATGAGGTGATTTCATACCGTGCACATTGTTTCTTTCACCAAGTAGAAGCTTTGTATGTAGATAAGAATGTATCATTTGCTGATCTTAAGCAAGTTTTATTGTATTTTGCCCAAGAGATGTTTGGCCCTGATACAAAAATAAGATTACGTCCTTCTTACTTTCCTTTTACCGAACCTTCAGCGGAAATGGACATCTCATGTAATATCTGTGGAGGCGAAGGATGTGCATTCTGTAAATATACAGGTTGGGTAGAGATTTTGGGATGCGGTATGGTAGACCCTAATGTTTTGGAAAATTGTGGTATCGACAGTTCTATATATTCAGGCTATGCTTTGGGTATGGGGATAGAACGTATTACCAATCTTAAATATAGAGTAAAGGATTTACGCTTATTCTCTGAAAATGATCAGAGATTCTTGGAGCAGTTCAAGAGCGTGCACTAATATTATGACAAAAGCGGAGCGTTTTAGACACGTAATTCAATGGTTTGAAGAAAACAGACCTATTGCAGAAACAGAGCTTCATTATACTACTCCATTTGAATTGCTGGTAGCAGTAATCTTGTCAGCTCAATGTACTGATAAACGTGTTAATATGATTACGCCTGCATTACTTATGCAATATCCAAATCCTCAGGCTATGGCTAAAGCCGAACCTGAGGATATTTTTCCTTATATCAGAAGTGTCAGTTACCCTAATAATAAAGCCAAGCATCTTAGCAACATGGCTAAAATGTTGGTTTCGGAATTCCACTCTGAAGTTCCCGATGAAGTGAGTGATCTTATAAAGCTTCCGGGAGTAGGTCGCAAAACAGCCAATGTGATTGCATCAGTCATATTTGACAAGCCTGCTATGGCTGTCGATACTCACGTATTTAGAGTATCCAATCGAATAGGACTTACTACTAACTCCAAATCTCCTTTACAGACAGAATTAGAGTTGATCAAGTATATTCCCGAGCCTCTCATCGCCAAGGCTCATCATTGGCTTATATTACATGGCAGATATGTCTGCTTGGCTCGGAAGCCCAAATGTAATGAGTGTGGGCTTACACCATATTGTCGTTACTATCAGACGATGCAAAAAAAGGCTTCAGATACTATCAAAAAATAATAAGATAATATCTATTGCTGGGTAGACATTACCTTATCTTTTGAGTACAAATACCTGATAAATGTATTAAAATCAACAGTATTTGCTATTGCTTAATCCTTAGTGTTAAATTCAATATCAAACATGATATCATCGTAAAATTCTTTTTCGATAGGATTTGATGAGCTACCCAATTCTTTTATTAATTCTTTCACCATAGATTCTTCCAAATCTCCGGTACATGCTATTCGTTTTAGAAATAATACCGCAGCTTGTTGTCGGGCATCGGTGAAGTCAGTGGTAGATGGTTTATGGAGATCCAGCATTATATCATAAGTCCTGAAAAGCAATTTTTTTAGTAAAATATGATTTAGACTCAATCCTTTCCTTGCCATCCGAGCTAATAATATCAATGCAACCATAGAGAGCTTTTCACGCTTATTTTCATTGAGATGCGGGTCTCCTTTGCTCAATAGCCACGCTGCAGCCCAAAGAGGGCTTTCTTTGCATCTGCTCAAGAGATTCATGGTGAGCTGCTCTCTGAGTTCTACATGTTGTGATGCTGTTACAGCCATCTCTGTTGCTTCCTCATAGAAAAGCTTATCATCAGGGAAAATCATAGTCGCTATTATCTTCAGCTCCCTTACATCTCTGTGCCATAAATAACGAGCCAATTCAAGATCATGGGGTAGGGTTGCTGCCAATTTGGTAATATACTCACGTGTGAGGCCGAAGTTTATACCGTAGCTGAGCCCTTTTTCCCGCATCATGGTAGATACTACACCATCCATACTGATACGTAATTTCTTTCTCAATTCATTGGCGATATCCAGCGTACGCTTGCTGATATGTTTATCTTCCTTTATACGGGCGCTGAGGGTGGGGTTGAGTGACATATAGCTGTAGTCACGGCTATATCTTAGCATTTGTTCGGCGTATCTTTCTCCATAAGATATAGTAATATCTATTATATTGCCTACAGTATCATACACAGGAGTAAGCCTGGGATTTACAAAACCTTTATATGGGGCTATATTAAGCTTCTCATATTTGTCCAATACTTGTTTATGAAGTTTTTTATCTACATCTATGGCATATTTCTCAATCAATTTACCGGCTGCATCAAAGTCTCCTTCACTTTTTATTCTTTGCACCTCTGCTAGCAGTTCTGCTATTATTCCTCTTATACCTCCATAATTACTGATTGTGAGAGAAGTATTTTCAAGCTTCAGATAGCCCGCCAAAGTACCCTTGTGCAAAATATATCGGGCGATAAGAGCCCTGTTTTTCATGTGAGCTTCTTCAAGCTTTTCTCCAGGTTTGATACGGCACAATTGTAATATGAGACCATTGAGGATATATTGATAGTAACAAGCTTTGTAGGCTTCGGGATCGTCCAAAAGATCTATTTCTAGAATCTTGGGATCAGCTATGAAGTAGAGAGCAAAAAGATCTGCTCTGGCTTCTTCCAATGTGGAGCCGTGTTGTCCCAGGGAATCGGGAGAAGTATCATCCAGTAGTTTACCTGATCCATGTCCCAGACATTCATGCAGATCTGTATGAAGACGATCCGTTATTGGTCCGTATTGCTTGATTTTGGATATCATATCCGCATCTGTCACAAAAGCTTCAAGTAATCCATTGTTTTGAGAAGCTATATTATATGCTTGCTGTATATTTTCTATCGTAATAGACTTTGAGCCGTAAGCTGCTCTTATCCAGTCAGCATTTGGGAGATTAATCCCAATGGGAGTAGCAGGATATGAATCTCCGGCCAACATCACTACGTTTACGGCATGGGCAATGACTCCCACAGCATTTTCTTTCTTGAATCTGTGATCAATAGGTGCGTGATCCTCAAACCATTGGGCATTTTGGCTGATTTTTTGTGTTCTTTCTGTTGCTTCAATATCTCTGATATGTACCAATCCTTCCCAGCTACCTTTGAGCCCTATGGGATCTGAGTATGTTTCAGTAAAACCATTGATATAATCGACGGTGCTTACTGTGTCTCTCAGCCATGAGATGCAATAGTCATTGTATAGCTGGAGATCTCCTGTATTGTAGTAGTCGATCAGTGATTTCATGGCTCGGCTTTGCTCTTCAGTTTGGCAATAATGAAGAGCTTGTCCCAAATGCACTGTTATTCGACTAAGAGCCTTGCTATAAAGCCCTCCTATTTGATAAGTACGCTCGAATAGATTTTCGTTTTCATCCTTTTCCAACCTGCTGTTGAGCCCATAAGAAGAAGGTGTATCTTTTGTTTCAGGTTGTGGATGTAATCGTTGGTAATTATAAAACTCTTCGGCTTCCTTTTGGGTGATAGAATGGTCGTAAAAATTGACACATGAACTCTGTAACAAGTCAGCATTTCCGCTCTGCTCCGTTTTATTGGGTGCTATAGAAGGATCAAAAATAACATCAAGTAGGGGAGTGATTTCACGAGGAGTAAAAGCGGGTAATTGTCCTTTGTTCTGAATCTGCTTGATCATATCAAGCAAAAAATTCCTTGGAAAGGAGGGCTTGAACTTTTTATTACTGTAATGGTGATGGATCCCTGATGAAAACCAAACCCTGAATAGATATTCCTCGAAATCTTTGAATTCTTTTGTAGACTTATCCCCTGAATATAGTGTGTATACAGATTCTAATAAATTTCTTATTCTAAGGTTGAAGCTAAAGTTTTGATCAAAGATAATATCACGACCGGACAAAGCTGCCTGAGATAAATGAAATATCAATATCTTGTGTTCCAGCGGTAAGGTCTCAAAATCGCTCACATGATAGCGAAGTATCTCAATATCTGAAAAACGCGCTACACTATTATAATTATCAATAATATTATCCATCTTTAATTATTTATCTTTTTATACAAAGATAAAAATCTTGCAATCATTTTCTAAGAAGGATCCATATAAATTGATATTTTATTATTCTAAGCTTATACTCCATATAAATGGATTACTATTAGTCGTAATTTATGTATATTAAGAGACCAAACACCATTCTGTTTTGCATATGCGTGGAGGACTTATATCATAAAAAACAGTGAGCTCTTGACAACAGGAGGGAGGATGTTGTATCTTTGTCCATATCCAAATTTATACTAACGAAATCATGATATCAACTATAATCAAATCTAAGTGTATTATAAACTCAAAAGTGAGACCTGTGAAGAGAGTAAAACTTAATAAAGTAATCGAAGTATCCTAACTATAGCTAAACTATCATTTTGTCAAAACAAGGTAATGAGAAATAAATATCAAATTGTCAGAATGTAAAAAGGCACCTGACGTTAACAATAAAAGCCGTAATGGGGATGTATACACCTCTTTACGGCTTTTTTTGTTTTTGAGCTCTATGATACTTTTTTCTTAGTTAGGTGGAGCTATTTTTCTAACTGTCTTATGCTATTTTCCTAACTACGTGTTTGGATTTTTCTAACTAACGTGAGTTCGATATAAGGGATAATAGGAATAATAGAGTTTAGAAAGTGTTGTAAATCAGTGTAATTTCTTATGTATTTCATTGCAAAAGTGGTGAATTATTTGTATCTTAGTAGTTGATAATCAATAAGATATAAACAAACAAAACACCACTTTATGAAAACAAATATAGTTGAAATTTTCTGTCTTACCGATGATTTTTCCAAACTTTTCGATACCTTGATTCAGCAAAGAACCCTTTGCGAAGGAAACAAAAAGCGAAGAAATCGCAAGTTTAGGATGTCCGATGCTGAAATCATGACTATTCTGATTCTTTTCCATCATTCGAGGTATCGCGATTTTAAGTCCTTTTATCTTCAATATATTACGCAACAATGTCATTCGGATTTTCCTTCGTTGGTCTCTTACAATCGTTTTGTGGAATTACAAAGCAAGGTGGCATTCAAACTAATTTCATTTCTCAATATGTGTTGTTTGGGCGAATGCACCGGTATCTCATTCATTGATTCCACACCTTTACGCACCTGCCATATCAAGCGGGCACACGGGCATAAGACCATGAAAGGATGGGCCCAAAAGGGCAAATGCAGTATGGGATGGTTCTATGGTTTCAAACTGCATATTGTGATTAACGACCGGGGTGAAATCATTCAATATCAAATCACACCGGGGAATACGGATGACCGTGCTCCACTTAAAGGCGGAACCTTCACGAAGAAACTATTCGGCAAACTTGTTGGCGACAGAGGATACATCTCACAAAGTCTTTTCGATAAGCTCTTCATTGACGACATACACATGATTACGAAGATAAAGAAAAACATGAAAAACACACTGATGAGCCTGTATGATAGGATATTACTCAGAAAAAGAGCACTTGTGGAAACCGTTAATGACCTACTCAAAAACGTTTGTCAAATAGAGCATACACGACATAGAAGCGTCAATAATTTCGCCATTAATTTGATTGCCGGCATAATTGCCTACAATCTGCTACCCAAAAAGCCGGAATTAAACCTAGAAATCATACACAATCCATCAACCCTCTTAGTACACCACGCTTAGACCGAACTCACGTTAACTAAGAATTTATTTTTTTCTAACTAAGAAAATCTAAAAGCGTAGTTAGAAAAATAATAGAACCTAACTAAGAATCTGAAAAAGCCTAGTTAGATTTATATGGCGTATCAACATCGGTTTATTTTTCCCTTCTTTTATGGATAAATGTACAGTCCTGAGATATTAAAAAAAACTATAATGTTGGCGTATTGTGTTTTTTTGTTTTTATTTCGTTTGATTTTGTGTTAATATGATTTTTTCGCTTGTTGTGATTTATGGAGATCGATTCTTTCTTTTTGTCATAAATACTCAATGCTTTTTATGACGTTTAGCTCAATAAGTTTTTTGTTGATTTTTGTATTCTTTTTCATTCTCAAATAAATATTGATATATCTTTTAATAATCTGATTTATGTAAATATCTTCCTGAAATATTTACGTTGTTATACCCCTGATGTTAAGTGTATTTTGAAAGATAATAGGTATAATGGTACTTTTGTAAAGTTAAATTTTTCAGAATAAAATTTTATCTGAATAAAATATGTAACTTGAGAGGGATTTTTTGCTTTAAAAATAGGTAGTATAAAAGCCAAATTTATTAATTTTACATCTTAGTTGCTATTAAACATTAACCCGTTTCACTGTAAAGTATGACTTCTACCCAAAATATAACTTCACCGGTTGACATAGATGCAGATCTTATGTTCTCGGACAACTCCCTTACGCATACTGTTGCCAACTCTGTAGTAGATATACCTTTGCTTTTGGAACTTGGCAAAGATGAGCCTTATTTTATTGAGACTAAGGGGGATTATGCTTTTGTCTTTTTAATATCGGGATCCCTCAAAATTACTTCTATGGGTGAGAAGATTGTGGACTTCTTTCATGATCACGTTTATCTCATTCCCATGGGTAAGCTTTTCGAGGTTCATGCTCAGGAGAGAGCTAAATTCTTGCTTTTTCACTTTTCGCCCAGTATCAATCTTTGCTTGGGCAAATGCCCCCATGATCTTAATCGCCATTTAGGGAAGCATAATTTTTGCCACACTTCATCAGGCAGACGAGATGGTAGAATAACTAATTTACAATTTAAAGGAGCTATGGTTTCTTGGTTAAACTCCGTATTGTTTTACCTTGAGAATGATACAAAGAATATCTCCGTCTATGAGATTAAGCTACGTGAGTTTTTCTACGTGTTACGCTTATCCCTTACAACAATTGAGTTGGACGAATTCCTTGTGTCATATCATTGTCGTAATGTTGGTTTTCGGTCATTTGTCTTCAGGCATCACCTGGAATGTAAAACGGTCGAGGAGCTTTCAGAGATGATAGGTATTTCTTCGAGTAGTGCCAAAAGGATGTTTTTGGAAGAATTTGGTATTCCTCCTCTGAAATGGATGCACGAACAAAGAGCCAAATATATCTACCGAGATCTTGCGGAACAAAAAATGACTCTACAGGAAATAGCGGACAGGTATCACTTTTCGTCTATTAGTTACCTGTGTGTATTTTCACGTAAAATGTTTGGAGCTACACCACTAAAGACCAGAAAGATTATTAATAACGAGAAATAATACCATTAGGTAAGCTATATTCTTCTATGGCAAGCATTGTCATGAAGGATTCTTTATTATTCGGATTGTTTCATTATTTTTGTAATCTCCAAAATATAAACAAATACATACAAGAATAATTTATTTATGGCTAGTACAGCAGATTTTCGCAATGGTATGTGTCTTGATATCGACGGACAATACTATTTCATTGTTGAATTCCTCCATGTTAAACCCGGTAAAGGTCCCGCTTTTGTTCGCTCTAAATTGAAGAATGTTACTACAGGCAGGGTGATTGACAAAACTTGGAATAGTGGTGTAAAGGTGGATGAAGTACGCATAGAACGTCGTCCATATCAATTCCTCTACAAGGATGATATGGGACTCAATTTCATGCATCCTGAAACCTTTGATCAAATTTCTATTCCTGAAGCTGCTATCGATGGTGTACAGTTCCTGAAGGAAGGTGATATGGTAGAAGCTATGGTACATGCCGAGTCTGAAAGCATTCTCACTTGCGAACTTCCTGCTCATGTTATATTGAGAGTAACTTATACAGAGCCCGGACTTAAGGGCGATACTGCTACTAACACCCTCAAACCTGCTACTGTAGAAACAGGAGCTGAGGTACGTGTGCCTTTGTTTATTACTGAAGGTGAGCTCATCGAAATAGATACTCGCGATGGGTCTTATATAGGCCGTGTAAAAGAATAAACACGTTATAGAGTGGATACCTCAAAGGCTATGTTCTATAATTTTTATAGGAGCATAGCCTTTTTATTTATATTGTATCACCTCCCAAATAAAGAGATTCCCATATTGATATGAAAGACTTTGTCGCTATAGATTTTGAAACAGCCAATTTCAAACGATCAAGTATTTGTAGTGCGGGTTTGGTTATTGTAAGAGATGGTATTATCCAAGACAAAATATATAGCCTCATACATCCTATACCCAATTATTACTCGCCGGGCAATACAGCCATACATGGGCTCTCCAAGATAGATACTGATCCGGCACCGTATTTTTATGAATTTTGGGATTATGTCAAGGAGCAAGTGGAGGGTTTGCCTTTTGTAGCACATAATAGTCCTTTCGATGAAAGTTGCCTCAGAGCTATACATCAATATTTTAACCTTGAATATCCGGAAAGTTATAAGTTCTATTGTACCTGCAAAACTTCTCGAAGAATTTTTGGGAAAGAATTACCGAATCACCAACTCCATACTGTTTCTTATAGATGTGGCTTTGACTTAAGCCACCACCACCATGCTATGGCAGATGCAGAGGCTTGCTGTGCCATTACCTTATTTTTGGATCAAAATGGGATAGATCTCCTTTAAGTCTATCAGCTTTTGTAGATATATTCATTTTTCTATTGTATAGGTGCGATGTCTACAGATTACATTTTGTTTTTTGATGATACCGATTTGTGACTATGTGAAAAAAGGGGGGGCATAAGAATTTATCAAAATAATTTATTCATTTTTTTCTTTTAGCATACTGCTATATTTATTTCTTGGATTAATAAGTGTTGTATTATATCATTGGTTTTTTATGTGCAAAATATTGATATTGTTTTGTAATATGAACAGGTTATTTCATGTTAAAAAAATAATATTCCAAGATCGTGAGATTATTCTTTAATGTTTTTTTCTACAATATTTCTACCTATTTAGTGCTATTTTTATAATTAGCAATCTCTAAATATTTCTGTATTTCAATAATTGTCTTATTTTTGTGGTCGAAACGCAAACTGTAGTTTGCAAAATAGCCTATTATAAACCTAATAGATCATACTTTTAATGGAAGAAGCAATGAACTTCAAAAGCGGAGTTTGGGAAAAAGAAATAAACGTCCGCGATTTCGTGATGAAAAATGTGACTCCTTATGATGGAGATGCCTCTTTTCTAAAGCCTGCTACGGAAAAAACCAAAGCTGTATGGGCAAAATGTTTAGTAGCCCTAAAAGAAGAGCGTGACAACAATGGTGTTCGTTCAATAGACACTAAGACAATTTCCTCTATTACTTCATTCAAACCCGGATACATAGATAAAGACAACGAAGTTGTTGTAGGTCTTCAGACCGACGAAGTACTGCGCAGAGCGATGAAACCTCTGGGTGGATACAAAGTCGTGGAAAAAGCCGTAAAAGAGAATGGTCTTGAGGTGGATGAGAGAGTGACCGATATCTTTACACACTATAGAAAAACTCATAATGACGGAGTTTTTGATGCTTATACCGATGAGATTCGTTCGTTCCGTTCATTAGGCTTTCTTACCGGTTTGCCTGACAATTATGCTCGAGGCAGAGTGATCGGAGACTATCGCAGACTTGCTCTATATGGTATCGATAGGCTTATTGAGGCAAAAAAAGAAGATCTTAAGAACCTTGTGGGCCCGATGACCGAAGATCGTATTCGCTTACGTGAAGAAGTGAGCGAGCAGATCAAAGCCCTCAAAGAAATAGCTGTAATGGGTGAGATGTATGGTTTTGATTTACATCGCCCTGCATTGAATGCTCAGGAAGCTGTTCAGTGGGTTTATTTTGCTTACCTTGCCGCTGTAAAAGATCAGGATGGTGCAGCCATGTCTATGGGTAATGTTTCATCTTTCCTAGATATCTATATCCAATACGATATGGATCATAAAGGCCTTACAGAAGAGTTGGCTCAGGAATTGATCGACCAATTTGTAATGAAACTTCGTATGGTTCGTCACTTGAGAATGAATTCATACAACGAAATATTTGCCGGAGACCCTACTTGGGTAACAGAGTCTATAGGAGGAAGCTTAGCTGATGGCCGTCACAAAGTGACTAAGACCTCATTCCGCTTTTTGCAGACTCTTTATAACCTTGGAGCAAGTCCGGAACCTAACCTAACTGTACTGTGGGGACAATCTCTGCCACAAGGATTCAAAGATTTTTGTGCTCAGGTCTCCATTGATACTTCATCTATTCAGTATGAGAATGATGATTTGATGAGAGAAACCAGATGCAGTGATGATTATGGTATTGCCTGCTGTGTGTCTTTCCAAGAAATAGGAAAACAGATACAATTCTTCGGAGCACGTACCAATTTGGCAAAAGCTTTACTTTTAGCCATGAATGCCGGACGTTGCGAGTTTACCGGAACAACTATGATTGAAGGTATTCCTGCTCTGAAGAGTGATGTATTGGATTTTGATGAAATATGGGCCAACTACTTGCTCGTACTCAAACAAGTTGCTCGTGTATACAATGAGTCTATGAACATCATTCATTTCATGCATGACAAATACTATTATGAACGCGCCCAAATGGCATTTATTGACACCAATCCCAGAATCAACCTTGCATACGGAGTGGCAGGACTTTCTATCGCTACAGACTCGCTTTCGGCTATCAAGCATGCCAAAGTAACTGCTCGCAGAAATGAGCAAGGACTTACTGTCGGATTTGATACGGAAGGTGAATTCCCATGCTATGGTAATGATGATGACCAAGTGGATGTAATAGCCAAAAACATTACCCATACCTTCAGCCAAATGCTCAAGGAACTTGCTATTTATAAAAATGCACAGCCTACTTTGTCAGTCCTTACCATTACAAGTAATGTAATGTATGGAAAGAAAACAGGAGCTACTCCTGATGGACGTGAAAAAGGGGTAGCTTTTGCTCCGGGTGCTAATCCTATGCACGGACGTGACAATCACGGTGCAATTGCTTCACTTACATCTGTTGCTAAACTTGACTACACAGATGCAGAAGATGGTATCAGCAATACTTTCTCAATCATACCTCATTCATTGGGCTCCGATAAAGGTGAACAAGTAGAGAATCTTACGGGTATGATGGATGGTTACTTTAGCAAAGGTGCTCACCACTTGAATGTAAATGTGCTCAATAGAGAAATGTTGGAAGACGCTATGGAGCATCCTGAGAATTATCCTCAGCTTACCATACGTGTATCCGGCTATGCTGTAAACTTCACGAAACTCAGTCGTGAACACCAGCTTGAGGTGATATCTCGTTCTTTCCACAAACGTATGCGATAACTGTAATGAATCTTCCTGTAAGAGTTCATTCTTTCGAATCAATGGGAACTTTTGACGGGCCGGGTCTCCGGCTCGTCATCTTCTTGCAAGGATGTAACTTCAAGTGTCTTTATTGTGCAAACCCTGATACGATAAATTGTAATCAGGGGGGACAGTTTGTATCTCCTGAAGAGATTGTAAGGAGAGCCGTGAGTGAAAAACCTTTTTTTGGACGCAGAGGCGGCGTTACTTTTAGTGGAGGAGAGCCTACACTTCAGGCAAAAGCTTTGATCCCTTTATGTCGCATGCTCAAAGAAAATGGCATACATATCTGTATAGATACCAATGGCAGCATTATGAATGATGATGTGAAAGAGCTGTTTGGTATTGTGGATATGGTGTTGCTCGACTGCAAAGAAATCAATTCTGAAAGACATCTCGCAATCACAGGACGTGACAATAAGCAGACTCTGGCTACAGCTCATTATTTGTCTGTAATAAATAAGCCTATACGCTTGAGGTATGTATTAGTTCCGGGGTATACAGATGATGTAAATGATTTGGAAGCTTTAGGGAGGCATTTCGGATCATATTCCAATATTGAAAGGGTAGAGGTATTGCCGTACCATACGTATGGTAAGCACAAATACGAATCACTTGGAGAGAAATATCAACTTGATGGAGTTGTGGAGCCTACTCAAGCTCAGGTTCAATCGGTAAAAGCCATCTTTTCAAAGTATTTTGCTAATGTATGGTCACAATGATAAAAACCGAGCAAGCGATATGTTTTGTGATGGATTCTGTTTTAAAGCGAATAAAGGAATAAGATAAAAAGCAAATAACTACCCATACGATCCTTAGTATTAGGGAGGGGAAATCGATGTTAACGTGAGTTCGGTCTAAGCGTGGTGTACTAAGAGGGTTGATGGATTGTGTATGATTTCTAGGTTTAATTCCGGCTTTTTGGGTAGCAGATTGTAGGCAATTATGCCGGCAATCAAATTAATGGCGAAATTATTGACGCTTCTATGTCGTGTATGCTCTATTTGACAAACGTTTTTGAGTAGGTCATTAACGGTTTCCACAAGTGCTCTTTTTCTGAGTAATATCCTATCATACAGGCTCATCAGTGTGTTTTTCATGTTTTTCTTTATCTTCGTAATCATGTGTATGTCGTCAATGAAGAGCTTATCGAAAAGACTTTGTGAGATGTATCCTCTGTCGCCAACAAGTTTGCCGAAAAGTTTCTTCGTGAAGGTTCCGCCTTTAAGTGGAGCACGGTCATCCGTATTCCCCGGTGTGATTTGATATTGAATGATTTCACCCCGGTCGTTAATCACAATATGCAGTTTGAAACCATAGAACCATCCCATACTGCATTTGCCCTTTTGGGCCCATCCTTTCATGGTCTTATGCCCGTGTGCCCGCTTGATATGGCAGGTGCGTAAAGGTGTGGAATCAATGAATGAGATACCGGTGCATTCGCCCAAACAACACATATTGAGAAATGAAATTAGTTTGAATGCCACCTTGCTTTGTAATTCCACAAAACGATTGTAAGAGACCAACGAAGGAAAATCCGAATGACATTGTTGCGTAATATATTGAAGATAAAAGGACTTAAAATCGCGATACCTCGAATGATGGAAAAGAATCAGAATAGTCATGATTTCAGCATCGGACATCCTAAACTTGCGATTTCTTCGCTTTTTGTTTCCTTCGCAAAGGGTTCTTTGCTGAATCAAGGTATCGAAAAGTTTGGAAAAATCATCGGTAAGACAGAAAATTTCAACTATATTTGTTTTCATAAAGTGGTGTTTTGTTTGTTTATATCTTATTGATTATCAACTACTAAGATACAAATAATTCACCACTTTTGCAATGAAATACATAAGAAATTACACTGATTTACAACACTTTCTAAACTCTATTATTCCTATTATCCCTTATATCGAACTCACGTGATGTTAATATAACCAAACAGCTCTACATGGCCTAGGCGTTGTATCGGTGTCGCTTTATAGACAAGAGCTTATTGTTTCAGGTAAATGACCAAGCGCGAATCTCGCAAGCAACGAAGCAATTTGCCTGCTATACAACGGTCTCAAAAAAGCTGAGGGTGTGTCAAAGAGAAATACTTCTCTTGACACACCCTCCTGCAAAATAGAGATTATGCTATCTTTCTATCACTTATTTTCCATTTTATTTTGAGAAGTTTTTGATGGACTCTTTCGAGAAGTTTCCAAGCATGCTCACGATATTCATAGTACTATCGGCCTCGTTAATGATGTAAATAGTATTATAGCCTCCTTTATTGTTCTTATAGCCAATAATCCTATTCTCATTGTTACCATTCTTAGAGATCATTAATACCTCTGCTTTCTTATCCTTGCCACTCATTATGGGTTCGAATTCTTGCTTGAGAACTTGTTTATTTTTATCTCCTTGAGCAGTGAAGACGTACATTTGTTCTGTACTTTTCACCATATCTCCCATCATTTTATTATCAGAGCCGGCCTCCTGTCCTATCATTCCTGATGCATTTTTGAGCATGGCTTCCGTGATATACACAGTGTTTATTTCCTTAATATTCATTAATTTCTGAAAATTAACACCCTGTGCCTTGCTCGCATATGATATTAAGATCAATAATATCACTAATAATGCGGATTTGAAGCTAATTTTTTTCATTGTCGTTTTTTATTTGAGGATTAAATATTGACAAATAGTTATTTAATTTTTGATCAATTTGCATCAATTGATATTGTACTTGCTTCTGCGCATCACGGCTTATTTGCAGTGTACTTGATATGATTGTCATGGCTTGCAGGGCTTCTCTATTGGCTTCCTCTTTAGTGAGGGGAATCCCGTTTTTGGTAGATACATCATTATGGAGAATATTTATTTTATATACAGTAATTCCTACTAAGGATATAACCAATAGTGCCACGGCTGCATATTTTAAAGAAGCTTTGAATAATAATGATATATTTCTTTTACGAGTAATCGGCTGTGCTTTTAGAGAAGTGGAGTTACTCTCCAACATCGTTTTTAATTTTATATCTTCATCTTCTAATACATGAAGGGTAGCTTCGTCATTTTCGAAGTGTGAGCGAATAATTAAAGCATCATCATGATAGGGCGAATTTTCATCCGCATCCATCAACAAAAGGTATAATTTTAGTTCATCCTCTCTGCTGGATGTCCCTTCATAATATCTTTCGAGGAGTTCTTTGATCTTATTATTATCTAAAACATTCATGACTTTTATATCAATAGTTTTTTCCTATTATTGTTTTTATTTCTTTTCTTAGTCTCGAGAGTATTACTCTCACATTTCCTTCTGAGATAGAGAGCCTTTCGGCAACCTCTTTATTGGATATCTGTTCTATGTGAGTCAGTTTTATTATAGATCTATGAGGCTCTTTGAGATCATGGATCCATTGACTTACCATATGCAGATTTTCTTTTGCTATTAGGTGTTCAGCAGCATCCTTAGCTTGAGCAGGAATATCAATATCGAAATCATCAATTCTTACTGATGTATCATTTTTTTGTTTCCGCAACTTATCTAAGCAATAATTCTTTGCTATTCTTATCATAAAAGCCTTAGGATAAACCACCTCATCAAGCTCCGATCTATTCTCCCAGATTTTCAAGAAGATGTCTTGAGTAGCATCTTTTGCTTCCTCATCATCATTCAATATTATCATGCAAGTCTGTTGTACAGAACTCCTGAAAGGGATGAAAGTATTTAGAAATTCCTGATCAGTATACATAGTATTCGGTTTACACTATACAGCTAAATTGATATTATAGTTACTATGCCCAGGGCATATATACTTGCTTTATTATGTTGAGGGTTATTATTTTCATCATTCTTCAATACTTTAAAAAAAAGCGTCTTTATCTCTATGACGTATTCCGAAATGATTTGTTACAAATTTAATTTTCTTTTTGATGCATTATAGGAGGTAATAAGAAAGAAAAAGGTCGCCCTTTCATAAAGAGCGACCTTGTAATGGGGTGAAAATCCGGAATTAGAAGGAAACCTTTGTTCCAACGAATATTCGACGAGGCTGCATTGGCCCGTAAATATATGCTGAAGCTCTTCCGGGTCCTTTATCCATGTCATTTTGATAAGCATTGAAGATGTTTTGAACACCTGCATTGAGTTCCAAATTCATGGTGGAACTCAAATGGAACTCATAAGTAGTTTTGAAATCCATTTCAAAGAATGATTTTGTTTTTTTGAGATAAGCAAAACCCGGTGCTACACCTTTGAATCTTTGTCCATCCATTTCATAATCAAAAAAGCCGTCTTTGTCTATTTTGCTTTTTTCTATGTCTCCCTCATAAGCTTCATGCAAGGCTTTCATAGAACCGGTGAATGTACCACTCAAGTTAAAGCTCAGATTGTGAGTAGGGCGAAGAGTAGTAACAAAATAGCTGTAGAAATTAGGTGTTCTTTCAAAGTCTTTAGTTGTTATAGCCTTTTGACCTGTTTCTTTATCCTCATCTACCAAGTCTTTCTCTACACCATAGCGGCTTCTCTGCATGGTAGCTCCTAATTGGATGTCAAAAAGTCTACCGTATGCAAGTCTACCTTCAAGATTAACTCCAAACACTTTGCTGGTACCTTCTTTTTGGTTGATCACAGTGCGGATAGATATTCCGTTCTCTTCTTTTTCCACAGGAGAGGTGGTAAACTGATCATTGATAAATGTAGCAAACCCCTCAAGCATCAAGTTATACTGCCATTTATCCGACTTGCCGTACCAGTCAATAGATCCGCTTAAGCTTCTTGAACGTTCTTCTTTCAGATCCTTATCCAAAACACGCGCAACAGGAGTACCTCCGGCAAGTTCTACGTGCATCTCTTCATCAAAATATTGAGGAGCTCTAAAGCCTTCGCTATATGAAAGTCTTACAGAAAGGTCTTCAATAGGGTTGTATCTAACGTTTGCTCTGGGACTGAAAATAAATAGTGAGTTGATATCTTTCTTACCATTTTGTTTCAATGTAACATAGTCAAAGCGGCCACCTACAAGTAAGCTCAATTTATCAGTTTTGTATTCGATCTGATCAAACTGGCTAAAAGTAAGATTCTCTTGATCTATGGCTTTGGATCTGAAACCGCTTTGATCCTTAAGACTACCACTAGTGAGTTCGGCTCCCGCAGTAATTTCCCAGCGATCAGCGATGTTATGATTGTATGATGCACCTCCTTGTATATCCAATCCTTTTGTGGTACCATATGATGTCAAAGAGTTACGTACTTCTTCACGTGTCTTTTCATCTGTAATGCTTTTTAGCAACTCATCTACAAAGTCACCTCCGCCATAGTAGCTATTACGTCTTACATTTTGAGCAGAGAAATAAAGGCTCAGTCTATTTTTACCTTCATTAAAGCCCTGATCGAATTTAAGACTACCACCATTGATATAGTGTTGTAGATATTCAGCTATTCGAGCTTCGAAAGGGGGAAGATCCAATCGATCCCCACCACGGCGATACTCTTGCATAGAGTGGAACTCAGCTGTAAGTTTGCTGTAAAGTCCGGTTTTGTAGAATGAGCGGAAGCCCAACCCTCTATTGCGAAGTACCGGTAGTTCTGTGAAAGAATCCTCATTATAATCGAATCCCGGACGATAGCTATGCTGCCCAAAAACAGTGACACCGCCTTTTTGATCTTCTGTGATCATTGATGCGTTGAAATTGGTTACAGTCTGTATTTTCCTAAATCCATCCTTCTCTCTGTTGAATGATGTAAGCGTAGAACTGATCTCACCACTGTTTCTCACAGGCTCTTTGGTGATAATATTGATTACTCCACCTACAGCGTTAGAGCCGAAAAGAGCGGAACCTCCACCACGAAGTACCTCTACTCGGTCAATCATATTTGCAGGGATCTGCTCTAAGCCATAAACACCGGCTAGGGCACTAAACATAGGGCGACTATCTATAAGGATTTGTGAGTATGCGCCCTCAAGGCCGTTGATGCGTACTTGGTTGAAACCACAATTCTGACAATTGTTTTCAACACGTAGACCCGGTTGGAATTTAAGACCTTGACTGAGATTGCTGGCGTTGGTTTTGATAAATATATCTGATGGAATCACAGTAACCAATGTGGAAGCCTTACGTCTCAAAGTTTCATTTCTATTGGAAGTTACTACAACCCCATCCAGAGATATTGCTTCCTCCTTCATATAAAGGTCAATATGTCTTTTTGACCCTTCATGAATTGTTACGTTCTCCATGACGTCACCATAACCCATGTTGCGAGCAATGAGCTTTACTGTGCCTACCGGTATGCCTTTGATTGAGAAGTTACCGTTTGAGTCAGTTGTTGTTCCCAAAGTAGTTCCTTTAATCAGAACTTGTACATACGGCAATGCCTCTCGGGTACGCGCATCAACCACTGTACCTGTTACCGATCCGGTGGTTTTGCCTTTCTGTTGGGCAGAAAGATCATGACTAACAATTCCGGCAAAAATGCATAACATGCACATCAAGCGAGTAATTTGTTGTTTCATAAATTTTTATTTTTATTATGATTATAATATAAATTTCATTTGATTCTAACATTGGAAAACAGTCAAAGTTAGGTTGTTTGTTTACGTAGATTGCCCTATACAAAATAAAATACCCAATAATAGGTATACGTAAAAGAGGAATTCGGATATATTTCACTTTATTAGGTACAATCTAAGGTGAGTACCTTTGGATTATTTTTGATTATAAAGCCAAATAGCACTTTCTCAAAACGTTGAAGGATTGCCGGGAAAATATAGAAGATATAAACAACTATCTGAAAATAACGGCAAGTAATTCTTTCATGATATCTGCATTGGATGCATTAGAGTCTATTCCTTTAGATGCGGCATCTGACAGTCTGATTTGTCTGATTATATTAAACACATGTCCTAAACTGTAAAACCTCATTCCGGTAATATAATCTCTTACTTGAAACTTATTCCTGAAGCCAAGCATGCTCATGATTGTTTGTTCATCTTTGCGAGGGGGATATAGCACAATCAGGAGGTTGGTAAAGTAGTTAAACAACACTGCCAATGTAGACTGTATCGGATTGGCTTGTTCATTCTTAGCAAAATGTGACGCAATGAGATAAGCTTTACTTACATCTTTTTCTATCACAGCTTTGAGAAACTCAAAATTGTTGAAATCCTTACTTATACCAATATTACGTTCTATAAGTTCTGAGGTAATCACTTTATCATTATTGCCCAGTGAAATAGCCAATTTGTCCAGTTCCGAGGATATCTTTTCCAGATCATTTCCCAGAAAATCTGCCAGCATATTGGCACTTCGAGGGTCTATCATAAGATTCTTTCCTGCAGCCATAGAACTTATGGTATCAGGAATTTTATAATCGGGTATTTTTACCGACTCAAATACACTCCCCAATTCTTCTCCTATTTTATATAGAGCCTTTCTTTTGTCCGGCTTTTTCTTGATGCATAGTACAAGTATGGTGGTGGTAGGTATGGATTCAATATATTTAGCTATAGTATCTACATCTTTTACTTGTTGGGCTTCATGTACTACAACGAGTTGGTAATCTGACATCATGGGGAAGCGCATGGCTTCATTGATGATATCTTTGGCCGATACGCTATCTCCATAAAGGATTGTTTGATTGAAATCTTTCTCAGCTTCAGAGATCACCAATGTTTCAAAATATTCACAAAGCTTATCAATGTAGTAAGGCTCTTCCCCCACAAGTAAATACAGCTTACTGAAATTGCGCTTTTTGAGACTTCTTATAACTTGCTCGTAAGTAATCATAGTCAATAATATATAATGTAAACAATAGCCCTCTGATTAGATGGGATAAATTATGAATTATCACCAAGAAAACTTAATATGCTTCACGGTGGATTTATTCTCTTTTATCTTGTTCAGAGCATCCACTCCCAGCATCAAGTGCTCTTCAGCGAATTGTTTGGTTACGGCCATATCGCTCTTTTCGGTTTTGACTCCGTCAGGATCCATGGGTTTGTCTGATATCATCAATAGAGCTCCTGTAGGTATTTTGTTGGCAAAACCAACCATTAGTAAAGTTGCCGTTTCCATATCTATACCGGTAGCATGAGTCTTACGCAAATAGTCTTTGAAAGCATCATCGTGCTCCCATACCCTTCTGTTTGTGGTATAAACAGTACCTGTCCAATAATCCCGGCCTTTTTCATGAATGGAAGAAGAAATTGCACGCAATAAGCTGAATGCTGGGAGTGAAGGAATTTCAGGAGCAAAATAATCATTCGATGTCCCCTCTCCACGTATTGCAGCAATAGGCAAAAGGTAGTCACCCAAGGAAGGCGTATTTTTGAGACCACCGCATTTCCCTAAGAACAAGACCGCTTTAGGCTTTATGGCTGATAGTAAATCCATAATCGTAGCAGCATTGGGACTTCCCATCCCAAAGTTGATAATGGTTATATCTTTAGCAATAGCTGTTTTCATTACAGTACCTTGTCCCATAACCGGTACATCAAAATGCCTTGCGAAAGTTTCCACATAATCCGTAAAATTGGTAAGTAATATATACGGAGTGAATTCTTCAAGCGTTCTGTGCGTATAACGTGGTAGCCAGTTTTTGACAATCTCTTCTTTTGTTCTCATAAATTGTAACTATATTTGCCTTTAAAGGTATAGTTCCACAAAGATAGATGATTCAGCTAAATCTCCCGTCTTTCCCCTATAAGTTAAAGACGGAAAAAGAAAAGATTTTCATACACGACTCCATACGTAAAAAGTTTGTTAGGCTTACTCCGGAAGAGTGGGTACGTCAGCATTTCGTTCATTATCTTTTGGCTCATCTGGGATATCCGGCAGGATTGACCATGAATGAGGCTACCATACAAGTTGCGACCTTGAAAAAAAGATGTGATACTGTAATATACTCCAAGACTTTGGCTCCTATGGTATTAGTGGAGTATAAGTCTCCACAGGTGGCACTCTCACAGAAAACTATTGACCAGATCATGCGTTACAATATTACTCTCCGTGTACCTTATTTATATGTAAGTAATGGTCTGGATCATGTTGCATGTCACATTGATTATAGCAATAATTCTTATTCTTTTTTGGAACATATTCCCTCTTACAATGAAATTGTCGAATCAATATAATTACTTATAAACAAATTAATTATGGCATTTTTAGAGATACGTCATGTCTCCAAACATTATGCTCAACACACAGCTCTGGATGATGTGAGTCTAAGCATTGATCGAGGCAAAGTATTTGGCTTACTTGGCCCCAATGGTGCCGGCAAAACATCATTGATACGCATTATCAATAGAATCACAGCACCCGACACTGGAGAGGTGTTGATGGATGGCGGTCACATTATGCAGAAGGATGTAGAGAAAATAGGTTATCTGCCGGAAGAAAGAGGCTTGTACAGAAAAATGAAAGTAGGAGAGCACGCAATCTATTTGGCTAGACTCAAGGGAATTCCTCGCGCAGAAGCAGTGGAGCGTCTCAAAACTTGGTTTGAGAAATTTGATATCATGCCTTGGTGGGATAAGAAAGTAGAGGAGTTATCTAAGGGTATGCAGCAAAAAGTACAGTTTGTATGTACTGTAATACATGATCCGGATCTACTTATCTTTGACGAGCCGTTTAGCGGATTTGACCCTGTCAATGCCGACTTACTCAAAAATGAAATATTAGAGCTTAGAGATAAAGGTAAAACTGTAATTTTCTCTACCCATAATATGCAATCGGTAGAAGAAGTATGTGATCACATAGCTCTTATCAATAAATCCAGAGTAGTGCTCAAAGGAGCTGTTGCCGATATACGCCAAGCCAACAAAACGGATATCGTGAATATTTCTTATGAAGGGACATTGGCAGCAGAAAGCTTGGCTCACTTTAATATCCTCTCTATCAATACAAGTGGGACAGGAGGTTATCTGAGAATCCAAAAGGATAAACATCAGTCAAATCGCAATATTCTTAATGCTCTCCCTTTGGATATCATCATTACATCTTTCAATGAAGAGATACCCAGTATGCATGATATTTTTGTCAACACCGTAAAAAACAACTTGACTCATGAGTAAAATAGGAATCATCATCAATAGGGAGTATATGGTAAGGGTGCGGAAGAAATCGTTTCTCCTTACTACCTTGATTGCTCCCGTATTCTTTGTTGTCATTATAGCTTTGCCCATATTACTAGCGACCTTGGGTGGTGACAAACAGCAGGTCGCTGTCATTGACCGCACAGGTGAGTATCTGCCATTGCTCAAAGACACGGACAACTATACTTTCGTCAAAACAAACAAATCAATAGATGAGCTTCGTAAAGGCGAAATGGGTGATAGCATAACTGCTGTACTGGAAATACGACAAGATTTGCTAGAAGACAGGCAGGCTATCAGTCTATATTCCTTCAAGCAGTTACCTTCCGGTCTGGAAGAGTATATCAATAAAACTCTTTCTGACTACCTCTCGGATAAGAAATTGAGTTCTTATAATATAGAAGGTCTCAAAGACATTGTACGTGACAGTAAGATTAATATCAAGACTAGTACATATAAGTGGGGAGAGAACGGTGCCGAGAATAAAACGTCCGGTGGGGTAGCCAGCATGATAGGCATAGCCTTGACAATGATGAGTTATATGTTTATCATGATGTATGGATCCATGGTGCTACAAGGTGTCTTGGAAGAAAAGAAAAGCCGTATCATGGAAGTTATGGTTTCTTCTGTAAAACCCTTTGATATGATGATGGGTAAGATCATAGGTATAGGTCTTGTAGGTATCACCCAATTGGCTATTTGGGCTGTACTTACATGGATACTCTTTATCATAGCTCAGTTTACATTACTGGGAAGCTTGTATGATGCGAGCACTATTGCTTCTTTACAAGCAAGCCAAGTAAATGGATTGGCAGCCGGATTCTCCGCAGATGATTTCAGTGATATGAAAGAAGTATTCAGCATTATCCAAGGGATCAATTTTGGAGAGATCATTACGCTATTTATTATCTTCTTTATCGGAGGATATCTATTATACTCTTCTATTTTTGCAGCTATAGGCTCTGCTGTTTCCAGTGATGAAGATACTAACCAACTTATGGTGCCTGTGACTATACTAATGGTATTTTCATTTTATGCAGGATTTGCATCAATGAACAATCCTGAAGGACCTCTAGCCTTTTGGTGTTCACTCATTCCATTTACTTCACCTATCGTAATGATGGTGAGATTACCCTATGATGTGCCTATATGGCAAGAGATATTGAGTGTTATCCTCCTTTTTGCAACATTTGTAGGTGTTACTTGGATCGGGGCTAAGATCTATCGTGTAGGGGTTCTTATGTATGGCAAGAAGCCTTCTCTCAAGGAGATGTGGAAGTGGACAAAATATAAATAACCGATTTTCTGACATAATTAAGCTGCTGCAGTTTTTCTTCGGCAGCTTTTTTATTTTGAGATATTAGACCGATAAAATTATAAAGGGGAGATGCCTTAATATTTATAAGAGTTTTAACTCTATGTTTTAGACAAACAAGATTTGTAGTACATCATGTTGTATAGAGCTATTTAGAAGTTTCAATTATTATCAAGATTTCCAAACATAAACATTTAGGAATAATTATTTGCTGAAAATTTCATGGTAATTGATAATAATGATTTAATGCTCGTTTTTAGGTGATATGGTAAAATAAATCTATCGCTACCTCTTGACAAAGCTAATCTATACACATATCTCAACGATTTAACATACTTTTATTCAATTTATTGCATTGTATCCTCGTTGTTTTTTTCGTATCTTTATATATGTAACTTAACATTTTCAGGCGTCATAAAAGATGCACGTATCGCTAAGCGATTATATTTCGTCTTGGCAGCAATGACACGTCGTGTGGACGGGGTCATGAACAGTTGTTTTAAGAATCATGCAGAAAGGCAGGGGGCTTATCGACTCCTAAATAATAAAAGATGGAAAATGGATCAGTTTTTGGACTGCGTTACCGCAAATAGCGCACAATGTTGCAAAGATCTTAAGCATGTGCTTTGCATTCAGGATACTACAGAGTTTACTTTTGATAATATCAGTGGCCGATTAAACCCTAATGACGAAGATTATGGGTATGGAACCAACAAGAGTTCGGAGTACAGCATCTTTGCTCATCCTTGCTTGCTCTTTGACCCTGAGACGGAAACCCCTATGGGTTATAGTTCGATTGAGTTGTATAACAGAGATCGCAAAGACGCACGCCAGAAGAAACAGCTGCGTAAAAAAATTGGATTTAATGAGAAAGAATCGTCTCGTTGGGCTGCATCGGCTAAAATGGCAAACGCGAATTTGCCAGAAAATTTACGTAAAACCATGGTGGGTGATCGTGAGAATGATATCTACACCGTCATGAGTAAGACGTTGGAAGAAGGATGTGATTTTCTGATTCGCTCCATTCACAATCGGCTTCTCGAGGGAGATTCAAAATCTAAAAAAGAACGTATCATCGAATGGTTGGATAAACAACCGGTTAGTTTCAGTTGCACATCCCAGATCACTAGGCAAAATAGGCGTAAACCTCGCAAGGCGTTGTTCGACGTCAAATATGCACCAGTCACTTTCGGCAACACAGGTAATGGTAAAGACGATGTTTCAAAGAGTATTAGCTGCCACTACGTTCATGTCAGAGAAGATGCCGGTAGCGTTCCCGAGGGTGAAAAGCCTATCGAATGGCGTTTGCTCACCTCGCACGAAGTAAAGAGTAAGGAAGATGCACTCCGGATTATACAGTGGTACAAGTATCGATGGCATATCGAAGAAGTCTTTAGATTAATGAAAACCAAAGGCTTGGGTATTACCTCTGCCCAATTAGAAAACGGTATGGCGATGAAAAAGCTTATGGCAATGGGGTTCTATGTTGTGCTAAAGTGTATGACTCTAAAGAAAAAATATGACACTGCCAATGAGAGCGTTTCATGTAATCGACTCTTTACAGAGGAAGAGTGCGAGATGCTGCATCTAGAGATGGAAATGCTACATAAAGAGTCTCCTCGATCAAAAGATGGGAATAATCCTTTTCGGGAAGATTCGTTAGCTTGGGCTTCGTGGATAATAGCCCGACTGGGATCATGGAAAGCTTATGTAAAATCTGGCGGACCTCCAGGATATAATACCATATGCAAAGGTCTAAAGGTTTTCCATGAGCACCTCACTGTACTATCTTTCATGAAACAAAAAAATTAAAAGATGTGTATAAAGATTAGCTTGACAAAGGGGGGTGTGATGTTGTATCTTTGTTGACATATGACAATAATATTTTATAGCCATACAATGAAAGCTCGTATAAATAGCATACATCAAACCAATACCGATAATAACTTATTTACCGGCATATCATATGTACTTATAAATATTGTTGAACTTACATTTTGTCAGATCGGTTCGAGAAAGATAAAATATCATTTTGTCAAAATATAAAAAGATATAACTTTTAATAAACAAAGAGCCGTAAGGAGTTTTTTTATAAGCTCTTTACGGCTTTTTTGTTTGTGTATTAAGACAGGCATTTTTCTAACTAAGTAGTGATATTTTCTTAACCAGACAATTCAATCTTCTTAGTTAGAAAAATATAAAAGCGTAGTTAAGAAAATATCACTACTTAGTTAGAAAAATATTGAGAGACAATTGTCCCATATATGAAATCCTATTATCTTGTGATTGACCTGTTCGGCGTTATCTATATGTCATTTATTAAGCATTAAGTATTCCATTGTGATTTTTAATTCGAGCAATATGTATTCATTTGACATTTTAGGAGCTTCAGGGTTTGTCAAATTATATCACTCGGAAGATTTGATAAAGGTGAGATGTGTCGGAAGTATTCAATTTGGTGTCCTTGCCTGCCGACAAAAAAATTACAGAAAAGCAATAATTAACAGCGTAGTTTTCACTTACATATTTTCTTTTGATGTAAAACTTATGGGCACTCTGGCTCGTTTATTCATTATAAATAATAATATTTTAATACTCTTAATATGAACAGTTATCCCAGAATTCTTTACTTGTTATTAACCGTAGGAATTCTATCTTCATCACATAGCATCTTTGCTCAAGAAAATACGACTCATCAGTCAGGAACTAAAGAAATGAGAATAAATCTTTTTAAGCAGAAATTCTCAGATCAGGAAGATGTAAAAATAAACTATAAGAATATAGACTCCCAGGGTGAGATCCGATTGTATCGTGAGCAAGGTGCATTCCCTCTAAAATTATCAGATACGATACGGGGAAATTCAGGATCCTTAAATCTTGGGAAGTTAAGCGCAGGCGAATATAGTGTGAAGTATTACATTGGGAATGTAGCATCACCTATATCCATTAAGTTCGAAGTAGAGCCGTCACCTTTTGTTTTAGAACCGGGAGATATAAAAATGGCAATATTTTCTGACCCGCATGTGATGGCTCACGAAATAATCAAGAAAGAGGGTAGTCTTTCAGAACGAGAATTACGCTCGGACAGAAAACTCCTTAGAGAAAGTGAGGATATCTTGGATGCTGTATTAAACGATATTAAGCAACAGAAACCTCGGTTAATACTCATCCCCGGTGACCTAACGAAGGATGGAGAGCTAATATCTCACAAAAGGATTATAGAAAAGTTGGAACCTCTGAGAAAAAGTGGAATCCCAATCTTAGTAATTCCCGGTAATCATGATATCAATGATCCCAATGCAGCCATATTTGATGGAGATAGTAAAGAGCAGACCCCGACTGTATCACCTCAAGAATTTGCTTCTCTATATGCACACTACGGATATGAATCAGCCTTGGTAAAAGATAAAAATTCATTGAGTTATATAGCGGAACCTATCAAAGATCTCGTCATTGTAGGTCTTGACGGTAATTTATATAAAGAAAATTTATTTACCTCCAAGGGGGATAGTCGTAACCTCAATAATTCAGGAGGCAGATTGAACGACTCTACTTTGAAATGGCTTGATCTTGAATTGGGCAAACTGGATAAGGATAAAACTATATTTGTGATGATACATCACAATGTGATAGAGCACTTTGCACATCAAGCACAATATCTTCCGTTATATGTGCTCAAAAACAATGACGCTTTGATTGATATTCTATTTAAGCATCATGTTAAACTTTTGTTTACAGGTCACTTCCATGCCTGCGATGTGGCAGTGCTCAAAAGTAATGAGGGAAAAGTCTTGTATGAGATTGAGACGGGATCTACTATAACTTATCCTTGCCCATACAGATTGTTAAATTATAGTCCGAACAGAGGGCTTATAGCGTATCAGACACGCCTTGTACGGGATACCCCGATGAGATATTCTCCTTCCCGCACTCTACCTTTCCAGGAGCAAATTTATAAATCACTCACCGAAACAATGCCACAAATAATCGAATGGCAAGTCATCAATATGTTTGACAAAATTAAACAGAGAATGGCAACAGATGCAGAGGTGGCTCAGTTTTCGCAAGATGATGTGAGTAAAATAGCCCGTATATTCAAACAGAATTTAGGCGGATTGGCCGTAAAACTTATTCTCACACATTATGAGGGTAACGAGCATCTTTTATATATCCCCAACATTGAAACTGATATAGAACAAGCTATTCAAAAAAGTGTAAAGGAATATTTTCCTCAAAACAGCGATGCATACTTTGGTCTCATAATGCAAAGACTGAAAAACTCGAAAACCTACATGCAAGCTATGGAGGCACTGCATTCCATGCTCGATAATAGGCCTAATAAAGATGCGCGTGTACTTGATGATCTCAATGGTATTATTCGATTCTAACTCAAAATAGGATCGGGATTTTACTGCACCCGTCCACAACTTAGAGCAAACGGGCAAAAAGCACAATAATCAGTATCGTCCGTTTGCTCAAAATCAATATTGGGGTTGAATATTTCATCAAGTATTGTTTGTACTTCACCCAGATAAATATCCCTGATATGTTTATAATCATCGAGTTCCTCAGGTTTTTCACCGAGAGAAAGAGGAACGGATAGATATCCATTATATAATTCCTTTTGCTTAATCATATCCCTGAGATTATAAATACAAGGTTTTATGGGTGATTTTATATTCAATTTTATATTTTCCGGAGTCATATTTTCCTTCCCTGTGAGCATAAGCTCGCAATATAGAAGAGTCTGAGCAATGGCTTTGGGTTGGTTCTTAGTTTTTGGAGGATGCATCGATATCATCTCCCAATCTCTTAGTTTATAATCATCTTTTCCCGTCTTATAATCTACTATTCTTATAGTTCCGTTAATTTCATCAATACGATCAATAGTTCCTTTGGTTCTGAGCATTTTACCATCGGACATTTGAATGAGGCCGTGAAACTTCTTTTCTCCTGCAATATATCTTATAGGACATAAGCTCATATCATATAATAATACCGCACGTACGTATCTCGTGATCATCTTGCAGTATAGCTTGCCCAGCCCTCCTATATCTTTCCTGTCAGGTCTATTTAAATACTCTGATTTATATGCGTCCGTTACAGTGCGATTTATGGTAGTATTACCTTTTGTCAATAAACCACTGATAAAATCGGAAGTTATCATTCCTCCATCTTCAAAAGACATATAAATATCTTGCATAGCCTTGTGTACTACTGAACCAAATTCAGCCGCATCCATGAGAATTTCAGGAGCTTCTGCTTCAAATAAATTCTCAATAGCTTCGTAATAGAATTTGAGAGGACAGCTAACGTAAGTATTCAATCTACTCGGAGCAAGCTCCCTATCAATACAAAACCTGTGGAGCGAAGCCAATATTTCCGGAGTTTTCTTTATTCTGATGATAGGGGCAGGAGGGAAATAAGTATTGAGTTTTATAGTTGTGTCTATAACATTTTTATTATATAAGAACTGAAGTTGTCTGATATATCGGCTCTCTTCTCCTTGGCCATTGCCCTGTCCGTTGGCATCGTGCAAAAGATAGATATTCTCAGCATTACTGAGCAATCGATAAAAATTATAGGCTGCAGTAGCATCTTGGATATCACCTGTAGGCAAACTATATCCATTACGTAAGGTATAAGGTATAAGTGTAGAATTGACTGATAATTTTGGCAACACTCCTTCCTTGGCCGAAAGCACGATGATGTTTTTGAAGTTTAATGCTCTTGTCTCTAACATACCCATAACTTGAAGTCCTTTTAAAGGCTCGCCTTCGAAAGGAATTGTAAATCGGCTCGCTAAACCTTCCAATAATCCCACAGTAGTATCCGTCAGTGGAGACATATGGTAATGATTCAAGAGATCTATAAGGCGACGTACAAGAGAAGCATAGTGAAATATGAACTCTGTATCAAAAGCCGTAAGACCATTATCCAACTGTTCATCTTCCGGCATAGAATTTCCCACTGAACCAGGTTCTCGTGATTTTGGATCATCACTATTTTCATTCACCAATAGATATAGAATTTCTAAAAGGGAAGATAGCAAATCCTCAGAGCTTGATATCTTTCGGAAGAGCAGTGTCAATAATGGGTCATCTGCCGAAGCAGCTTGGAGTTCTGAAAGAATTAAGAAATAACTTTTTTGTTCTCTTATAAGCCGTACAAGTCGACTTGAATCTTGAGATTTATCAGCGATAAGCCTCATATTCAGTAAATCTAACACCTGATCGGCCGGATAGTGAAATGTATTATTAAACTTTTTGAGAGAACGCACCATTCGCATCCATTTATCTACAAATATTGCTACAGGTGTTCTGTTCAAAGGATAACCCATAGTAATATTGAGCTTCTCATATGTAGGTGGTATAGCCGAAACTACAGGCATCAGTAGTTTTTCATCCGGAAGTATAATGGCTGTATATAATAAATCATCTTCAGGAATATCTTGATCAGCAAGAAACTGCAATAATACCGACGGTAATACTTTTGCCTGAGCTATGGTTCCTCCGCATTTCACAACTTTTATAGCCGTATCGAACTCTCCGCACTGAGAAATCCAAGATCCTTTGACTTGTCCTAAGAGATTCTTATTACGTTCCAATATTCTCTTTGCAGTATGCTTATGATCGGAAAGAACCAAAGCATTTTCATCCCAACAGAACTCAGCACAATCAGCTTTCTTCAATCGTCGCAATATTACCTCTTCTGATCTGGAGAATGCAAACAAGCCTACAAAAATATTTCTTTTGTATTTGATCCGACTCAGGATATCCTCATCATGAGCCAATTCGTTATATATCTTACCTTCATAAGCCGCATTTTTTACATCGAGAATTTTGTTGAAGGTTTTATATAGTGGAAGAAGTTTTTCCCAAAATTCAATGAAATTCTCTTGATAGTCTTCATCTCCATCATTATTGTTGAGGTATTCCACACTCTTTAGTCTTGGACTTAGATTCTTCCAGAACGATTTTATGGCATCAATCTGATCTTGTGTCAAATGAGACAAATCGTCATCAAGAGCTTTATATTCAGCGAGATTATTAAAAAGTAATTTAGGGTTTATAAGGTACCTGTCGATCTCATCGAAGTCATCCAAAATAATATTACCCCAGTAAAGAAACTCATCAAAAGAAGAAGGCTGGTCAACACATTCGCAATAAGCTGAATATAGATCAAAAAGGAGCTCAGTCTTGTCCAACACCTTCCTGTACCCCGCTGCCAGACCAATAATAAAATCATTGATTGTGGTAATGGCGGGTGCAAAAAAAGGTTTCTCCGATAATTCTCCTAAATATTTCCTAAAGAAGAGCCCGGCTCTACGAGACGGGAAAATAAACCTGATATTACTGATAGAAGTACCAAGTTCGTTGAAATAATCTTTTGCTACAAGTTTTAAGAATGGTTCCATGAAGAAGTCCCTAAGGTGGATAGGAGAATTTATTGTATTTGTGGAATTGCTACTTTGGGATCTATTTTACGTGCTACTTCAAAATCTTTGGCTGCACTTTTCTTATCGCCAAGTTTTAAGTTGATTTCACCTCTGAGAATATACAATGTAGGAGAAACTTTGTTTCCCGACAAATCAAAAGCTTTGTTTACATCTCGCAAGGCAAAGCCATTCATATTTCTAGCAAAGTACATACGGGCTCTTCCTTCGTATACTTCAGAATTGTCCGATAATTTACTTATCAAATAGGCATACAATCGCTCTGCTGCATCATAGTTACCTCTCATTGTTTCAAGCCAAGCATATCCCATCCTGGCTCTCAATGAATTATCGTTGTTTTTGATGATTTCGTTGAGGTCTATCTCTGCAGATGTGTATTTCTTATTGGCCATATATAACATAGCTCTTTGGTAAAGATATACTTCATTTTTTGGAGCTCTGGAAATGAGAATACTATAATCAGAAATAGCCTCCGTATCCATTCCCATCTTGGCATAGAGCAAGGCTCTATTATGTCTTATCGTTTGTTCTTCTGGCATAAGAGACAAAGCCTTTGAATAAGTATTTATAGCTTCTTTTTCTTTACCTTCGAGTTGTTGTATCCCTGCTATATTATTCATTAACATAGAGTTGAAAGGATTATCAGGCTGTAGATTTATCGCTTCTTGTAAAAACTTTTCGGCAAGATTATATTCTCCCTTATTTCCGGCTTCAAAACTTTTCTCGATCAAAGCTTTGTAGGGATCATTTTGTAAGCTGTCCTGGGTATTCTGTGCGAAACAACCAAACATACCGCACTTAAAAACAGTTAGAAAAATAAGGACTGTTTTATGCGAAAGAAAATGTTTTATAATTTGCATACTGTATATATTTGCATTCTTATCGAGCGTTTATCTGTAAAAAGATACAGCCTTTGATAATATAATTTAGCTATAAAGATATAAAGAAACATCATATGAAATTTTCATTATTAAACTTACCTGCCGTTGCGATTGACTCTGCCGATATCAAGAAATCAGATTCTTTGTTGAATCAAGTGAGTAAACCTCTTTTTGAAGACGGTTTCAATTTCAAAGCTTTTTCTTTTGACTGGCTTGCAGGCTTGCTGAATTTTGGTATCAAAGTTATTATTGCTATTATCTTATTCGTTATAGGGCGCTATCTTATTACTTTAGCCGTAAGAGCTAATGAAAGACTCCTCAACCGTAAAAAACTTGACCCCATGGTAGCAAGTCTTCTGGGCTCTATTATTGTAGTAACGCTATATGTAATTCTTTTCTTGCTCATTGCTAATATATTGGGATATCAACCCGTTTCATTTGCTGCTATTTTGGCTTCTGTGGGTTTGGCAATAGGGATGGCTCTGAGTGGCCAATTGCAAAATCTGGCGGGTGGAGTAATAATTCTAGTCACAAAACCATTCAGAATAGGTGATTTCATTGAGTCTCAGTCTGTGACAGGTACGGTAAAGGAAGTTACTTTCTTCCATACTCGCATACTTACACTTGACAATAAAGTTGTATTTGTGCCCAATGGCAGTCTGAGTAGTGGTATCGTTACCAATTACTCACTCAATGATACAAGAAGAAATGAGTGGACTTTCGGTGTAGAGTATAATGAGAATTTCGATAAAGTAAAATCTGTGCTTGAAGGGCTCATTGCTGCAGACAAGAGGATACTCAAAGATCCTGCGCCAAAGATTGTGCTCAATAAGCTTAATGACAGCTCTGTAGATATCATAGTAAGAGCATGGTCCAAATCGGAAGACTTATGGGAAGTATACTGGTCATTCAATGAAAGAGTATACAGTGAGTTTAATAAAAAAGGAATATCATTTCCATTTCCTCAACTTACGGTACATTATGCAGATAAGGCTCCTAGTCCTGATCGCACGAAAGATAAAATTGATAATTTCTCGTCCAATTTCGATTTATAATATTTATCATGGACTACAAACTCACGTCCCGATTTAAACCGACCGGAGATCAGCCTGAAGCTATAAAGGAATTGATTGACGGAATAAATAACGGTCAGAATTATCAAACCCTCTTAGGCGTTACGGGATCGGGCAAAACATTTACTATTGCCAACGTAATAGCACAACTGGGGCGACCAGCATTGGTTTTGAGTCACAACAAAACTCTTGCAGCACAACTTTATGGTGAATTCAAAGCTTTTTTTCCACAAAATGCGGTGGAGTATTTTGTATCATACTATGATTATTACCAACCCGAAGCTTACATTGCTACGACCGATACGTATATAGAAAAAGATATGGCAATCAATGCTGAAATAGAGAAACTCCGACTTAGAGCTACAGCATCATTGCTTTCCGGAAGAAAAGATGTGATTGTGGTTTCTTCAGTATCTTGCTTATACGGTATGGCAAATCCGGATGCATTTGCTGAGAAAGTAATCAGCCTGAGAGCCGGCCAACGCTTGTCTCGGGAACTGCTCATCAAATATCTGGTTGAGAGTTATTACATCAACAATAAAATAGGTTTTGAGAGTGGTAATTTCAGAGTCAAAGGCGATACGGTAGATATATTTCCGGCTATTGAAGGTTATGATGGTGTAGCATATAGGGTGGAATTTTGGGATGATGAAGTGGATAGGATATCAAACTTTGATCCTCAGACGGGACACGAATTTGGTTCTCTTGACGAACTACAAATATATCCTGCCAATTTATTTGTTACCACACAGGAACAGGTAAACAATGCCGTAGGTATGATTGATGTAGATTTGGGTACGAGAGTGAATGAGTTGGAGCAGGTGGGTAAAGAATTTGAAGCTAAAAGATTATACGAACGTGTAACTTATGACTTGGAAATGATACGAGAGATAGGTTATTGCTCCGGAATTGAGAATTATTCAAGGTATTTCGATGGTCGTAAGGCAGGCGAGCGTCCTTTCTGCTTATTGGACTATTTCCCAAAAGACTACCTTCTTATTATAGATGAAAGCCATGTGACAATACCCCAAATTCATGCGATGTATGGAGGTGATCGCTCACGTAAGCTAAATCTGGTAGAGTATGGCTTTAGGCTTCCTGCTGCCTTAGATAACAGACCTCTTACTTTTGAAGAATTTGAAAGCCTTACACCTCGTACTATATACATCAGTGCTACTCCTGCCAACTATGAGTTGGAAAGAAGTGAAGGTGTGGTAGTAGAGCAACTTATCAGACCTACAGGGCTTCTTGATCCTATTATTGAGATCAGACCTACGGCTCATCAGGTAGATGATTTAGAAGAAGAGATTGTCAAATGTAAAGACAAAAACCAGCGAGTGCTTGTTACAACTCTGACTAAACGAATGGCTGAAGAACTCACTGAATATCTAATACGACATAAGATAGCGTGTAGTTATATCCACAGTGATGTAGACACGTTGGAGCGTGTGCGTATAATGGAAGATCTTAGGAAAGGCGTATATGATGTCCTTGTAGGGGTAAATTTGCTGAGGGAGGGACTTGACCTTCCTGAAGTATCCTTAGTCGCAATATTGGATGCTGATAAGGAGGGTTTCTTGAGATCTCATCGATCACTTACTCAAACAGCGGGTAGAGCAGCAAGGCATGTTGAGGGACATGTAATATTCTATGCTGATAAAGTGACTGAAAGTATGAGGCTTACTATGGATGAGACATTACGGCGACGAGAAAAACAGATGGCTTACAACATAGAACATAATATTACACCCAAACAGATTGTCAAAAATAGTGAAGCTATTTGGTCTAAAGATGATATTCCGGAAGTGGAAGAGGGTGCATATATAGAGCCATTAATATCGACAGCAGCAGATCCTATTACAGGTTATTTATCAAAAGACAAACTTACCGAACTGCTCGAAATTACGAGAAAAGAAATGTTTGCTGCAGCTAAAGAACTTGATTTCATAGAGGCTGCACGTCTGAAAAATGAACTGGCACAATTGGAAAAGAAAATAAAAGGAGAATAAACACTCACTCACAATCTTTTCGAAGGTTAAAGATTGTGAGTGTTAGTAGCCATTGATAGCACCCTTTGCATAAACTCTCTCCCAAGATTAATTGGTCAGTTTTTGAAGAAGCATTCACTCCTCTTTATTGCTTGGACAATGGTTGTCCGGCTAACCCGATCCGTTTGATGTGTGGTTTGCTTATTCTCAAATATTTGCGCAATATATCTGATGAGTCCGTTGTGTAACAATGGAGTGTTTTAAAGCTTGCTGCCCCCCTCCTTTTATTATTCTATACCAGAAAAATATATAGCTATTCCAAAACAAAACTTTCAAGTTACGCTTGTTTGAAGCCGAACCAGCATTGCCGGTACGGCTATCATCAATAGTGGATTTGAAGCTCTAAAAGGTTTTTCTAAGATATGGCATCCCATAAATGATTTTTTACTGAGTCAAGCGGGCACACGGGCTTAGGACCATGAAAGGATGGGCCCAAAAGGGCAAATGCAGTATGGGATGGTTCTATGGTTTCAAACTACATATTGTGATTAACGACCGAGGTGAAATCATTCAATATCAAATCACACCGGGGAATACGGATGACCGTGCTCCACTTAAAGGCGGAACCTTCACGAAGAAACTTTTCGGCAAACTTGTTGGCGACAGAGGATACATCTCACAAAGTCTTTTCGATAAGCTCTTCATTGACGACATACACATGATTACGAAGATAAAGAAAAACATGAAAAACACACTGATGAGCCTGTATGATAGGATATTACTCAGAAAAAGAGCACTTGTGGAAACCGTTAATGACCTACTCAAAAACGTTTGTCAAATAGAGCATACACGACATAGAAGCGTCAATAATTTCGCCATTAATTTGATTGCCGGCATAATTGCCTACAATCTGCTACCCAAAAAGCCGGAATTAAACCTAGAAATCATACACAATCCATCAACCCTCTTAGTACACCACGCTTAGACCGAACTCACGTTAATAAAACCTTACAGTAGGGTAAGAGTGGCTATTTAACATAAACAGGCTTCCTATTTTGATTTTTAGGATAATCTAGATTTAGGTGCCAAAGTTGATAATTTCCTGATTTAAAAATTTAGATATGTGTGATATATATAAATAATCAGGAGAGATAATCATATAAATAACGCTCTGAGAATTCAAAATTTATTTTTATCTGTAGAGTATACCGTAAAACAGCAGAATAATTGTATTAATCAAATAGAGTAGGGGGACTCTCCGACAAAATGACATAAAATAAAAAAGCAATATATTGTAGTAAATAAGAAAAATAAGATTTATATTTGTAAACGTAAAAACACTTGGATTTTTACTACTATTTATTGTGAACATTATTTGATTAACAGTGTTTATTTACTGTAATAAAATTACATCCATAAATATAAATACACATAAGCGGGGGAAATTAATACACTGTGTAATAATGCTGATTATGAGTGTTTTATACTCTAATATAAGAAGTAATACTTTATTTAAATGCTTATTAAACAAGCGAGATTTATAAATAACCAAACTTTTATATTTTTATACGATTGTAAATATATAGTAACGAGTGTAGTCTGTAGAAAATATAAAGCTTGTATTTAATAATATAGATTGAATTTACAAATATAAATCAATGTTATGTATTGTAGCAACTTGTTTATTTTCATAAATATAAATTGAAAGTATTTTAAATCATAAATTAATTTTCATATATTTGGTTTTAGATTTTTGAATTAACGGATTTAAGTCAATATGGCAGATTATTTGGATTCAGATAAGATTAAAGTCCGAATTGTAGAATTGCTAGGCAAACACAATTTAAGTCAAAGCGAGTTTGCTGATGCTACGGGGATCTCACGATCTACGATTTCTAATATTCTTTCGGACAAGAGCAAAGTCACTATTGAGATAGTCAATAAGATTATCCAGACTTATCCCGATTGTAATCCGGGATGGCTCATTATGGGTAAAAAGGATTTTTTTGAAGTTGATAGACCTCCGGGTAAAGGCTTCGAGAATGGATTATTCGGGGCTGATGTAGGTCTGCCTCCGAAAACTCAAATCTCAGAGGGTTTGCGTGTGGTAGAGATGAAAGAAGAAATAAGTAAACTCAAGATGCGCAAGATTGAGAAAATAATGGTTTTTTATACGGACAATAGTTTTGAAGTGTTCAAAATGGAAAGCTGATTTCGACTGACAGAATTTTAAATGTGCATAAAGGAAAAAAAGTAGGCGTCTGATATGCATAGTAGCCGATTCTATTAGGCTACAAAAACACAATTACCCATTTTAAGATTTCATTAAATATAACACGAGCAGAGGAGCTTGGATAATTAGTCTTATCTTTGTAATAAATTTTAAAAGATCATGACTAAGAAACAGTCTTTAGATTTTATCGTAAAGAAGAACCTACCCCTATCTGCCGGAAATTTCCTTTTGATCCTTAAATCACAGAGGGACAAATTGCCGGATATCATGCCGGGACAGTTTGTCGAAGTTCTTATACCCGGTAACCAGGTATTTCTCAGAAGACCCATCTCTGTATTTAATGTTGAAAAAGAAGATAATGAGCTTTGGCTTTTGATAGATAATATAGGTAAAGGCACCGGCATATTATCAGAAATCAGAGAGCAATCGATGATTAACCTTTTACTACCTTTGGGTAATAGTTTTGGCCTTGAGAAATCCGGTGCAAAACCGTTACTTGTAGGCGGAGGGGTAGGTATTGCCCCTATGCTATACCTAGCTAGGAAACTTAAAGAGAAAAGTATTTGTCCCACTATTTTATTGGGCGGTAGAAATAAGGAGAATGTGATCATGGTTGAAGAGTTCGAGAAATATGGCCATGTAGAAGTCACAACTGATGATGGATCACTGGGGGTTCAAGGTAGAGTTACAGAGCACCCTTTGTGGAATGACATGAAAGCTGATGCAATATACGTATGTGGCCCAAAGCCTATGATGAAAGCTGTAGCAAAGTTGGCTCGAGAAAAAAACATTTACTGTGAAGTATCTCTTGAGAACAGAATGGCTTGCGGAGTGGGTGCTTGTCTTTGTTGTGTAGAAGACACTATAGATAAGGGTAATATATGTGTGTGTACTGAAGGTCCAATATTTTCAATAGATCGTTTAAGATGGTAAATACTACAGTAAAAATAGGAGATTTAGAACTCAAAAATCCCGTAATGACAGCTTCCGGAACGTATGGATACGGTCCGGAATATGAAGACTTCATTGATATAAATATATTGGGTGGGATTATCGTAAAAGGAACCACTTTACACCCACGACAAGGAAACCCTTACCCTCGTATGGCAGAAACTCCGGCCGGAATGCTCAACGCTGTGGGACTTCAGAACAAAGGCGTGGATTATTTTTGTGAAAAAATTTACCCTGTAATAAAAGGTTATGATACCGCAATGATAGTAAATGTCAGCGGTTCGCAAACGGAGGATTATGCTGAAACTGCAGAAAAAATAAATGAACTATCCCATATCCCGGCTATTGAACTTAATATATCATGCCCCAATGTTAAAGAAGGAGGTATGGCATTTGGCGTTACTTGTGCAGGAGCAGCATCTGTTGTCAAGGCAGTAAGAGAAGTTTATAAGAAAACTCTGATAGTAAAACTATCACCCAATGTGACAGATATTACTGAAATAGCAAAAGCTGTACAAGATCAAGGAGCTGATGCTGTATCACTTATCAATACAGTGATGGGCATGGCTATTGATTCTGAAACAAGGAAACCGTTGCTCTCTACCGTTACGGGCGGACTTTCCGGACCTGCTATTAAACCTATAGCTCTAAGGATGGTATGGCAAACTGCCAAGAAGATAAATATTCCCGTTATCGGGATAGGCGGAATTTGCAATGCAGCAGATGCTATAGAATTTATTTTGGCAGGTGCAACTGCTATTCAGGTGGGAGCATACAACTTTGTTGATCCAACCGCTCCCGAAAAAATTATTTCAGGTATTGAGGATTATATGATCAGACATCAAGTAAAAGATATTAATGAACTGATTGGTGCTTTACAACTATGATTACAGGGCCTATTACTTTATATATATGTATAGAACGTATCCTTCTTAGCTTAGTTATAGGAGGATTGATCGGTTTAGAACGTCAGCTGAAATTTAGAAGCGCCGGGCTCAGAACATTTACGCTGATATGCATAGGAAGTACGATGGCTACATTAGTATCTATTTGGGCACCATGGTCTTCAGGAGAACAACAAATGCATGGAGATCCGGCACGAATAGCTGCTCAAGTTCTTTCAGGAATAGGTTTTATTGGCGCCGGAGCTATTATACAAACAAAAGCAAGCGTTCAAGGACTTACTACTGCAGCTAGTATTTGGGTTTCCGCAGTGATAGGACTTGCAATTGGGATTGGATTATATATCCCTTCAGTGACTATGGGGGTTATTGTTATATTAGTACTAAACGTTGATGAACAAATCGAGAAACGTACGATCTGGGGAGGAAAGAATAGATATCTGGAAATTCAATTGATTGAAACTTACCCTGAATTTGAAACACAATTAAAAATAATATTTAAAGATCTTAAGATCAAAATAATCAGTACTTCTGTCGTAATTGATAAATCTAATGTAAAAAAGACCTATGTCTTCAATATACGCACACACAATGATGATGTAAATGGTAAGCTCATTGAAAGATTAAATGATTTTCATGCTGTATCGAAAATAAAACTCATGAACTAATCCCCATATTATAATCTTTCCCATTCTTCTGATTTAATATCCATATTTATTACAAATTATATCACCACTATTATTAAATGTTAATATGTATTATGTTTAATAATCCGTAAAATATTAAAGTGTGTATTCTTCATTGTTCTATTTTTCCTATTTTTATACAGCTCTTAGAAAAGTTAGATAGAAAACCAGATAAGTAAAATTTATGTTCATACATTTTTCCATAAAATATTTGGCTCGTTGGGGACAAAAACTAAGTATCGTTGGCTCTACAGCTGAATTGGGAAATTGGAACGAAGACCAATCCCTTGAGTTATCAGCTATCAACGATGATACTTGGGATATTTCCATATCAGTAGATAGTAGAAAAAAAGACTTTCTTTACTATTATTTGGTAAAAGATCAAGATGGCACAGTGATAAGACGAGAATGGAAACGCATGCACCATCTTATTATTACAGAGCCTTACAAAAGCATATATATTCAAGATAGATGGTTCGATACACCATGTAATTCGCCTTTTTATACATCAGCTTTCTATGAAGTTTTTTTTCCTCACTCCAAAGAACTCAAGCGTATATGCAAAAGGACATTGGAGAGTAAAAAAATCATATTACAACTCTATGCACCCACCGTTCATCACAATGAAAGAGTCTATATCACAGGAGAATCTGAAGCGCTGGGTAATTGGAAAATACAAGAAGCCATACCATTGAGTTATATTGACAGAGGTGAATGGTGTGCAGAAATAGAGTTATCTCCAATTGAAAAGTATGAAGAGCTATTCTTCAAATTTTTTATAGCCGGAGAAAAGTATGAAATGGATGATATCAGATGGGAAACTGGAAGTAATCGATGTCTAAAGTTGCCGGCAATCAGTAATTATGATGCTCTTTATATTCAAGGCTATCAATTTAGTGATGGTACTTATTTACCTCGATTTTCAGGAGTCGTTATTCCGTTATTCTCCCTGCGTTCTTATACTGATTTTGGTATTGGAGATTTTGGTTGTCTCAAACGATTTATTGGTACTGCCCAAAAAGCATCCATGCATATCATACAATTGCTACCTATCAATGATACCACCTTCTCAAGATCGTTTTACGACTCATACCCTTATAATGCAATTTCATCAGATGCAATAAACCCTATATATATTGATCTTTCGGCATTATCCCCTCTGAAAGATGCTGAAGTGGAGGCACATTTTCAAGAGCGAGCAGAGATGTTTAGGACACTCATGTCATTGGACTACACAGGTGTAAGCTCACTTAAGCAGGAATATTTACGACTTCACTTCAAGGAAAATGCAGAAAAAGTAATGAGAAAAAAGCCCTACAGAGATTTCCGTATTTTTCATGAGGAGTGGTTACTACCTTACGTTGCCTTTTGTTTGTTAAGAGATAACAATCCCGGCAAAATGCCTCATGAATGGGGAGAATATGCTACCTATGATAAATATAAGACTTTAAAATATATTGAATTTCCTGCAAATATTGAGAATGCCTCATATTATTTTTATGTACAATATCTGCTTCATATCCAGCTCAAAGATGTATGTGAATATGCTGAAAAAAAACATATTGTATTAAAAGGAGATATTCCCATTGGAGTTTCTCCCCACAGTGTAGAGACATGGACAAAACCTCACCTTTTCAATCTAAATTATTCAGCAGGAGCCCCACCCGATGATTTTGCACCCGACGGGCAAAACTGGGGCTTTCCTACTTATAATTGGAATGCAATAGAATATGACCATTTTGATTGGTGGCGTAATCGTTTCAAACGAATGTCTACCTATTTTAAGGCCTTTCGTATAGACCATATACTGGGTTTCTTTAGAATATGGGAGATTCCAAAAAATCAAATCTCAGGATTATTAGGACGATTCAATCCGGCACTGCCACTCTGTGGTGATGAAATTATCAACTTTGGCGCAAACGTGGATTTCCGGTATTTGGACAAACCGCTTATACACCTTTCCGATTTGAATGATTTATTCGAGAAAGATGTACTCTCATATCTGATCCAAAGTAATATCTTGATCAAGGTGGATATTCCAGACACTTATACCCTGAAATGGACAAACCAAGTCGATTATCAATCTTTAGATAAGGATAAAATCCTGGGAGGACAAACAACTATTTCGACCCTCATGCATCTTTGTACAGAAGTTGCTTTTATACAAGATAAAGTTGTAATAGACAATTATCATCCTCGTATAGCTTTTCACAAAAGCCTTATGTATAGTCACTGGAGTTATGAAGAGCGCCAATGCTGGGATAAAATGGCGGAATATTATTATGTTCATCGAAATATAAATCTCTGGAAAGATGTAGCTCTCAAACGTCTCATCCCTATTCTAGAAAGTTCTGATATGCTGGTATGTGCGGAAGATCTAGGAATGATACCTTTATGTGTACCGGAAGTGTTACACACACTAAATATTCTTTCCCTTGATTTAGAGAGGATGCCGAAGAAAAAAACATTTGATAATTTTACTGACTTGTACAAACTCCCCTATCATTCCGTTTGTACCACATCTACACACGATATGCCATCGCTGAGAGCATGGTATGAGCAACTTTCTGAGAAGGAACAAAGAGATTATCACATACACATTGGAGCCAAGGTCATATCTTCATCAAATACCTATGTAGACCCTTTGTATTATAGAATTGTATACAATCATATGCATTCTAACTCTATGCTTGCAATTTTACCTCTTATTGATTGGATGTCTATTGATAAAAGATTACATTTGCTAACTCCAAAAGACGAACAAATAAATCATCCCGAAAATCCTGCGCAAAACTGGAATTTTAGAGTGCCTCTTTATATTGAAGATTTAGAAAATAATTACCCCGAATGGATTGAGGACTTAAAATATTTAATACATAGTGCTCATCGTCAATAATAATATTTAAAACTGAATGACAGAAAGGCTTTACATTCTTGAAGATGTCGATCCCGTAGTTTTTTACGGATTAAATAAGTCTAACCTTGTGCTTTTGGGTAACCTGTTCCCAAAACTCAAAATCATGTCTCATAAAAATGTAATCAAAATTCTGGGAGAAAGCAATGAAACAGAAAAGTTGCTCTCTTTACTGGAAAAGATAGAAAAGCATTGCGCAACATACAATCAGCTCACGGAAGAAGATATTGTTAATATAGCCCATGGCAACCAAACAGAAACGGATGCTATACTCAAGGCCAATGGTAACCTCATCTTGTATGGTGTGGGAGGTAAGCCAATAACAGCAAGAGGTGATAATCAAAAAAAACTAGTTAAATCATTTAATAGTAATGACCTCAATTTTGCGATAGGCCCGGCTGGATCGGGAAAAACATTTATAGCTATCGCTTTGGCAGTAAAATCTCTCAAAGCCAAAGCTGTGCGACGCATTATTTTATCAAGACCCGCTGTGGAAGCCGGCGAAAAGCTTGGGTTTTTGCCGGGAGAGATGAAAGACAAACTTGACCCTTACCTTCAGCCTTTATATGACGCCTTGGGCGAGATGATTCCGGCACCAAAGCTCAAAGAATATCTGGAAACAGGTGTAATACAGATTGCTCCATTGGCATTTATGCGTGGACGCACCCTTAATGATGCCGTAATCATATTAGATGAAGCACAAAATACCACTACTCATCAAATGAAAATGTTTCTTACTCGTTTGGGAATAGGAGGTAAAATGATTGTTACAGGCGACATCACGCAGATAGATTTACCCAGAGGAGTAAGATCAGGCCTCAAGGAAGCATTATCAATTCTCGAACCTACGGAAGGTATAGGGGTTATACGATTTGAAAAACAAGATATTGTAAGACATCCTCTGGTTCAAAAAATCGTTGATGCTTACGATAATAAGAAAACAACTTTCATTGAGGATGAATCCTCATCTGAAAGATATTAATTCATAAATTTCAACTTATAGAAAATGGAAGAGACACTACTAAAAACTAATTTCAGCTTCCCTAAGCAAACAGCTGTTTACAAGGGAAAGGTCAGGGATGTATACTTTATCGGTGATGATTATGTTGCCATGATTGCAACTGATCGCATCTCTGCATTTGATGTTGTCTTGCCCAAAGGGATTCCTTTCAAAGGACAAGTTCTAAATCAAATAGCTTCTTATTACTTAGACGCAACAAAAGATATTGTACCCAACTGGAAGATATGTACACCTGATCCCATGGTTACATTTGGATATAAGTGTGAGCCTTTTAAAGTTGAAATGGTAATCAGAGGTTATCTTACAGGGAGTGCATGGAGAGCTTACAAAAATGGAGAAAGAGAGCTTTGTGGTATCGCTCTTCCCGATGGGATGAAAGAAAACGAGAAGTTCCCTACTCCACTCATTACCCCTACCACGAAAGCTGATGAAGGTCATGATGAAAACATATCGAAGGAAGATATCATCAAACAAGGCCTAGTATCTTGTGAAGATTATGAAATCATGGAGAAGTACACCTATGCTTTGTTCGAAAAAGGGCAGCAGATGGCTAAGGAAAAAGGTCTTATTTTAGTAGATACTAAATATGAATTTGGTAAAAGGAATGGTGAAATTTATCTTATAGATGAGATACATACTCCTGATTCTTCTCGTTACTTCTATACTGATGGATATGAAGAAAAATTCAGGAATAATCAACCTCAAAAGCAACTCTCAAAAGAATTTGTGCGCCAGTGGCTCATTGAAAATGGATTTCAAGGGCAAAAAGGACAAGCTGTTCCTGAGATGACTCCTGAGTATTGCCATAGCGTTTCCGAGAGATACATAGAGCTTTATGAGCATGTGGTGGGTGATAAATTCCGCAAAGAATCATCAGCTGATTTGGAGAATAGAATAGAACAAAATATTGTTAAAGCAATTAATGATTACACCGTATAATTCAAACGAATCAAAAGTTGATCAGGTCAAGAAGATGTTCAATCACATCGCTCCCAGCTATGATCAGCTCAATCGTATTATATCTTTAGGATTAGATAAAAAATGGAGAAAAAAGGGGATAAAGATGTTATCCCCTTATCTCCCTCAAAAGATACTCGATTTAGCAACCGGCACAGGGGATCTCGCGATTGATATGGTCAATTCTATCCCCTCCGTAAACAAGATAATCGGAGCAGACATCTCTGATGAAATGATGAGGATAGGTTCCAAGAAAGTAAGAACCCTCAATCTTGAAGAGAAGATCTCATTCCAAAAAGAAGATGCACTCAAGCTCTCTTTCGAAGATGGCTCATTTGATGCCATTACCATAGCTTTCGGAATCAGGAATTTCGAAGATATTCCAGGGTCTATTAAGGAACTAAAAAGAGTTCTCAAGGAAGGTAAACCTCTCATGATCCTAGAGCTTACTGAGCCCAAAAATCGTCTAATGCGTTGGGGGTATAAGATATATTCAGGTAAATTTATTCCTTTTATTGGAAATATGATATCCAATGATGCAAATGCCTATTCATATCTTCCCAAATCTATTACCTCAGTCCCCCAACGCGATGAGATGGTCAAACTTTTTTATGAAGCCGGGTTTACAGAGGCTTACTACAAATCTTTAGTCCCTGGGACATGTGCAATTTATATGGCTATCAAATGAAAAAATTTGGTTTAATAGGTTATCCGCTCGAACATTCTTTTTCCGCTAAGTATTTTGATGAAAAATTCAAAGCGGAAAAGATTGATGCGGAATATCATTTATTTCCTATACAGTCAATCAAGGAACTACCACAGCTTATAGCTTCTGAGCCCAATTTGGTGGGGCTCAATGTAACATCACCTTACAAACGTGAGGTTCTCAAATATCTCCATCACATAGATTTTGAAGCCGAGATGGCAGGTGCAGTCAATGTAATAAAGATAGAAAAAGGGTTTTTCGGCAAGAAAAGCCTTATAGGCTACAATAGTGATATCATTGGATTCAAAGAATCCCTCCAGAATATGGATCTTTCAGGTGTAGATCGAGCTCTGGTTTTAGGCACGGGAGGAGCATCTATTGCGATATGTCGTGCTCTCAAACTTATGGGCATTAGTCATGATGTGGTCAGTCGAGACCCTCAAAGAGATAATATACTGAGTTATTCTCAGATTACTCCCGCAATAATTATGGACAAATATCGCCTTATTATAAACGCCACTACATTGGGGATGTATCCGCATGTCAATGAATGTCCTCCTATACCTTATGAGAGCCTCACTGACCATCATATATGCTACGATCTCATTTATAATCCTGAGACTACCCTATTCCTTGAGAAAGCAGCAAGTCACGGTGCGATAACGAAGAATGGATTGCAAATGCTACTCATCCAAGCAGAGGAGTCATGGAGGATATGGAATCAATTATAAAAAATCAACCGGATATTCTCTGTGAAAAAAAGAAGCTGGCTCTATATCTCTACTATTTGGATACTTTATAGTTGTTCAACGACTAAAAACATCCCTGAAGGACAATACCTTCTTGAAAAAAATAAAATAAGAATTACTCAAGATATTAAGTTGAATAATTCTTATGAGATGAACCATTATATCATCCAAAAACCAAATCAAAAATTTCTGGGACTTTTCAGATCCCAACTCCTCTTTTATAATCTAAGCAATCCATTGAACAACAATGGAATCAACAGGCTATTGAGAAAAATGGGAGAAGCTCCCGTAATATTCAATATTGAAGATACACGTCAGTCAGCAATAAATCTCGCGTCTTTTATGGAAAACGAAGGTTATTTCAACACTCGGACCTCTTTTTCCATAGATACAATAGGGACTCAAAAAGTGGCAGTTACATATGATGTACAGCTGGGGAAAAGATATTTTATAGATAGCACAATCCTTTTTGTAAAAGACAAAAGCATAAAAAGAGAGATTTTTGACAATAGGAATAGTAAATACTTATCAGACGATAGGAATATTTACCTTAAGCCCGGGCTTCCGCTCTCCCCAAAGTCTCTCATCAAAGAACGCAAAAAGATAACCCGAGCTCTTCGCAATCGTGGATATTGGGATTTTACACTCAATGATGTAAAATTTGAAGTAGACACCCTACCCCAATCAGGGGCTTGGGTAAAGACAATCATAGATAGAGATAGCATACCTAAGTATAAAATTGGGCATGTTACGATTTATTCAAACATAGATCGTGCAAGATCCGACATTAAAGCATCTTCTCTGGATAGTACCATGATCAGTGGAGTAAAGGTAATTTATGACAAAAAAGGTAAAAATATACGACCATCTATTTTATATCGTCGTAATTTCATAAGACCTGGGGATGAGTACAGTGAAGAGCTTGCTGAGCATACTTACTCTTTTTATTCCGATTTGCCGGCAATACGCTCATCAAACATTGTGTATAAACAAGATACAGCCCTTTCTACGGAACCACATATCCTAAATTGTGAAATCACTACTCAAGCGCAGAAAACTAAGCAATTTACGAGCGAGCTTGACCTTACCAACTCGTCTGGAAACTTAGGTTTTCTTACTTCTTTAGGACTCAAACACAATAATATTTTTGGAGGTGCAGAGCAGTTTGAAATCAAACTTAGAGGGAACTTCGAGTCATTCAAGCAACAAAATAAAAAGTTCTTTGGGTATGGCATAGAATCAAGTATAAGGCTACCCCGCTTTTTAGATCTTAATCTGATCAAATCAGCAAAAATCCTCAAGTCAAGTACTGATATCAATTTTGCTTATGATTATCAAACCAGACCGGAGTTTGATCGTATCATGTTATCAGCCAAATGGGGGTATACATGGAATCGCTTCTACCACCCGGAGCTTCAGTATACATTCTATCCTATAAATATCAATTATCTGCGATTTGTAAATATCGATGATAATTTCAGGAACTCTATTCCGCTTTATACTGAGATGTTTATTTATCGTGATCAGTTCATATTAGGATCCAATATGCTTATTACATATAATTCATCACGAAAAGTCAATAACAGATCAGAGAGGGATAACACAAACATAAGGATATATCTACAAACAGCCGGCAATCTACTCTATGCGATATCTAAACTGAGTAAACAAAAAAAGGACAATTATGGCGCATACGACTTGTATAATATCAACTATTCCCAATTTGTAAAAGCTGAATTTGATTATGCACACACTCATCGTATCAATGAGCAGAACACAGTTGCTTTCCATACCGGGTTGGGCATAGCTTGTCCTTATGGCAACTCTCGTAATATCCCCTTCGACTTACGTTATTTCGGTGGAGGGGCAAATAGCGTACGAGGTTGGGGTACACGTCTTTTAGGCCCGGGTAGTATGTCCAAGGGTGAAAGCACCACTATTTTTGATCAAGTAGGAGACATCAAATTGGACTTAAATGTAGAATTGCGCTCAAAACTTATATCCAAACTTCATTCTGCATTGTTTATCGACGCCGGAAATATTTGGACTATCAGAGACTACAAACAACAACCCGGTGGAGTATTTCGCTTTGATAAATTTTATAAAGAGATAGCATTATCCACAGGAGCAGGCTTGAGACTTGATTTTGACTATTTTGTATTAAGGTTTGATATGGGGATCAAAATATATGACCCGCAAAAGCAAGGTAAAGATAAATGGAGAATGATCAATGGTAACAGAAGTGATCTCTTTGCTTGGCATTTTGGTATTGGCTATCCATTCTGATCTATTGTATTATTAATGTCTTCTCAACTTAAATCTTATTGTTTATATAAAGTTTTGGTAGGGCAATGCTTTAGATATTATAGAATTCATTGACAACAAGGTATTATCATAATAAACTTACGTTGCTGGCTTTGAATTACTATAATATAGGTCAGTTTTATTTATTTTACTCTGGGCAAAGGAAATATGTTGTATCTTTGTTCGTATACAAATAACTTACATTTCTCCGATTGAAGGGGAAGCCCCCCTCAAGTAGCTCAAAAATGAGCTAAATCAAGAAAGTTAGAATCACAATTCCTTCGTCTGTTCACTAAAATCGGGCGGAAAACTGCTCGTTTTATGTCTCTGTCTATCGATCCGACTTTTTCAACAGTCTCCACAAGGAAGCATACGCCATTGGCAGCCGGTTTTTACCAAATAAAAAATGCCATTAAAAATAGAACGAAGAGAATGTTTTCGCTTGCGGTCGTTGTCATCTAAAAGATTTTCTATAACTTGCCCCTCTCTATCAGTTAGGTCAGTACAATATCCCATTTTATTACTCTTTAAATATGATTTAGTTCTTATATTTAAAGATAAGAAAAAGAGCCGTGACTGCCACTGATAGACTTTTTATTGAAATCAAAACAGTTTCTTAATGTCCGTTCAGCCGTTTCAGGTATTTTTTCGTTTATTTTTTGCGTAGCGGATTGTTGATGGCGCTTTCCCAATAATGGTATTCGCCATTGGAGGCGGAATCCGACTTTAATTGGCCGGTAAAGGTAACTTTAGCCTTGCCTCCTTCAAACGGATAGGCAAATTTATATACAGGCTCAACAACAACATTTCCCAGTGTATCAGCAAAACCCATTAGCCCGTTTTTTCCGATGATCCGGAAACAGCCTTCCCGTGGATAATCGGGACCATTGTCGTAGTTGAACGTTTCAAAAACTTCTTCGCCTTTGTTATTCAGGCAAATGATCCGGTTATTTTGGTTCATCACAAACCCGATTGTTTTGATGGTATCGGTATAGGAAAACAGATAGTTGCATTGGACAACCGTATCGGATTTTTCATTTATATAGCCATATAAATTGTTGTGCTCAATTTGGAACAACTTTTTTCCGTTGCCACTGCCGCAACTGTTAAAAACGGAAATCAAAGCATATAACGCAATGAATTTTAATGTGATGACGGTTGTAACTATCCTTTTTTTATACATATGATTCAATGTCGTTTAGTTAAGCGTCGATAAATTTATTTTGAGAATTAACCACATAGATAGAAATTAGAAGTTAGAAACAGACGCCCCCCTTGTTAATAAGCAATCTGAATAGTTAAAAGCATAAGACATTCTTATGGCACATGCATTCTTAAAGACTCCGGCTTTTATGTTTTCCTGTACTTTTCCGCCGATTATTTCTCCTACCTACGAGACATTTTTACTTTTCACTCGGGCAAAATTGGATCTGAGTGTTGAATAAGATAGCGACATAATAGTTTGTTTTAGTATGATTCTCACAGAAAGATTTTACTAATATAGTTATTCTTTTTTGATTTAAATCTAAACAGTTTCTTAATCTTTTTAGAAAGAATAGTATTTTTATATTTAACAAAAAACAATTGAATTTTGAGACAGTATTATCAATTCAGGCCTTATTTTATATATACAAGGCACTTCTCTCTCTTATTTTTTGTTTATGAGATATAAAAATATCTATTAGGCAGATTTTTCCTTAATAAATGCACTGCTCCTTTGCTTTATTTCTTATTTTTGTAATTAATTATAAAGCAATGTACTGCTTTTAATAATTTTTTTAATCACATAAATATTAAATATCTATGAATCTCTCACACATTGAGCATCTTGGTATTGCAGTAAAGAGTATTGAAGACTCTCTTCCTTATTACGAGGAGATTCTTGGCCTTAAATGTTACAACATCGAAGAAGTAGCAGACCAGAAGGTAAAGACAGCATTTTTCAAAGTAGGACAAACAAAGATCGAATTGCTGGAACCCACATCCGAAGAAAGCACCATCGCAAAGTTTATTGAGAAAAGAGGCGAAGGTATCCATCACATAGCTTTTGCTGTACCAGACTGTGCAGAAGCTCTGAAAGATGCAGAATCAAAGGGTGTACGCTTGATAGACACAGCTCCACGTAAAGGAGCCGAAGGACTAAACATCGCTTTCCTCCATCCAAAAAGTACATTGGGTGTACTCACAGAACTATGCGATTGTAAAAAAGATTAATCAATTTCACATCAATAAATATTTTATGAGTGTTCAATTTGAAAAAATCAAGGAGTTGATTCAACTCCGCGAGACTGCCCGACTGGGTGGTGGTGAAAAAAGAATAGAAAACCAACACGCAAAAGGCAAGTTTACAGCACGTGAGCGTATTGAAATGTTGCTCGATGAAGGAAGCTTTGAAGAGATCGACACATTTGTACTCCACAGATCTACAAACTTCGGCATTGACAAAACCAAATTTTTAGGCGACGGCGTTGTTACCGGTTCAGGTACTATAGACGGTCGTCTTGTTTATGTATTCGCTCAGGACTTTACTGTATTTGGCGGGGCTTTATCAGAAATGATGGCTTCTAAAATCTGTAAAGTGATGGAGCTTGCCATGAAGATGGGCGCACCGGTTATAGGTCTGAATGATTCCGGTGGAGCTCGTATCCAAGAAGGTGTAAATGCCCTTTGCGGATATGGCAACATCTTCCAAAACAACATCCTTGCTTCAGGTGTAGTACCTCAGATTTCTGCCATATTCGGTCCTTGTGCCGGAGGTGCAGTATATTCTCCTGCTCTCACAGACTTCAATATCATGGCCAAGGGCACAAGCTACATGTTCCTCACTGGGCCCAAAGTGGTAAAAACCGTTACAGGAGAAGACGTAACCCAAGAGCAATTGGGTGGTGCCAGCGTCCATGCCTCTAAGAGCGGTGTTGCTCATTTTGCCGTAGAGAACGAAGAAGAAGGTATACGCCTTATTCGCCATCTTCTCAGCTTTATTCCTCAAAACAATATGGAGGATGCTCCATGTGTGGAATGTACAGATCCTATCGATCGTATCGATGACAGCCTGAATGAAATCATCCCGGATGAGCCAAACAAAGGCTACAACATGTATGAAGTGATCGGTACCATTGTGGACGATGGCGAATTCCTTGAGGTACATGCAGACTATGCCAAAAACATTATCATTGGTTTTGCACGTTTTAATGGTCAGAGTGTTGGTATCGTAGCCAATCAGCCTATGCAAATGGCAGGATGCTTGGATAGCAATGCTTCGCGCAAAGCTGCACGTTTTGTTCGTTTTTGTGATGCATTCAACATCCCATTGGTGACTTTGGTAGACGTGCCGGGCTTCTTACCGGGTACAGGACAAGAGTACAATGGCGTTATCGTACATGGAGCAAAACTTTTATATGCTTATGGAGAAGCCACAGTGCCCAAAATCACCGTTACCTTACGTAAGGCTTACGGTGGAGCTTACATTGTAATGAGTTCAAAACACTTACGCTCTGATATAAACTATGCATGGCCATCAGCTGAAATTGCAGTAATGGGTCCGAGTGGTGCTGTGGAAGTTATTTTTGCCAAAGAAGTAGCCGCATCGGAAAATCCTGCACAAGCAGCATTTGATAAAGAAGAAGAATACAGAAAAGCATTTGCTAATCCGTACAATGCAGCTTCTTATGGTTACATGGATGATGTTATCGAGCCTCGAAACACTCGCTTCCGTATCATTCGCGCACTCGAGCAGCTTCGCACTAAAAAGCAGATCAACCCTGCTAAGAAGCATGATAACCTTCCATTATAATCAGTATTAAATAAAGATTATATAAGATGAAGATTACCGGAAGGAAACTAAGTGCCCTGATGCTGTCCCTCGCTATTGGGTCATTGTCTGCACCACTTTGGGGGCAGAAGGCTACTTCCTTACGTCTCAATGAAGTTCTTGTCTCGAATGAGACAAACTTCATTGACGACTATGGAAATAGGCATCCATGGATAGAGATTTACAATAGCAGTGCGGCATCAGTTGATATGAAGGGGTGTTATCTTACCGATGACATTTCTAATCTGAAAAAGTACATGGTGCCTAAAGGTGACGTTCTTACGTTAATAAAGCCTTATCAACACATTTTGTTTTGGGCTGATAATGATGCTATCAAAGGTACTTTTCACCTCAATTTTACCCTTGACCCCAACAAGCCTAATTTTATCGCTTTGATAGATGCCGATGGTAAAACGATCATCGATAGCATCACAGTACCGGCTCAAATTCCTCCAGATATAAGCTACGGCAGAATACTTGACGGAGCAGGCGGTATAGGTAATAAGTCGGCTTGGGCAAATATGACGAAAGTTACGCCAAGCACCAATAATGTTACGCTTGACTCCAATGAAAAAATTGATCGTTTGAAAAGAGAAGATCGCAGCGGTGGAATCATGGCTCTTACGGCAATACTTGTAGTATTCCTAGGACTCATTATTCTCGCACTGGTATTTAAATACATCGGGAAAGCTTCTATCTCAGCATCCCAAAAAAGGAAAAGCAAGGAAGAAGCCTGGAGCGATGGCACAAATACACAGGTAACCGTGAGTTCTGAATCTGTCCCTGACGATGTTTATGCTGCTATAGCACTGGCTTTGTACGAAGAAATGGGCGATACCCATGATCAGGAAAGTTATACTCTGACTTTCAACAGATCACACAGGACAGCCTCTTCAGCTTGGAACAATAAAGCGTTGACAATGCGCCAACAAATTATTAAAAAACAAAGCAGATGAATTCAGAGACTATGCAAGACGAAGTATTCATAGCCATTGCAATGGCAATGCATGAAGAAGGCTACAATATGGCTCATGATTTAGAATCATTGAAATTGACATTCAAAAGACGCCATATCTGTACCTCTTGGAATACCAAGACACAAACAATGCGTGAGCTCCCCAACCGTTATTAAGTCATTTACTTTAATATTAGAAAAATGAAAGAATACAAATATAAAATTAATGGTACCGAATATAAAGTGGCCATTAACAGTATTGATGAAAATGCCGCTGAGGTAGAAGTTAACGGCAAATCATACAAAGTAGATATCCTTACAGAAAAGAAAGCTAAGCCTATAGTAAAGCCTGCACCACGCCCCACAGCGAGTGCTGCTCCTACTAAATCAGAGCCTGCACATGCACATGCGTCAAACAGCAATGGATCAGGTGTAAAATCTCCTCTGCCAGGTATCATTCTTGATATTAAGGTAAAAGTTGGCGACGAAGTGAAAGTAGGACAAACAATCGCTATCCTCGAAGCCATGAAGATGGAAAACAACATCAATGCAGATAGAGATGGTAAAATCATCGATGTACGCGTTTCAAAAGGTGATTCTATTCTAGAAGGTTCTGATATTGTAATAATAGGATAAAATATGGGCGGAAATTTCCTATTAGAGAATTTGGAGATATTTCTCTCCTATACCGGATTTGCCAATGCCACTCCGGGGCATTTCGTCATGATTCTCGTAGGGATTCTATTCATTTTCTTAGCCGTTAAATATGAATTTGAACCCTTACTTTTGATCCCTATAGGCTTTGGTATGCTTATAGGTAATATTCCCTTCAAAGATGCCGGCTTACAAGTGGGTATATACGAAGAGGGATCTGTACTAAACATTCTCTACCAAGGGGTCTCAAAGGGTTGGTATCCTCCGCTAATATTCCTTGGTATCGGTGCTATGACTGACTTTTCGGCACTTATTTCTAATCCGAAATTGATGCTCATTGGCGCTGCTGCTCAGATAGGTATTTTTGCGGCATACATGATTGCTCTCCAGATGGGATTTGAACCCAATCAGGCTGCAGCAATAGGTATCATCGGAGGAGCTGACGGCCCCACTGCAATATTCCTTTCATCCAAATTAGCACCTAACCTAATGGGAGCTATTGCAGTATCGGCTTATTCATATATGGCTTTGGTTCCTATTATACAACCGCCATTCATGAAATTGCTGACGACAAAAAAAGAGCGTCTTATCAGGATGAAAACACCACGTCATGTATCCAATACTGAAAAGATAATATTCCCTGTAGCCGGTTTGTTACTCACAACATTCCTTGTACCTTCGGGTCTGCCGCTATTGGGTATGTTGTTCTTTGGTAATATCCTTAAGGAAAGTGGTGTTACAAGAAGATTAGCAGAAACAGCAAGAGGTCCACTTATTGACGTTATCACCATACTCCTTGGTGTTACTGTAGGTGCTTCTACTCAAGCTACACAGTTTCTTACTACCTCTTCTATTATGATCTTTGCATTAGGTGCATTTTCATTTATTGTAGCTACAATAGGTGGTGTGCTTTTCGTAAAATTCTTCAACCTGTTCCTCTCTAAAGAAAACAAGATCAATCCACTTATCGGTAATGCCGGAGTATCAGCGGTTCCCGACTCAGCACGTATATCTCAAGTAGTAGGACTCAAGTATGACCCTACAAACTACTTGCTTATGCATGCCATGGGACCCAACGTTGCCGGTGTAATAGGATCTGCTGTGGCTGCAGGTATCCTACTCGGATTCCTTGGATAAAATTGTTCCAGCAATAAAAATAAAGAAACCTCGAAAACAAAAGTTTTCGAGGTTTTTTATATCCACATATTATATCCACCCATAAAATAAAATCTCGCAGATCGCTGATTGTCCAAAAGTCTCTTCTACTAAGTTAATAACTCAAACTTCTGATAAGAAAAACAAGAAAAGATCGCACAAATATTTAAACAATAAATGTATATTTGAAGGTTGAAATAACCATCTCTATGCTTATACTAATCCAACAAAAGCTGTTGAATTGGTAAATCTTCAAAAATAAAATGATGTAAATAAATTACCATATCAACCCCAATGGCATAAAATAGACAATTGAATGGCAAAAACAAAAAAAGGCCTCATCTTACCAAAATTTGACGAGCTTATAGTTCCAACTTTGAAAGCACTAATTGAACTGGGAGGGTCCGGGACAATAGAAGAGATAAACTCAAAAGTTTATGAAATTGAAAATTTTCCGGAAGAAATAATTCAAGTCCCTCATGGCGAAAAAGGAACAATATATGAAGTCGATTATAGGCTTGCATGGAGCCGAACTTATTTAAAAAAATTCGGACTTTTAGAGAATTCCAGTAAAGGAGTCTGGGCTCTTTTAAAATCAGATTTTGACATTGATAATCTTGATTATTCAGAGATTGTCAGAACGGTTAGATTACAACAATTAAACAGCAAAAAAGAAAAATCCAAACAAAATAACTTTGATGAGGTGTCTGATGAGGTTGAAAACACAGAAGAATGGAAAAGCCAACTTCTAAATGTTCTCTACAATATTTCACCAGCAGCATTTGAGCGACTTGCACAAAGACTTCTAAGAGAGTGTGGATTTTTCCAAGTAGAAGTAACAGGGAAAGCCGGTGATGGGGGTATTGACGGTAAAGGAATTGTTCGTGTAAGTGGTCTTTTAAGTTTTCGTGTTATTTTTCAGTGCAAGCGTTATAAAGGGACAATCAACCCAAGCCAAATTCGGGACTTTAGAGGAGCTATGGAAGGACGCGCTGATAAAGGTGTTTTCATTACTACTGGGAGTTTCACAAAAGAAGCAACAAAAGAAGCAACACGAGATGGAGCATCTCCTATAGATTTAATTGATGGTGAAATTCTTTGCGAAAAACTAAAAGAATTGAGTTTGGGAGTAGAAACCAGATTAACAGAAACCGTTGCAATAAAAAGAGATTGGTATAATAATTTGTAAAATGAAGATGTGAGAACCCAAATTTTAGGGACTGTGTCGGCACTGTCCATAATTTTGTGTAAACTATATTCGAGTTCGAGCTTTAGTCGAGAGTTAAAGCTCGATTCTGTTTTCAAATATAACTAAAAATTGATTCATTATTATACCCCAATTCCTAATAGGCATTATCCATTTCTTTTCAATCTCTCCTATCGCAAGCCAAACCATCTGCAATAGTGCATTGCAGACGGTTTTTGTGACTATTTTACTATTGATTATAATAGTTTCTGGCTTCGATGAATGAATCTAGCCAATTGCTCTCCTGTGAGAAGTCCACTACCAAGCAATGCTAAGTCTACCAACTGTCCCACTAAATCATTGTTTGAACCAAATTCATTCAATTGAGTATTGATTTTACCCTGAACTTCGGCTTGTTCACGTGTAACCTTCTCAAGAGCTTCTTTATCAGCTACAGGTATCTCTTCATCTTTCTTTCCTTCTTGATTCTTCTTGAGGGTTTCAATTTCAGCAGTTTTCTCGCCCAAAGAAGATCTAAGGTCTTTGAGGTTGTGTTCCAAGTCCTTTTCCTGCTCTATCACTCTCTTAATAAGTCCGTGATCAGCATTCAAAATCACGTTGTAGCTATCAGGCATTTCTCCGTAGAAACTCATTCCCGGTTGCATCTTAGCCATCTCTTGCATACGGCGCATAAACTCGCTTTGAGTGATCAAGATAGCATCGGCATTTTCTCCCAAAGATTCAAACTCTACATGGAAGTTTTGTTTCTCCTTTTTGGGCAGACGTCCATTGAATATTTGGGTCAGAGTTTCTTTTTCTTGCGGAGTCAATTTTACATCTGCATGATCATCTTTTACGATAATCTTATTGATAGAATCGCTATCCACACGCACAAAACGAGTTTTCTCCAACTTTTGCTCCAATTGTCCTACAGCATGAACATCCAAAGGTCCATCCATCAAGAGCACACTATATCCCTTCTCTACGGCACGATGTATATGGCTGTATTGGGCGTTACGGTCTGTTGCATACAAATATATTACCTGTCCGTCCTTATCCGTCTGAACACCCTCTACCAAGGTACGATATTCGTCCATGGTATACTTCTTATTATCGATATCTGTAAACAGCAGGAATTTTACGGCTCTTTCATAGAACTTCTCATCAGAGAGCATTCCGTATTGGATAAAGATCTTGAGGCTATCCCATTTTTCTTCAAATGTAGCACGATCGTTTTTGAAAATTTCTTCCAACTTATCTGCTACCTTTTTAGTAATATGGTTAGATATTTTCTTGACTTGACCATCACTCTGGAGGTAAGAGCGAGATACATTCAATGGTATATCAGGTGAGTCAATTACACCATGCAATAGGGTGAGATATTCGGGTACAATGCCTTCTACCTCTTCTGTAACGAATACTTGATTGGAATACAATTGTATCTTATTGCGCTGAAGATCAAGCTGATTCTTGATTTTGGGGAAATAAAGAATTCCTGTCAAATTGAATGGATAATCAACATTGAGGTGAATCCAGAAAAGAGGTTCGTCCATCACATGAGGATACAACTGACGGTAGAATGACTTATAATCTTCGTCCGTAAGATCGGCCGGTTTGCGGGTCCATGCCGGGTTAGTATCATTGATTTGATTATCCTCGTCCGTATCTACATACTTACCATCTTTCCATTCCTGCTTCTTACCGAATACAATAGGCACCGTAAGGAATTTGCAGTATTTATTGAGCAGTTCCTCTATTTTGGTCTTGTTCAAGAAGTCTTTATTCTCTTCATCGATATGCAGTACAATGTCAGTACCTCTATCAGCTTTGTCACACTCCTCCATGGTATATTCGGGCGATCCGTCACATGACCACTTCACAGCAGGAGCACCTTCTTTATATGATTTAGTGATAATGTCTACCCTCTCTGATACCATAAACGAAGAGTAAAAACCGAGTCCGAAATGCCCTATGATAGCGGCTTTGTCGTCTTTATACTTTTCGAGAAACTCTTCTGCACTTGAAAAAGCGATTTGATTGATGTACTTATCTACTTCTTCAGCTGTCATACCTATACCTCTATCACTAATAGTAATAGTCTTGGCATCAGCATCAAAGCCTATGCGCACTGCAATATCGCCTAATTCTCCTTTATATTCACCAATAGAACTCAAGGTTTTAAGCTTTTCTGTAGCATCTACGGCATTAGATACCAATTCACGCAAAAAGATATCGTGCTCACTATAAAGGAATTTTTTTATAATGGGGAAAATGTTCTCACTGGTAACCCCAATCTTACCGTTTTTATTCATATTTATAATTTTAATTATAATTTATTGCTCTGCTTATAATAAGACAAAGTAAATGCCATATTTTAGTTTACGACAAAATGTCACGATCAAAGGAAATCCAATAGAGGATGAAAGACAAAAAGTCCTGCATAAAACCAGTAATATGTATTAAATAGACTCGTTTTTTATGAAAAGAGTATTAAAATAACATCCCATACAATAATTTATTTGCTAAAAGATATTGTAACTCAGTGATTAATTCATAAATTTGAGAGATTTGTCGATAATCGGCACAGTATATTAACTTCTAATACGATAATGATGAAAATAACAGAAAAGGCGCAAGCCTACATTGACCTCGAGAACAAATACGGAGCACATAATTATCATCCGCTTGAAGTCGTATTATCAAAAGGTAAAGGCGCATTTGTATGGGATGTCGACGGAAAAAAATATTTTGATTTCCTCTCGGCTTACAGTGCGGTAAACCAAGGACATTGCCATCCCAAGATTACTCAGGCATTGAAAGATCAGGCCGATAAAATTTGTCTTACCTCACGAGCGTTCTATAATGATAGTCTTGGTGAGTATGAAGAGTTTATGCACAAATACTTCGGATATGACAAAATGTTGCCTATGAATAGTGGTGCCGAAGCGGTGGAAACGGCATTAAAGCTTGCACGCAGATGGGGTTATGACGTAAAAGGAGTCAATGAAAACGAAGCTATTATAATCGTATGCGAAGGAAACTTTCACGGCCGCACTATCAGTATTGTATCTATGAGCTCAGATCCTTCTGCATTCAAAGGCTATGGCCCTTATACGCCGGGGTTCATTCAAATCCCCTACAATGATATAGATGCCTTGAACAAAGTATTTGAGCAGCATTCCAAAGATATTGTAGGTTTTATAGCAGAGCCCATTCAAGGTGAAGCCGGTGTCAATGTCCCTGATGAAGGATATATCAAACAAGCATATGATATCTGTAAGAAAAATAATGCGCTTTTCATAGCGGATGAGGTACAGACGGGTATTGCACGTACAGGAAAAATGCTTTGTTGTGACCATGAGAATGTAAGACCTGACATTGTAGTCCTGGGCAAAGCTATTTCGGGTGGAGTATTACCCGTAAGTGCAGTACTTGCCGATGACCATATCATGCTTACTATAAAGCCGGGAGAGCATGGCTCTACTTTTGGAGGATTTCCATTGGCATGTAAAGTAGCCATAGCAGCCCTCACCGTAATCAAAGAAGAGCATATGATGGAGAATGCTCAAGAATTAGGGAAATTCTTCAGAGAAGAACTATCAAAAATAGAAAGCCCATTGCTCAAACTAGTGAGAGGAAAAGGGCTGCTCAACGCCATAATCATAGAGCCATTTAATGGAAAAACGGCTTGGAACGTATGCGAAGAAATGGCCGAAAGAGGGTTACTGGCCAAACCAACCCACGAGCATATCATACGCTTGGCCCCTCCGTTGTGTATCACAAAAGAAGAGCTTATCGAAGCTGTTAATATTATCAGAGACTCTCTAAAATCACTCGAATAATCACGTGGAAAGAAAGCAGACTACAAGCAGGGTGCTGATGATCAGACCTGCTAACTTTGGATTTAACACTGAAACGGCCGCCAATAATCATTTCCAGCGAGCCAGTGACACCTCTGCAATGCAGATTTCTAAAGCAGCTAAAAATGAGTTTGACAACTTCGTATCCCTGTTGAGAGGACATGGGATAGATGTTTGGGTTATACAAGACTCTCCTACCCCATGGACACCTGATTCCATCTTCCCTAACAATCTATTCTCTACGCATATCACGGGAGAGCTCATACTCTATCCCATGTTTGCTCAGAATAGGCAATTGGAGCGCAAGCTCACTACCTTAGCTACTGTGGGACAATTCGAGGGGGTACAAAGAGTTATCAATTTATCCGGCTACGAAAGAGAAAATCAATACCTCGAAGGTACTGGTAGTATGGTATTAGACAGGGTGAATAAAATTGTTTACTGCTGCGCTTCAGAGCGATCTTCACGCAAGGTGCTGGACGAATATTGTAATGAGCTCGGCTATACGTCTCACTATTTTTCTGCTTCAGACCTAAATGGCAATCCTATTTATCATACAAACGTTATGATGTGTGTGGGAGATAAGTACACAGTAATATGTCTTGAATGTATCAAAGATGAGAAAGAACGTACCGAAGTTATAGAATCATTCAAGCAGACGGGACATGAGATCATTGATATCTCATTGGAACAAGTGTACAAGTTTGCCGGCAATATGTTGCAACTTGAAAATGAAGATGGAGAAAAATTCCTTATAATGAGTGCACAAGCAAAATCGAGCCTCAACGAAAAGCAAATGAGTACGATACTCAAGTACAATCAAATACTATCTCCTGAGATATACACTATTGAAGAAAATGGAGGTGGATCAGCAAGATGTATGATCGCTGAAATTTTCTGTTAACAACACATTTTATAACAATCAAATTTTCAATTTAAATGAACAATTCATTATTTAGATTTGCAAAACCACAAAATGAGCCTGTGTACGCTTATGCTCCGGGATCAGAAGAAAGAAAAAAACTGAGAGAAGCTCTGCAAAGGCAGATGATGACAGAGATAGAGATTCCGCTGGTCATTGGCGGTAAAGAAGTCAAGACAGGTGATACCGGCAAAGTAGTCATGCCGCACAATCATAAGCATGTACTGGGAATATATCACAAAGCAGGAGAAAAAGAGGTGCAGATGGCTATAGATGCAGCTCTGGCAGCCAAAGAGTCATGGGCAAACCTGCCTTGGACGGAGAGAGGCTCTATTATGCTTCGTATTGCAGAGCTGATTTCTACAAAATATCGCTATGAGCTTGCAGCATCCGTGATGCTCGGACAGAGTAAAAACCCCATGCAGGCAGAGATAGATGCTCCTTGTGAGTTGATAGATTTCCTAACCTTCGGGGCGTACTACGCAGGACAGATCTATGCTGACCAACCTATCAGCAGTAAAGGATGCCTTAATAGGGTTGAATACCGCCCCCTCGAAGGATTTGTATTTGCCGTTACACCTTTCAATTTCACCAGTATAGCTTCCAACCTCAATCTTGCACCTGCTATGATGGGCAATACTACGGTGTGGAAGCCGTCTACCACTTCGCTGTATAGCAATTATATCCTGATGCAAATATTCAAGGAAGCCGGTTTGCCCGACGGCGTTGTCAATTTTCTTCCCGGTAAAGGCAGTGTTATTGGCAAGGTAGTTACCTCTAGTCCTGATTTTGCAGGCTTCCATTTCACAGGTTCTACCGGGACATTCAACTCCTTATGGAAAAATATTGCACAAAATATTGATAAGTACAAAACTTACCCCCGTATTGTAGGCGAAACGGGTGGTAAAAACTTTGTGATGGTGCACCCGTCTTCCAATGCAAGGGAAGTAGCTACAGCGCTTGTACGAGGAGCTTTTGAATATCAAGGCCAAAAATGCTCTGCGGCTTCACGCGCTTACTTACCAAAAAGCATGTGGGAAGAAATCAAGATGCACATGGGGGAGATGATTGGTAAGATCAAAATGGGAGACGTAATGGACTTTGACAACTTTGTCAATGCCGTGATAGATGAACCATCGTTCGACAACATCATGTCTTTCGTCGATGCCGCAAAAAAAGATAAAGATGCCGAGGTAGTATTTGGAGGTAAGGGAGATAAATCTGTAGGGTTCTTTATCGAACCTACAGTGATCAAGACTACAAATCCTAAATACCCTACTATGACCGAGGAACTCTTTGGACCGGTACTTACTGTGTATGTATACAATGACCAAGATTTTGAGAAAACGCTCGAAATATGCGATCAAAGCACTCAGTACGGACTCACAGGATCAATATTTAGCAATGATAGGTTTGCAACTGAAGTTGCCCTTGACAAGCTCAGGAATGCTGCCGGGAACTTCTATATCAACGACAAACCTACGGGAGCAGTAGTAGGTCAGCAACCTTTCGGTGGATCTCGAGCCAGCGGAACCAATGACAAGGCCGGAGGTCCCCTCAATCTAATGCGTTGGTGTAGTCCCAGAACTATTAAAGAAACATTTGTTTCTCCCACTGAATTTGAATACCCATTCTTAGCAAAAGACTGATAACTCAAATCAACAACCGTTCATAGATCGCGCATATAGAGACTGTTGCAAAAGTCAACAGTCTCATGGATTTTGGAGGCAAAGCCGACAAAAGACACTTTGATCGGGCATAGAAGGTAAAGTGCAAGGTGCTAAGAGTGAGTGCACAGGGAGTTTACTTCAGGTTAATGACCAAGCGCGAATCTCGCAAGCAACGAAGCAATTGGCCTGCTATGCAACAGTCTCATATAGCGAGTATGAACGGTTGTTTCCATAAGCCCCCTATACTATTTTGGAGTATTGATTTACTTACAAAATCGCAATATGGATAAATGACAAATAGTTATTAATTTTGATATATATATATCATAAAGGTATTATTTGAAGCGAAAATGAAATATTTTGGAAACATCTTTGAGCGATGATAGAAGAGAGACAAAAGCGATACGTAACCTAAAAAACTCTGAATATTTTTATAACTACGTCATATTATTTTCTTAGTTAGGTGGTGCTATTTTTCTAACTAAGAAAATCCAAACACGTAGTTAGGAAAATAGCATAAGACAGTTGGAAAAATAGCTCCACCTAACTAAGAAAAAAGTATCATAGAGCTCAAAAACAAAAAAAGCCGTAAAGAGGTGTATACATCCCCATTACGGCTTTTATTGTTAACGTCAGGTGCCTTTTTACATTCTGACAATTTGATATTTATTTCTCATTACCTTGTTTTGACAAAATGTAATTTCGAGTTGATGTATACAGAGCCATGGAATATTGATATGTAAATCCACACCTGTATGCTTTTGGAATATCTTGTTAATGCTTTGAATCCTCATTAAGCCTGTCATTAGTGTTAATTTCTGTATAATTAATGCTGTAAATATAGTTTCTGTAATTAGTATAAAAAGAACATTTGCCCTATGACAAAGATACAACATACCCCCCCCCTTTGTCAAGAGGTGAGGCTACATTTATTTTAAACCTTATGCCAATAGATAACAATAGTGATGAAAAACTTCCATCATATACCACAATACAGTTGATAAAAGAGACTAATTCCAAGGTAACAGATTATTTTGCAAATGAGTAGAAAGTTCTTTGATTACTACGCTTCACTTTTACTCATTATACTTTGTATAGGCTGCAATAATTTTGAAATAAGCATTTACAAGAAATAACCACGCAAATTATTAACTTTGTAAGGAATATTAATAAAAGATCGACAAATAGATAATGGAAACCGTAGTTAGTGGAATAAGACCCACAGGAAATTTACACTTGGGGAATTACTTTGGAGCAGTAAAAGCATTCATACAAATGCAACATGAGTACAATTGTTATTTCTTTATTGCGGATTGGCATTCTTTAACTACACATCCCAAGCCTGAAAATATTGTAAATAATGCTAACACTATTCTGACTGAATATCTGGCTTGTGGAATAGATCCTGATTTAGCAACCATTTATATACAGAGTGACGTTAAAGAAGTATTGGAGCTATATCTTTATCTCAATATGAATGCATATTTAGGGGAACTGGAAAGAACTACCTCATTCAAAGAAAAAGCGCGCAAACAGCCTGATAACGTCAATGCAGGGCTACTTACCTACCCCACTTTAATGGCAGCAGACATACTGATGCACAAAGCTATCAAAGTACCTGTGGGCAAAGATCAAGAGCAAAATATGGAAATGGCAAGAAAATTTGCTCGTCGTTTCAATACTATTTATGGAGTGGAGTTTTTTCCCGAACCTGCATCTTTCTCTTTGGGAGATAGAGCCATAAAGATACCTGGATTGGATGGCTCCGGGAAAATGGGGAAAAGTGAAGGCAATGCTATTTATTTGATTGATGATGAAAAGACAATCAAGAAAAAAGTAATGAAAGCCGTTACAGATTCGGGTCCCACTGAACCCAATAGTGTAAAACCTGAGCCTATTGAAAACCTCTTCACCCTACTGGAGATTGTTTCTACTGAAGAAACTTACAACTTTTTTAATGATCAGTACAATAATTGTAGTATTAGATATGGTGATCTGAAAAAACAACTGGCGGAGGATATAAATGCCTATTGTGCGCCTATAAGAGAGCGTATCATCGACTTCAGCAATAATAAAGAATATCTTGCCAAAGTAGCGACTCAGGGAGCCGAAAAAGCAAGAGAAAGTGCGATCAAAACAATAGAGGAAGTAAGGCATATTATTGGTTTCAGACCAATAGGTAAATAAATAAGATAAACACACAAAATATTAAAAAGAATATGGAAATACAAGGCAAGATTGTAGAGGTACTACCACTTCAAAGTGGAACAGGCAAAGCATCTGGCAAAGATTGGAGCAAGCAAGAGTATATTTTGGAGACTTTGGACTCTCAGTATCCTAAAAAAATATGTTTTAACTTGTGGGGCGACAGAATTGGTCAATTCAATCTTCAGGTAGGTGAGGATGTTACTGTACAGATAGATATAGAAAGTCGTGAGTTCAACGGCAGATGGTACACAGACGTAAGAGCTTGGCGAGTAGATCGCGGACTTAACTCTCTCAATAATATGAACCCTATGGGAGAGCAATCAATGCCACAAAGCGGACAACAGCAGGCTATACCATCACAAAACGGACCGGGTTTCAATACGCAACAAATGACTACGCCACAACCTTCATCAGGCTTTACTCCTGACATGGGAGGTGATGACCTTCCTTTCTAATTTTGAGGGTAAAAATATAACATGCGAATTACTTTATTGGTAGTGGGCAAAACAGACAGCCGTCAGATTGATGATCTGACGGCTGTTTATACTAAACGACTGCAGCATTATATCCCTTTCAATATGGATGTAATACCTGACATTAAAAAAAATGCCAAAACAGATCAGTCTCGCCAAAAAGAACTTGAAGGACAAGAGATATTAAAGAGACTGGATTCGTCAGATCTGGTTGTTTTACTTGACGAAAGGGGAAAAAGCCTTACCAGTTTAGAATTTGCAGATTATCTTGAAAAGAAAATGGTGGCAGGGCTTAAAAGAGTTGTATTCATTATTGGAGGCCCATATGGTTTTTCAAATGATGTATACGACCGAGCCGATGATAAGATTTCATTAAGTAAAATGACATTTTCTCATCAAATGATACGTATATTTATTATAGAGCAAATATACAGATCAATGACTATACTCAAAAACGAACCTTATCATCATGAATAATCACCGATATGATTTGGGGAAAGGGCACCTCATAGGGTTCAAAGAATACCCTCATCGGCAAAGCTAAGATACTTTTGATTGCCGATTATGAGGTGATCATTAAGACGAATCCCCATAATCTTGCATGCCTCATTCACTCTACGAGTAAGATCTCTGTCGTTTTGGCTGGGATTGACTTCTCCTGACGGATGGTTGTGAGCCATTATGATTGAAGAACATAAGGAATCTATACAGTATTTCATGATAATCCTGACATCTGCAACAGTTTCGCTCACACCACCCTGACCTACACGCTTCATTTCTATAAGTCTTCCCGATTGGTTTAGAAGTAATATCCAAAGCTCCTCGTGCGGTAAATCAGCAACATGGGGATAGATATACTTGTACGCCTTACTGCTACAATCGATTTGCACTCTCTCGGGCAACTTATCTGCCGGCATTCTCCTTGCTATTTCCATAGTTGCAATAATAGATATTGCTTTGGCAGGACCTACCCCTCGGTAATTCTTGACTAAATCCTGCACTGAAGAGCGAGACAAGATATTCCAATTGTTACCTGCGCCACTAAGAATCTGTTGCGATAGCCCTACAGCAGATACCTCGGAATTGCCTGATCCCAATATAATAGCAAGTAGCTCTGCATCTGACAAACTTCTGGAGCCGTGCCTAAGCAATTTCTCCCGGGGTCTGTCGTCCTCGGCCAATTGTTTGATTGAAAGTTTCTTCATGGTATCAGAAAAAGGGTCTTAGAATATCTTTCTTTTGGTATGACAATATGGAGTCCCGCCTTTTTTATCATAATATTCCTGATGATAATCTTCAGCCTTCCAGAAGTGACTCAATGGCTTTATCGTGGTAGCTACATCATAACCTTTATCACGCAGTATCTTGATATACTTTTCTGCAATAGCCTTGTCCTCAGGGTCCGAAACAAAAATTGCAGAGAGATATTGTGACCCAATGTCGGGACCTTGACCATTCTTTTGCGTAAAATCATGTGTCTCAAAAAACAACTTAACAAGGTTTTCATAAGATGTTTTCGAGGGGTCATACTCTACTTCCACAGTCTCTAAATGGCCTGTTGTATTGGAGCAAACATCTTGATAAGAAGGATTATCTTTGTGTCCTCCCATATACCCCACAGTTGTTTCCACTATACCCGGTTCTTTGTGGAAATAATACTCCGTTCCCCAGAAGCATCCGGATGCGAAATAAGCTTTCTTTATCATCTTTTTATTCTCTGTTTTAGGTTTAAAAATCATGGATAATGAGTTTACGCAGTGTCTTGTATTTTTAGAAGTAAATCCTTCTCCGATGAATACATGTCCCAAGTGAGCACCACAATTCTTACACAAAATTTCGGTACGTATACCATCTTTATCAACTTTACGCTCTACAGCACCGGGGAGCTCATCATCAAAAGAGGGCCAACCACAATGACTCTGAAACTTGCTACTTGAATTATAAAGAGGTGCGTCACAGCGTTTGCAATGAAATATACCTTCTCTGGTCTCATTGAGTAATTCACCTGTAAAAGGCCTTTCTGTTCCTTTATTTACAATGATATTCTCTTCCTCAAAGGTAAGTTGTCTGAAATTATCTTTAAAATCTTTCACGGAGTCTGTCTTTTGAGATTTATACTTGAAATTAGTACTTATCTGTTTGGTGGAACTGAAATAATTGATCCCACTGCCTGAAAATGCTATAAAAGCGAAACAAGATAGTAATAATAAAGCTATAATGTAAGTATATCTTCTTTTTGATTCCATAGATTTTATACTTTGGGTAAATAATACAATAATTATATATAGAGTGATTTATATATCTTCTACTATAAAAACGGAGCTTATGTATTATTGTTTCATAGCTTTTTTCAATAACTTATTTAAAATCCTTGATCCAATCCATAACAAGAGCAGGTGGTTTACCATCCATGAGACATTGCTTCATGAAGTCCATATAAGGAGCTACATGTTTGAAAAACTTATAATAACCTCGACATAGGTAATTAAGCCCAGGAGTACCGTCTGCAGTATGGCTAAATCTGTTTTTAGGGCATTCACCATGGCAGGCAAATAGAAACTCACACTCTATACACTGTGTGGGCAAAGCATCATACTTGAGGTTGCCAAAGCGTATCTGTTCTTCACTATTCATCATCTCCTCAAGAGACTTATCCATGATATTACCCAGTTTGTATCTTGGATAAACAAAATGGTCACAACTAAATACGTCTCCATTCCACTCCATCACACCCGCTCTACCACAATATTTGGCCATACTGCATAGCCCCGGGGACATCCCCATCCAATTGGCTAACGTTACATCAAACAACTGAATAAAAATACGCCCTACATCATCTTTGATCCATTCATCAAAAAGAGTTGTCGTAAAATATCCCCATTGAAGAGGTGTTATACTGTAAGGGACCATTGGTGAAGAAGTAATAGTATTTGGTATGTCCACAGGACCATCTTGACTCCTCGTAAGTATAGATAGATCTTCAGGTTCGGCAAAACTATTTGCACGACTTCCCACACGCTCAATTATGGGGGTGAATTGTATATACTCCACCCCAAGCCCTTTGATTGCATGGTAAAATTCTAAAGGCTCATCGGCATTATAGCTGTTTACGGTTGCCAATACGTTAAAATTAACACCATGATGCTGTAGTAAATTTATTCCTCTGGCTACTCGTGAGAACGAATTATTACCGCCATTTGTCCTGCGGAACTTATCGTGCTGTCGTTCACTTCCATCAAGAGAGATACCGACAAGGAAATTATTTTCTTTAAAAAAACGACACCACTCCTCATTCAGAAGTAATCCGTTGGTTTGAATAGAATTATCAATCGAATAAAGATTGCCTGCATACTTTTTTTGAAAAACAAGGGCTTTTTTATAAAAGGATAAAGGACGTATAAGGGCTTCGCCACCATGCCAAGTAAAAGAGACATTGCCAGGAGGCTGTGACGTAATATATGAAGCTATAAATTTCTCAAGGATCTGATCAGACATAAATGTCTTACCTGTCTTGCACCCTTGGGACAATAGATCAGCCTTCTCAAGATAATAGCAATAGTCACATTTCATGTTGCACAAAGAGCCCGCAGGCTTGAGCATGACTTGAAAAGGACTAATCCATAAATGCCTACTATTATTGGATTCGATTATCAATGTATAGTCTAATGATGTTCGGGAATAATGTCAAATTCCGTTTTGGGAAGATGTTTTCGAATATATTCCCGGATATATTCCATCGTATCTTCTTCAATTATACTATCTGTCTGAGGATAGAGATTGTAGAGTATCCTTTCAATTTTTATATTGCGCCTTAAACAGGCCTCTATTGTAAGTAATGTATGGTTGATACTACCTAGACGCCCACTGGTCACGATAGCTACGGGATAGTGATGATCTCGGATAAAATCGATAATCAGGTAATCTTCTGTCAAAGGCACCATAATACCTCCGGCCCCTTCAAGCAAGACTCTATCATACCCCCTGTGTATTAGTTCTGATGTAGCATCATCTATCTTATTGAAGTCTATGGTACGTTTATCAATCTTGGCTGCCAAATGCGGAGATGCCGGGTAGCTGAATATTACAGGAGCTGTAAGATGTGCTTTGTCTTCTTCATTATATTCATCCCCGAGCAATGCACGGTGAGTATCGATATCCTCAGAGGTATCTACACATCCTGTTTGAATAAGTTTTTGTGTAATAATACGCTGTCCTTCTTTACTAAACTTTTTTGCCAAAAAAGCGGTGGCATAAGTCTTACCGATATTAGTGTCTATACCGGTAACAAATAATACTTTTTCCATCAATTATTTCATCTGTTTTCTGTAGAACGTGTGATTGAGATAATAGAATTATTCTTCTGTAATATCTGGATTATCCTGTTAAGGTCATTGGTATTTTGAACTAAGATGGTAAGAACACCTTCAAAAATACCGTCGTTGGACTTTATACTGACCTCTTTGATATTGACGTTGAAATCTTCGAGAAGAGTCAGAGTTATAGCATTAAGAATACCTTTCGAATCAATACCCTTGATAATCAATGTGACATCAAAAGTAAGATTACGGTGTTCACCCCATTTCGTTGATACAATCTTGTCACCGCGACTACTTTTCAGTCTCATCGCTACAGGACATGAGCGTTTGTGTACTTCTATCATTCCATCTTCACCTATGATACCGAAAGCATCATCACCGGGAATAGGCTTGCAACAAGGAGCTACTCTATAATTGAGATTATGGGCGTCTTCAGTAAGGATATATGTCTTTTTTGTGTCTATAACCTCTTTAGGCTTAGTCTCATTTGTTTTATTTTTTGTGACATTAAGAGCCGTACGGATTGCTCTTGTAAGGAAATTCCCTTGGGCAGCTCCAGCGTTTTCAAATACTTTCTTAAGATTATCAGGGAGTTGTATTGCCTCTTTACCCACGCCATAGAAATAATCCTCACGCTTATCAAAACCATAGTAAGCCGCGATTTTGTCAAGATTGGCTGTAGTCACCGGGAGTTTGTTGGCTTCAAGATGAGCCACTACTTTATCTTCCCCCTTGTGCGTAAAGTCTCTTCGTTGCTTGCGTATCGCTGCATCTACTTTACTTTTCGCTTTAGCGGTAGTAACATATTTGAGCCATTCCTCTGTAGGCAACTGATTTTTACTTGACAAAACCTCTACTTGATCTCCACTGGAGAGTACATAAGAAAGGGGTACGAGTTTGTGATTGACCTTAGCTCCGATACAATGATTACCTAATTTGGAATGAATAGAATATGCAAAGTCCAAAGCTGTAGCACCGATCGGTAGCTTTTGGATATCTCCTCTGGGGGTAAACACCATAATCTCGCCTGAGAATAAATTAAGCTTGATTGTATCCAAGAAGTCCATGGCGTTAGGACTTGGATTTTCCAATATTTCTTGGATAGTGCGTAACCATTTATCTAATTCGGAGTCCTCTTCTACCCCTTCGGATTTATATTTCCAGTGAGCGGCAAATCCTTTCTCGGCAATATCATCCATCTTACGACTACGAATCTGCACTTCTACCCACTCTCCATCAGGCCCCATCACTGTAAGGTGCAAAGCCTGATACCCATTACTCTTGGGGCTACTCACCCAATCACGAATCCTATCAGGTCTATTCTTGTAGATATCGGTAATAGCTGAGTAGATATCCCAACATCGATTCTTATCGGGATATCCGGGTTGTGAATCAAAGATAATACGTACTGCAAACAAGTCATAAATTTCTTCGAAAGGGACTGCCTTGGCTTGCATTTTCTTCCAAATGGAATAAATAGACTTGACACGAGCTTTCATCTCATATTGAAATCCCATTTGAGCAAATCTTTTTCTCAAAGGCTCTGCGAAATGACGAAAGAGATCCTGCCGTCTCTCCTCTGTGTTGCATATTTTGGCTTTGATAGAGGCAAACTCCTCCGGGTATTCATATTTAAAGCTCAGATCCTCTAGTTCGCTTTTTATTGCAAACAAGCCCAAACGGTGAGCCAATGGAGCATAAACATACAATGTTTCACCCGCTATTTTCATTTGCTTTGCAGGCAACATAGATGATAACGTCCTCATATTATGCAGACGATCTGCTATTTTGATGAGGATTACACGTATGTCATCATTCATCGTAAGAATAAGCTTCCTGAAATTTTCGGCTTGTAAAGAAGTTGTATTACTGAAAACCTCACCGGATATTTTAGTAAGCCCATCCACAATTTGTGCAATCTTATCACCAAACATCTCACGGATGTCTTCCACGCTGTATTCCGTATCTTCTACCACATCGTGCAGCAAAGCACAACAGATAGAAGTAGACCCCAAACCCATTTCTTTACATACAATGCGTGCTACAGCAATAGGATGGAGTATATAAGGTTCACCACTTCGCCTTTTTGCCCCTTTGTGAGCTTCATTAGCCAGTTTGAAAGCCTTATCGATTTTTTCAATTTTTCGCCGGTGATTTGAATTGAGATAATCTTGAATCAATAGTTTATATTCCCTCTCAATCATCAGCTCGCTTTCACTGCGGTTTACCTGTGTATTATCATTATTTTCCATTAACAATATTTCTTTAAAGCTTGGGCAGTTGTATTTGCTTAGAGATTAATGCCCAGATATACCATATATAATATGAATACCAATACTAGTACTGTACCCTCTGATCTCTTGATGGTCTTATCACCAAAGAATACTCCAACCAAATATAATAGAAGCCCGGAAAAGATCATTACCATAAGATCAATGAGAGTGATACCACTGACATGTATGGGTGATATAGAGGCTGATATGCCTAATACTGAAAATACATTGAAAAGAGAAGATCCCACCACATTACCTATGGCAATGTCATGCTCTTTCTTCAAAGCTGCTACTATAGAAGTTGCTAATTCCGGCAAGGAAGTGCCGAAGGCAACCAAAGTAAGTCCGATAAATGCTTCACTAACTCCAAAACCACGTGCTATCTTTACAGATGAGTCCACAAATAGATTTCCTCCGAATATAAGCCCAGCAATACCTCCCACTAAAAAGACTATCGCAAGCCATACGGGATATTTGTGTGATGGTTCTGTCACAGGCCCGGAATGCTTTTTGGCGATAGAGAAGGTGTAGCTCAAAAAAATGAGAAAGAAAGCTATCAATATCAATCCTTCGGAACGGGTAATGACATTGCCTCCAAGAGCTAGCGACCCATCGAAATAAGAGTCCATGCACATGACAGCCATGACTACAAAAGATAATATCATCAATGGGATTTCTTTATAAATAGTACCTCGTGTTACAGACAACGGCGTTATCATGGCTGCAATACCGGTAATCATAAGTATGTTGAAAATATTACTTCCTACCACATTACCCACTGCTATATCAGCACTACCTTTGAGTGCAGATGTAAGACTCACCACCAACTCAGGGGCTGATGTCCCAAAGGCAACCACCGTGAGCCCGACGACCAACGGAGTAACACCTATTTTACGAGCCAAGAAAGCAGCTCCTTCAGTAAGATAGTTAGCCCCACCTATAATGAGCAATACGCCGGCTATAAACAAAAGAAAGTTTAATATCATATGCAACACTCTTGAAATATCATACAAAGATGATAATTTTTTATTACTAATCTACTTTATATACCACCCAATCGTAACCGAAAATCATGTTTCGACCTCAACTCAGTACATTAGGAACGAATGTTGTCAATAGAAAGTTCATGAAGGATTATCGGATATATTATTTTTTTTTAACTTTGATTACAACATTAAAACCATGTAATACTTACATATCATGAACTATTCTGATTTCTTTCTCAATTTCGGATGGCAATTTTGGCTCATAGTAGGCTTTCTTCTGCTTATTGCTGAGATTTTTACTCCGGGATTTCTACTTGCTTGTTTTGGGGTGGCTGCCTTAATTACCACTATACCCGCATTATTTGGAGTAAATGTAATATGGCTTATCATCATCTTCGCGGTATCAAGTGTGCTGTCTTTATTACTCCTGAGACCCATAATGCTTAGATTATGGAAAGACCCAGAAGTAAAAACAGGAGCTGATGCCCTGATAGGAAGAAGAGCCAAAGTGACAGAAGAAATAAATGAGAGTTTGGATACCGGACGTATAGCAGTAGACGGCGATAACTGGAGAGCTCATGCCGAAAACTTGCATGAAATCATCCCCAAAGGTGCTACTGTAGAGATTACGGCACGTACCAGCATCGAACTTAAAGTGAAACTTATTAATTAAAATATTCTCTATGAACACACTTGCCATTGTAATTATTGTAGTGGCCGTGCTGGCTATTTCCATCGTAGCCAACGGGCTCAAGATTGTACAACAATCTCAAACCATGCTTATCGAACGACTTGGGAAGTACTATAAAACACTTAATTCAGGAGTGAATATTATTATCCCATTTATTGATAAGCCTCGTCCTATGCGTTGGAGATACACATTTCCCATTCAAGGAGGCGAGAGTATCATACGTTTCAGTGACGTGAAGAGGATTGATCTCAGGGAAACGGTATATGATTTTCCGAGACAGAGCGTAATCACCCGAGACAATGTAGTTACAGAGATCAATGCCATTCTCTACTTTCAGATAGTAGATCCCATGCGTGCCATGTATGAGATATCCAATCTGCCGGATGCTATTGAGAAGCTTACACAGACAAGCTTACGTAATGTCATTGGGGAGATGGATCTGGACGAAACTCTTACAAGCCGCGACACCATCAATAACAAGCTCAGGGTGATCCTCGACGAAGCCACAAATAAGTGGGGAGTAAAAGTAAATCGAGTGGAACTACAAGACATCAATCCCCCACGCGACATACGAGATGCTATGGAAAAGCAGATGCGCGCCGAGCGTGACAAACGTGCCCAAATCCTACAGGCCGAGGGGCAAAAGGAAGCTCTTATACGCCAGTCGGAAGGTAAGATGCAGGAGTCTATCAACCATGCAGAAGGCGAAAGACAAGCACAAGTCCTTAGAGCCAAAGCTGTGGCACAGGCACAAATACTCACTGCTGAAGCCGAAGCCAAAGCTATACGCATGATCTCCGATGCTGTGGGAATAACTTCCAACCCTGCTCAGTACCTCATAGCCATGAGATATCTGGAAACCTTAAAAGAAATGACAAGCGGACAAAACAACAAAACGGTATACCTGCCTTACGAAGCATCTGGTGTACTGAGCGCACTTGGAGGGATCAAGGATATCGTGAAAGTATAATTCCTAAGGTATCGAAAATAAATCTTTGACAAAAGATAGATTCACCTGATGAAGACTCCTCAATCTTGAGGAGTCTTTTTTTGACCCTGATGGGGGATGAGGTATACTAACATCAAGTTCTATCCTTATATATCAGAACGGGAATAAGACTATCAAAATGTAACTTTAGGATTTAAAGCATAATGAATGGCTTCCGCAACCCTTAACATGGAAAACGAGCACTTGACAAGGGTTCTTCAATGTATTATCTTTGTAGCCGATCATCATTCGCAAAGCAAATTATACATCAAATACTTTATATAAACAGACGTTATGAATACTAAATTATATTTCAGCACCCGAGCTACACTACCCTTCCCTAACACCCGTTTTGTATCTTCTTCAAATATTGGGCATTAGCATTAATTACACATACTGCAAATATAATAAAACCCAAAGCTTTGATAGCGTAATTTAAGCTCACAACACCTTAGTCTACGTATCTGCACAACGATTATATGGTCAAGCATAATCTCATTTCTTAGAGGTTGTGCTTTTTTGTATATATATTGAACCCGTTACAGGCGTTTTCTATTACAATTCTTTCATATACGAATGGCGGTTTTGTCATATAAAAATCGCTGACTCATGTACAAAGATCATTGCCTGATGTATAAAAACTTTCGTCCTATTATATAAGGACAACAAACTCATCACATAACTAGAGATAGACTCAAATATAATTCGTCACAATCTTATATTTTTCTTAGTTAAAAGTATTATATACCTACAAAACACACTTTAGTCTTAGCCATTGATAAGAATGCTTGGTTATGATGCAATTATTCAAACGTATTTTATTATACCCTGTATTTTGTTTTTTCTTCAAGCTTCTTTGCTTCATCCTTATTTAGACTTTGTCTAAATAGGAGTATATTTTATAACTAAAATGAGCTTATTTTTCAGATAATCATTGGCTTTTTTAATTTATTTAGATGGGTTTTTATCAGCGATTTACAAAAACCATATGCGTCAAATCAATGCATTGTTTTTTGACATAATGTCAAAAAAACGGCATATATAATCGAATATGCAAATCTCTCGAGACGAAAAAATCTCACAGAAAATAATTAAAGAAGTATTTACACATTGGGCTTGTAACCTACCAGGTTTTTTCTATTTTTGCAAATAAAAAATAAAAACACCTTGGATGGTGTAATGTAAAACCAAAACACAATAACTCTTTACAATTTCATAAAGAAGAAAAAATCACATGATATCATGTATTTTGAAATCAAAAGTATAAAGACGATAAAGATCCTATGTGGCTGAGAGTAAAGGCAGTCCGCCCAAAGATATTCTATCCTTTTTATTGCATCTTTGATCATGATGAATATCTTTGTGTATTATATTGTGTATTAATTGAAAGAAACAATGATTTTTGAATTATTAGTAGTCCTGATCGCCATTATCATTGGCGCCCGACTGGGAGGGATAGGATTAGGAGTAATGGGAGGCGTAGGGCTTGCCGTACTCACTTTCGGATTTGGTCTCCAACCCACATCCCCCCCTATTGATGTTATGTTGATGATTGTAGCAGTAATTTCTGCTGCCGCATGTATGCAAGCTGCAGGCGGCCTTGATCACATGGTGAAAATAGCGGAGAAATTACTTAGGAAAAACCCCAAACATGTAGTGTGGTTAAGTCCCTTGGTTACATATGTATTTACATTTATTGCAGGTACAGGACACGTAGCCTACTCTGTTTTGCCCGTTATAGCCGAAGTTGCCACTGAGACTAAGATCCGCCCCGAGCGTCCTTTGGGGATAGCCGTTATAGCTTCGCAGCAGGCTATTACAGCTAGCCCTATATCAGCAGCAACGGTAGCTCTTCTAAGTATGTTGGCGGGATTCAACATTACCTTATTCGACATCCTCAAGATCAGTATTCCAGCTACTATCATAGGAGTATTGGCCGGAGCTTTGTACTCTATGAAGGTGGGTAAAGAGCTCAAAGATGATCCTGAGTACCAGAGAAGAGTAAAAGAAGGATTATTGGATAAGCCCGCAGCAGAAATCTCCGGAGCAACCAATAAAAAGAACGCTCTCATATCAATATGGATATTCCTTGCAGCTACAGTAATGATTGTTCTATTCGGATCTATTGATACCTTGCGCCCTACTTTTACGGTGAATGGCAATCCTGAAAAACTCGGTATGCCTTATATTATAGAAATACTGATGCTCACAGCCGCCGCAATCATTTTATTAGTTACGAAAACAGATGGTATCAAAGCGACAAAAGGATCTGTATTCAATGCAGGGATGCAGGCTGTAATAGCCATATTCGGTATTGCATGGATGGGTGATACATTTATACAAGGTAATATGGCCGAATTGTCACATTCCATACAAGGAATCGTAACGCAATATCCTTGGTTATTTGGTATTGCATTATTTGTCATGTCTATTTTATTATTCAGCCAGGCAGCTACCGTGAGAGCATTGATGCCTCTGGGGATTGCTTTGGGTATATCTTCACCTATGCTTATAGCCATGTTCCCTGCTGTAAACGGATACTTCTTTATTCCCAATTACCCCACGGTAGTGGCAGCTATTAACTTTGATCGAACAGGAACGACCCGTATCGGTAAGTACATTCTAAACCATTCATTTATGATGCCAGGTATTATATCTACTGGGGTAGCGATACTTGCGGGATTCCTGCTTATAGCGATATTATTTTAATATTAATTAAAAATCACAATTATTATGAAGAATTCAAAAAGATTCAGTATCCTAAGCATTTTGATGATGCTTGCGATGGTATCGGCTTTTGCCCAAAAACCTCGTGTACATATATTGGCTACCGGTGGCACTATTGCCGGAACGGGAGCTTCTGCGACACAAACAAATTACACAGCAGGACAAGTAGCTATCGGGACTTTGCTTAGTGCGGTACCCGAAATTAAAAATATTGCTGAAGTTACAGGAGAGCAGATTGTAAAGATAGGCTCACAAGACATGAACGATATCGTTTGGCTTACACTTGCCAAGCGAATCAATGAAATTTTTGAAAAAAATGAAGCTGATGCTGTTGTAATCACTCATGGAACTGACACCATGGAAGAAACAGCATATTTCTTGCAATTGACCGTAAAAAGTAAGAAGCCGGTGATATTAGTAGGTGCTATGCGCCCCTCAACAGCCCTGAGTGCTGATGGACCTCTCAATCTTTATAACGCTGTGGTAGCGGCAGCAGCTCCCGAAAGTGTGGGCAAAGGTGTAATTGTGGCTATGAACAACTACCTCGTGAGTGCCAGTGATGTAACCAAATCAAATACAGTACAGCCTGAGACATTCATTGGAGCCAACTCCGGACCTCTCGGCTATGTACTCAACGGTAAAGTATTTTACAATCACCTAGTAAATCGCAAACATACTGTAGACTCGGAATTTGATGTGCGTAACCTCAAAGAACTACCCAAAGTAGGAATTGTGTACAGCTATTCCAATGTAGGGCCAGAAGCTACTCAGGCTCTTATCAAAAGTGGCTATAAAGGTATCATCCACGCCGGTGTAGGTAATGGAAATATTCACAAAGATGTATTCCCTGTACTGGCAGATGCTCGTAAAAAGAACATTCTTGTAGTACGCTCTTCTCGAGTACCTTTTGGGCCTACCACACTTGACGCAGAAGTAGACGATGCAAAGTATGAGTTTATTGCTTCACAAAACCTTAATCCGCAAAAAGCACGTGTATTGCTCATGTTGGGCTTGACGAAAACAACTGATTGGAAAAAACTCCAAGAATATTTTAATCAGTATTAATTTATAATAGTTTATGTTAACAGATCATTTAATGAAAAAGACTTTACTTGTACTCTCCTTCTTGGCTTTTGAGGGAGCATTGCTGGCACAACAAGATCATGAGCCGGCAAAAGATGAAAAAAGTATTTACGAGCGCGTGACCAATCTGGAGAAGAAGAATGATAAATTCAATCTTTATCTAAATCTACAGGGTAGTTTCGACGGGAAATGGAATAATCTGAACCCCTCTCAGAATTATAGCCATTTCAATATGCGTCAGCTACGTATAGAAGCTCGAGGAAATATTAACGATACATTCTCCTACCGTTGGCGTCAACGTCTAAATAGCCCTAACAATCCCGGGATGGACAATATGCCTACTTCTATTGATATAGCAGGGTTAGGTGTAAAGATTTCGGACAAGTTCTCTATGTTTGTAGGTAAACAGTGTGCTGCTTACGGAGGTATTGAATTTGACTTAAACCCCATTGAAGTATACGAATATTGCAATTTGATTGACAATATGAACAACTTCTTTACCGGTGTTAATTTCATATTCAATCCATCTCCAGAACATCAGATCCAGTTCCAAGTGGCAAATAGTTTGAATCATAGCTTTGATAAAACTTATGATGTAGCCTATGACAAGAGTATTCATCGCACAAAAGTTCCATTGGTATATTCTCTGAACTGGAATGGAAACTTATTCAACGGAGCATTCCAACCTCGATGGTCCGCCTCTCTCTTGTCCGAATCTACCAAGAAGAATATGTATTTCCTTGCTTTTGGTAATCAAATCAATTTTTCTAAAAAATTGGATATGTATTTTGACGTAATGTATTCAAAAGAAGGATTGGATAGAAAAGGTATCATGAGCAATATCCTATTCAACACCTACAACTACGAGAAAGCATTCACAGCACAGGATGTGTCGTACCTCTCATTTATAGCAAAAGTAAATTGCAGGTTTGCACCACGTTGGAACTGGTTTGTAAAGGGTATGTATGAAACAGCATCGGCAGACAAGAGTTTCAAAGTAGAAAATAAGAATATTGCAGAAGGTAAATATTTGACATCATGGGGCTATTTTACAGGTATAGAGTATTACCCTATGAATAGCAATTTGCATTTCTTCCTCACATATGTAGGACGTAGTCATAAATTCCAAGAGGAAAGAGTGAAAAACATGCAAGATTTTTACACCAATAGAATCTCTTTGGGTGTAATCTATCAGATACCTCTGTTTTAAATAACACAATCCACAAAAAAGAAAAATAGCTCCGGAGTATTTGGTTACTTCGGAGCTTTTTGTTTATGTGATAGATATTGCACAACGCCATAAGACGAGACCGTTGCATAGCAGGCAAATTGCTTCGTTGCTTGCGAGATTCGTGCTTGGTCATTTACCGGAAGTAAACTCCCTGTGCACTCACTCTTAGCGCCTTGCACTTTACCCTCTCTGCCCGGTCAAAGTGTCTTTTGTCGGCTTTGCCTCCAAAATCCATGAGACTGTTGACTTTTGCAACAGTCTCAAGACATCAAACCTCTCTACAAATAGCAAGAAATGAATCGATGGGTATATGGCTAAAATGGGTGGAAGCAACTGCAGAATATAAGAAAGCATGATCTGAAATTGAAAGCATGAGTATATCATTAGCTCCGTCGCCCATAGCGAAAGTGTCACAAGCTTCAATATTGTGAGATTCTAAGATATGCGAGAAGAATCGAGCTTTAGCCTCTTCGTCGACCAGAGGCTCATTACACATTCCCACAAATACATCATTTTCAAAAACAGGGCAAGAGGCAATATATCCATCGAAAGGGTATGTCTCCCTCACATAATCACAAAAAATACTCCACCCTCCTGTAATAAGATACATGAGAACATCTTTGCTCTTGAGGTAATTGAATAAATGCTCAAAGCCGGATGCAAAGACAATATCGGTACAGACCATCTTGATATCATTATATGTAATCCCTTTGAGCATTTTGAGCCTTAACCTGTAGCTCTCGGCGAAGGGAAGGTATCCTCTCATCGTTTCTTCTGTAAGGAAATTCATGTCTTTGCTACATCCCTTGGCTTTAGCCAGATCGGACATAAGTTCGTTGACTATTATCGTGCCGTCAAGATCAAATGCAGCGAATTTGATATCGACCATGGGGCGTTTATATTTCTGTCTGTAAATATACCATCCGTATAGCCTTGCCCATGTAAGCAAATAAGCCAACAATAGTTTGTCAGAATCGGGGTTGTAGGTTATTTGAATTTTAAAAAAAGATTGGCCACAAATAGCATAAGACTCTATGGGGGCAAAAACAACACCCAAATGGGATAACCCCTGACAAAAGCCCATGTCATTTCCTATAAGATCGGATGAAGTGATTATATACAGATTGGCCTCGAGCATGTTTGAATAAGATAAAACTACTACGCAAAGGTAAGTACCTAGAAGTTTATTTTACTAATTTTGGGAATAAAATAAACACTCACCATGAGAAAAATAGTACTGATTACCGGGGGGCAACGGTCTGGTAAAAGCTCATATGCAGAGAATTTGGCACTATCACTAAGTTCCACACCTCTATACATAGCCACAGCCAGAATATGGGATGATGAATTTAGGGAGCGTGTCCATATTCATCAGGCTCGCAGAGGGAATCAATGGACAAACATCGAAGAGGAAAAAGAATTGAGTAAACACGATGTTACGGGACAAACAGTGGTAATAGACTGTGTGACCTTGTGGGCTACAAATTTTTTCTTCGATATGGACTCTCATATAAAAGAGGCTTTGGAAGCCCTCAAAAAAGAGTTTATCAAATTTACATCCCAAGATGCAACTTTCATATTTGTGACCAATGAGATAGGTCTCGGGGCAGTCTCCGAAAACGATATTCAACGTCGATTTACAGATTTACAGGGATGGCTCAACCAATTCATTGCTCAAGAAGCGGATGAGGTAGTCATGTTGGTGAGTGGAATACCCTTGTTTATCAAATAACTCAATAATAAATAATGAAGACCTTTGAGATAACTCAGCCTGATAAAAGGATTATAAACGCCTTGGAAGATAAGATAAATAACCTTACAAAACCCAAAGGCTCACTAGGGAGGTTGGAAGAGATCGCAATAAGAGTAGGGCTGATTACGGGGAGCCTGAAACCTAACTTAAAGCATCCGTACAATATTATATTTGCTGCAGATCATGGTATAGTAGAAGAAAACATCAGTAAGTCGCCCAAAGAGGTGACATGGCAGGTTGTAAATAACTTCATTGATGGAGGTGCAGGTATCAACTATCTGTGCAAACAGCATGGTTTCAAATTGGTAGTAGTAGACACAGGTGTTGATTATGATTTTGCCCCTAATGATCTTGTAATTAACAGAAAAATAAGAAAAGGAACTCGTAGCTATTTGCACGAGGCGGCTATGAACTCGAACGAATTTGACAAAGCTATTGAAATCGGTTGCGAATCAGTGCAACAGGCCTATGACAATGGGTGTAACATTATAAGTTTTGGCGAAATGGGAATTACCAATACCGCGGCATCATCTGTATGGATGAGTTATTTAACAGGCATTCCTCTTGACGAATGCGTAGGTGCAGGTAGCGGTCTTGACAAATCTGGTATCGAACATAAGTATAAGGTGCTATCAGATTGCATGGCGCATTATAAAGGAGATCGGTCTACAGAAGATATTATGCGCTATTTTGGGGGATATGAAATGGTTGCTGCTACAGGAGCTATGCTACAAGCAGCATCTCTGGGAATGATTATTCTCGTAGACGGATTCATCATGACTGTTTGCATGCTTGCCGCTTGTAAATTATACCCGGAGACTATTGAATATGCTATATTCGGACATCAGGGGGATGAGATGGGACATTCTAAGTTGCTACATGTACTACATGCAAGGCCCATACTACAGTTGGGGATGAGACTGGGAGAAGGCACAGGAGCCGTATGCGCCTATCCTATAATACAATCATCAGTGCTTATGTTACACGAAATGGCATCATTCAGAAAGGCAGAAATGACTAAATACTTTGCTTAATATGCTAGATAGATTATTGGCATCACTAACACTATTTACGCGGTTACCCTTTTGGCGCATAAAGAATATCCCGGCTCAAGCATTTGAGAGAGCCACAGACTTTTGGCCTGTGGCCGGATGGATTACCGGGGGGGCTATGGCAATTACGGTATGGAGTACCATGTACATTGTGCCGGTGTCTATTGCCGTTATCCTGGCTATTATAGTGCGTCTATTACTTACAGGTGCTTTTCATGAGGATGGACTGGGCGATCTATTTGATGGATTCGGAGGCGGCAGGGATGCCGAAGGTATCCTCAGGATTATGAAAGACTCTCGCACGGGAAGCTATGGAGTGGTAGGAATGATAATCTATTATCTGCTTCTTTTCAACACGCTCATTCTTATTCCTCCCACTATCCTATCCATTGCACTTGTTGTGGGAGATCCATTATGCAAAGCTCTTACAGCCCAATTGACAAACTTGCTACCTTATGCCCGCAACATAGAGGAAAGCAAAACCCACACTGTATATAACCGTATGGGGATTGGGTCATTTGTTATTTGTGCAATAACGGGTTTGCTACCGGCCATAATACTACTCCCGACAATGTATTTTGCAGCATTCTCTCTCTCCATAATTATATTCGCTATACTGGTATATATGATGAAAAATAAATTATCGGGTTATACAGGTGATTGTTGCGGAGCCACGTTTCTACTCACCGAGCTTGGATTTTATATGGGTGTTATGGTTATTAGTATTCTCCAAACAAAAGGATGTATATGAATATATATTTAGTAAGACACACAGCTGTGAATGTACAAGCGGGGACATGTTATGGGCATACCGATGTGGGGCTCAAGGATTCATTTGAAGCAGAAGCTTTGGAGGTGAAAAAACAGTTGGAAACAATAAAATTCGACAGGGTGTACAGCAGTCCGTTGAGAAGATGTACGCATTTGGCAGAAGCTTGCGGATACACTGACTTCATCAAAGACGAGCGTCTTATGGAACTCAACTTCGGCAACTGGGAAATGCAACGCTTTGATGATATCAAAGATCCCGTTTTGAATGACTGGTACAAAGATTATATAAATGTAATACCTACGAATGGAGAATCCTTTGCTAACCAACTAAAAAGGACAAGTGAATTTATGAATGAACTTGTCATGATGAAAAATATCAAGAATGTGCTTATATTTACACATAGTGGAGTGCAATTATGCGCCAGAGTATGGAATGGAGAGTTTAAATTGAATGAAGCATTCGAACATACTACAGGCTATGGAAGTATAATAACCTTAAAGACAGATGTAACTGACTAAACCTCATCAACTATTTGTTGTTTATTATACAGTATAAATTGCAATCAATTAGACTCAGGTGCTTATTTGAGTTTAAAGTGGAAGAGTTTGCTCGGTTTCAATAAAGAACACTAATATTTAATTATTATGAAAGTCAGAAAAGCAAGACATCGTTCTATTAACAGATTTATTAAGGGTAATTTATTTATTTCAAAGATTCTATTTGCTGTATTATTTATTGGTTGGTGTCTTCAGGCAAAGTCACAAGTGGTATTAAACAACAACTTTGCGGCCATAAATGAAAGAATTATTTATAACACTCATTTTAAATGGGGAGGAATAAAGCCTCGTGCAGGTGAAGCCTCAATGACATACGGCTACTATGCTTCGGGATACAGAGCCAGGGTGCTTTTCAAGACATCCTCTTTCTTTGACAATATTTATAAGATGCGCGACACGCTGGAGTGTTACTATAATAATTCCCTTTTACTTACCCAAGGCTCAAAAAGAGTAGTTGAAAACGGCACTGCGAGTATTGATAACTATCAATATAAGTATTCAGGAGGCAATACTTATGCACACATGACCAGGTATAAATCGGGAGAACTCACACTGGACTCGACTATCATGGCTCGGAAAGGACTTGATATGGTGGCATTAGTAATGGATGTACGCTCAAAAAAATGGGAAAATATAGCGTCAGAAACCGCCTTTACATATAATGTTTTTTCAGGTAGATCAGTAGTCCCTGTAACATTGAGATACATCGGGAAAGAGGTTATAGAAGTCAACAAACGTAAATTTAACAGCTATAAAATAGCCGTCTTTGTGAAAGACAAAGCATTTGCGGGAGATGGGCAGAAGGCTGACACATTCTTTTGGCTCTCTGCCGATAGAAACAAGATTTTGCTCATGGGATCCATGGCTTTGAAAGTAGGATACGCCAAAATATATGTCTCAAATATTATGAATACAAGATACCCCTTAACCTCTGAGATAAAATAAGCCTAGATATTATATCTCCACGGTCCTACCCATTACGAATTTAAACATAGCCATTCATTCCTATTAAGTCAGTATCTTTGTAGAAAAGGTGTATGATGAACGGTGATAGAAATGATAATACGGTAGAAGTATATAATATATCTAATGAAGATAAAGGACAGGAGTTTCCATACGTTGGGGCTATTCCAGCCGGATTTCCTTCTCCTGCATCTGATTTTTCTTTGGAACCTCTCAATATTTTAGGTCGTTATATGCGTAACCCGGAGGCTATTTTCATAGGCAAAGCTTACGGCGTATCTATGGATGGATTCATCAATGATGGTGATTACTTCTATATGGATAGATCCTTGCGTCTCAATCCTATGGATGGAGACATTGTAGTGTGTGCTATAGATGGGGAGTTTACATTGAAAAAACTGAAACTTACAGAAGATGGTATTGATCTCATTCCCTACAATAAAGATTTTCCGATAATACATGTATCACAAGAGGATCATTTCAGCATCTGGGCAGTAGTGATTCTCATTGTCAAACCCACTCCTACGCGATGTTTGCGTTGATTGACGTTAATAATTTCTATGCCTCATGTGAAAGGGTTTTCGATCCGAAGCTCATAGGGCAACCCATCGTAGTGCTTTCAAACAATGACGGATGCATCATCGCGCGCTCAGATGAAGCCAAAAGTTTGGATATTCCTATGGGAGCTCCGGCTTTTAAATATAGAGATGTATTCCGTAAGCATGGGGTACATATATTTTCAGCCAATTTTGCATTATATGCAGATATGAGCCGAAGGGTCATGAGTATTTTGTCCCGTTATAGCCCTCAACAGGAGATTTATTCTATTGATGAATGTTTTCTGAACATTGATGGTATAGCCTCCAATCTTAGACAATACGGCTTACTCATCAAGCAACAAGTAGAGATATGTACAGGATTGCCGGTATCTGTAGGAATAGCTCCTACCAAAGCGCTGGCTAAAGCAGCTAATAGAATAGCCAAGAAATACTCTCGGGAAGTCAATGGCGTGCATGTTATAGACACAGAAGAACTTAGGATAAAAGCGGTAAAATGGCTTGATATAAGGGATGTCTGGGGTATCGGGCGTAAAAATGTGGAAAGATTAAATCGTATAGGAGTACACAAAGCTCTGGACTTCACTCATATTGCAGAAAGCTGGGTTCTGAAGAATATGACTATCACAGGCCTTAATCTACAAAGAGATTTAAAAGGGATATCTTCGATCGTAATGGAAGAGCGCGAGAAAAGAAAAAGTATCTCGACTACCAGAACCTTTGATAAAGAATACAACAGTTTTGAGGAATTAAGAGAACGCATAGCGACTTTTACGGCATTATCAGCAGCCAAATTACGTGAGCAACACTCATTATGCCTTCGCATGCATGTATTTATCCATACCAATAAGCATAAAGATAAATACCTTCAATATGCACAAGGAATAGAGATAAAACTACCTTTCCCCTCTTCATCCACTATAGAGCTCATTGATTTCGCCATATCAGGGCTTAAAGAGATTTTTCGTGATGGATTTTATTATAAGAAAGCAGGGATTACTTTATATGACTTTCAGGATGTAGAGAATTGTACGCCTTCTCTATTCTTCAATTCCAACCCTAAACACCAACGTTTGATGCAGACAATGGATCATATCAATCATAAATACCATAAAAACACTCTACGCTTAGCTGTCATGGGGGAGAAAACATTCAAAATGAATCAAACCAATCTTTCACCTGCATACACCACTAATCTAGATGATGTAATCAAAGTAAAAATTTGATTGGATGCATCTCGAATATGTGAGTTTCCAAAACAAATTTTACTTAGAACATATAATTTACTATGTGTGTTAAAATTCATGTAATGCGAAATATTTACACTCTTCTAGCCTCAAGGGAGAGGAAATTAATTGGGCGATCAATTTATTTATTCAATCTGAAATCCATAAAAATTTATATACCTTTGAGTGATAATTATTGAAAAGTAGTTCCACATTGCATCTCTATAAAATAACAACAATGAAAATACTCAAGCGTAATCAAGCTGTTGAAGAATTTACCTTTGAAAAGATTAAAAGTGCCATAAGAAGAGCTTTTACTGCCTGCGGAGAAAGAGTTTCCGAGGAGCATATAGATGAAATATGTAGAAATATGGCTACAGAGCTTCAGGGACGTCAGGAAACAGATGTAGAAACAGTACAGGATATTGTAGAACGAATGCTTATGGCTACGGGATACTATAGAGTAGCCAAAGCTTATATTTTGTACAGAGAAAAGAGAAGTGAGTATAGAGAAACGATTAATAAGTTTCGTAAGACTATAGAGGAGCAAGAAATCATAGGACTTCTCAAAGACGTACAGGCTTCTTTCCCGGACAGAGCATACTCTTTGGATTTCCTTTACAGCAAGTATCAAGCATTTTATAAAGAAGATGCAGACACATTAGAAATTCTTACCAAAGCAGCAGTAGAGCTTATTACGCCAGAAGCTCCCAATTGGGAATTTATAGCGTCACGTTTGCTCTTGATGCAAATAGAGCGTAATATAGGCACACAAGAAGAAATGCTACATCTGCATAGCTTTTATGAAAAGATTGTCTATCTTTCTCAAGAAGGGCTCTACGGGCATTATATGCTCGAGCATTATCACAAGCATGAAATAGAGGAGCTGGAAGCCCATCAAGATAAAACCCGTAACCATCTACTGACATACAGTAGCCTCCATCTTGTAAGCAAGCGATATCTTATTACCGATACCAATCACAAGTTACTGGAGCGTCCTCAGGAAATGTTTATGGGTATAGCAATGCATCTTGCCATACCTGAAGGGAACAATAAAGTCTTTTGGGCTAAGAAAATATATGATATCTTAAGCAAATTACAAGTAACCATGGCAACACCTACCATGAGTAATGCACGCAAACCTCTTAGTCAGCTATCAAGTTGCTTTGAAGATGTGATGCCGGATAGCTTAGTAGGTATTTACCGCACTATCAATAACTTTGCACAAGTGTCTAAATTTGGTGGCGGTATGGGTATCTACATGGGTAAGGTAAGAGCTGTAGGCTCTGATATACGAGGGTTCAAAGGTGTTGCGGGAGGAGTACTCAAATGGATTAAACTGTGTAATGACACAGCTATAGCCGTAGACCAACTCGGGGTACGCCAAGGCTCTGTTGCCATATACCTTGATATATGGCACAAAGATATGCCCGAATTCTTACAGATCAGAACTAATAACGGTGATGATAGGATGAAAGCTCATGATGTTTTTCCCGGCATATGCATTCCTGATTTATTTTGGCAAATGGTTAAGGAAGATATTGATGGTACATGGTATATGATGTGCCCTCATGAGATAGAGAGTATCAAAGGATACTGCTTGGAAGATTTCTACGGTGAATCATGGAAACAACGTTATCTCGAATGCGTCCAGGAAACTCGTATCAGCAAAAGAGCTATTAAGGTAAAAGATATGCTACGCCTTATCATTAAATCTGCTGTAGAGACAGGTACTCCTTTTATCTTCAATAGGGACACGGTAAACCTTATGAATCCGAATAAACATAAGGGTATTATCTACTGCTCTAACTTATGTACTGAGATTGCTCAAAATCAAAAAGAGATAGAAACTAAGCAGACCATAGTGCGTATTGAAAACGGACAAGAGGTAGTAATAGAGGAGACAGTAGCAGGCGACTTCGTGGTGTGTAATCTGGCCTCTCTTGTATTAGGTAATATCAATACTGATAGCCAAGAAGAATTCCGAGAGGTAGTACATACTATAGTAAGAGCTCTGGACAATGTTATCGACCTCAACTTTTATCCCATACCATATGCTAAAATTACCAATCATAAGATGCGTCCTATAGGTCTAGGGACAAGCGGATATCACCATTTACTTGCACAAAAACGTCTTCATTGGGAGAGTGAACAACATCTTACCTTTATGGACAAAGTGTATGAGCAAATCAATTACTATGCTATCGAAGCCTCTAACCTACTTGCGCAAGAAAAAGGGACTTACAGCTTTTTCGAAGGTAGTGACTGGCACACAGGTGACTATTTCAAACTACGATCATACACAAGCGAGCAATGGAAAGAATTGTCTTCTAAGGTACATACCTCAGGTATGCGCAATGGCTACTTGCTTGCCATTGCCCCTACAAGCTCTACATCTATCATTGCCGGTACTACTGCGGGTACAGATCCTGTGATGAACCGCTATTTCCTGGAAGAGAAAAAAGGGAGTATTATACCACGAGTAGCCCCCCAACTCTCCGATGCCACATTCTGGCTCTACAAAACTGCACACCAGATCGACCAAGCTTGGGTAGTAGATGCAGCAGCAATACGCCAGCGCCATCTTGACCAAGCTCAGTCAGTCAATCTGTATATCACTCAGGATTTCACCTTTCGCAAGATACTTGACCTCTACCTCAGAGCATGGGAAAAGGGAGTCAAGACTCTTTACTACGTTAGGAGCCGTTCTCTTGAAGTAGAAGAATGTGAGACCTGTTCAGCTTAATAATAAACATCATATAAGTATCCTATGTCTGATCTTAAAAAGAAAGCCTTGTTCAATGAATATGGCGATATAGAAGTCAATAAACGGAGGCTCATCAATGGTAATACCACGAACCTCAACGATTTTAATAATATGAAGTACAGCTGGGTGGCTAACTGGTACCGCCAAGCTATGAATAACTTTTGGATTCCCGAAGAGATCAATATGAGTCAGGATGTAAAAGATTATCGTGAATTATCTCCAGCCGAGAAGAATGCTTACGATAAAATTCTTTCATTCCTGATATTCCTCGATAGCATCCAAACGGCAAATTTACCCAATGTAGGAGAATACATTACTGCAAATGAGATAAATCTTTGTCTTACCATCCAAGCCTTTCAAGAAGCAGTACACTCGCAGTCTTACAGTTATATGCTGGATACTATATGCTCGCCGGAAGAGCGATCGGCAATACTATACCAATGGAAGGATGACGAGCACTTACTCAAACGAAACAAATTTATTGGCGATATATACAACGAATTTCAGTTGGACAAAAGTCCGGAGCAATTACTCAAGACCATGGTAGCCAATTATATTCTCGAAGGAGTATACTTCTACTCCGGATTTATGTTCTTCTACAATCTGGGGCGCAATGGTAAGATGCCAGGTTCGGTACAGGAGATCCGTTACATCAATAGAGACGAAAATACTCACTTATGGCTGTTTCGCTCTATGATTTTAGAGCTTCAGAAAGAGGAACCGCAACTCTTTACTCCGGAAAATGTCGAACTCTATAGATCTATGATAAAAGAAGGTGCAGAACAAGAGATCGAATGGGGAGAATATGTTATCGGCGATGATATAGAAGGTCTCACCAAACAAATGGTTAGTGACTACATCAAGTATTTGGCCAACTTACGCTCTGAAAATTTAGGATTTGGTCAGCTATACGAAGGATATGATCAGGAACCGGCTAGCATGAACTGGGTATTGCAGTACAGCAATGCCAATCTCATCAAAACAGACTTTTTTGAAGCTAAACCTAGTGCATATGCCAAATCAACGTCTATAGAAGACGACTTATAGAATAATTTTATAAATCTTCATAAGTGTGCCGCTTATGCCATCCGATGTATGGTATAAGCGGCTTTACTTTGGGAGTAAAATATGACTTGCAAAAGGATGGAGATAAAATGATGTAATATTATAGATCAAAGATGGAATGGCTATAAAAAACAAAAATTGGTTGTCTCCCGACAACCAATCTTTTTCGTTAACCTTAAATCTAATACCATGAAAAACACATAACAAATATACGACTTATTTTTGAAACACCAAATATTTCTTCAAGAAAAAACTACTTTTCCTTCATATTTTTTGAATTTTCGTCATATTCCGCCACTTTTTTAGAGTTTTTACATCATACGGTGTATTAATAGACCTATTATTTATTACATGAAATAGAGGCTAAAGAAATCAAGATAAACATGTCAAATGTTAATTTATACGACTTTGATTCATTTTCACTATGTTGTAAGCATCTTCAGCAAACTAAATGGTTATCTTTATCTCAAGCTTATACTGATTAAAATCCTTTATAATGAAGATCAACATACTTGTCGATAACAGAAGCTCTCACCCTGAGTATAAGGCTGAGCATGGCTTTGCGTTATATATAGAAACACGCCAGCACAAGGTTCTTTATGACACAGGACAGTCATTCGAAACTCTTAGTCACAATGCACTGATGATGAATGTGGATCTTGAGGATATTGATTTCATCATACTGTCACATGCCCATTATGATCATACAGGAGGTTTACCAGGGCTTTTGGAGATTAACAAGAAAGCCCGTGTAATTATGAGCAAAGAATTACCCGGTCACCAATACTATTCCATGCGAGGGAATGAAAAGAAAGATATTGGCTACCCCCAAATATTAGACACTTATTCTGAAAGATTTCTTTTTATCAATAAAGAGACCAATGCATCCGGAGAATATTATTTGGGTGATATTGTGATTTTCAGTCCTGAAGGAACCAAGTACCTACCTCCCAAAGGAAACAAAATTCTTTTTAATGATCAGGATTGCACCCGACAAGATACATTCGGGCATGAACTGGCCATTGCTTTAATAGAGTCAGAGCGTATGGCAATATTAAGTGGTTGTTCGCATCGTGGTATACTCAATATTTTAGCTATGAGCAAAACATTACTCCCACACAAAAGCATTGCCGCTGTTGTAGGTGGATTTCATTTGATTGATCCGAATGAACATGTAGAAATCGAGTCGGAAGATGAGATTAACACGATAGCAGAAGAGCTGGCACACTTAGCACCCAAAGCTCATTTTTATCCGGGACATTGTACTGGAGCCAAAGCTCTAAAACTTTTGCAACATAGTCTTAGAAGCCGTTGTACACCACTATATGCCGGCAAAGTCATCATTGAATAGAGAAAAGTCGCATTTTCGCCTCTAATTTTCAGGATCTTTATATAAGAGTAGGCACATATCTTTAAATTTTAGATATACCCATTTTGGAATTCAAGGAATAAAAGCTCAATTGATAGACATAAATGCCAATATTAGACAAAAGAAATAAAAAAATCGCCCGGATCATTGAATATATCCGGACGATGTAGGTCAAAGTTAAGGGGGACTAACCATGAATTGCGTCAGAAGGACAAACTGCTGCACAAGCACCACAATCGATGCAAGTATCAGGATCTATTTTATAGATTTCGCCTTCAGAAATTGCGTTTACAGGACATTCGTCAATACACGTACCGCATGCAACGCAGTCGTTGGTAATTACATGTGCCATTTTTTTGTCGTTTAAGTGATATATATTCAGTAATAACATTACAAATATATGTATAGCCGACGAAATAAACAACCTTATAAGCTGTTTTTGTTGTAATATCTCATATTAAAAAACGACTGTGTGACAATATGTAAAATTTACAACGATACTTTCTGTTTTATTATTTTACTCTCAGATAGGGAAATTCCAGTTTTCACTCCTTTTGATTGTATCGGCTCCAAAGCCATCTCTTTCATACTAAAATTAGGAAATTCAGGTAATCCCCTTTTCGTGATCCGTTCTATTTGTATCTGATATTCATGATTTCGTACTGTTCCCAGGATCACATTTCCGGTATCGTCATTTCTGTAATGTTCGATATATACAATGTAATAGTTGATACCTTGGTGATAATATTGTATTCCTCCCACGTCAAAGCTCTTGGTAAAGAGTTTATTGCTTTCTGATAGCTTTTCTATTGCTCTTTGTAATGCAATACTTTGATTTGATTTATTCGACATCACTGATCTAAAATCCGCCAATGTATAATATTGATCATTGAAACACACCCAGCTCTTTTCCTGACTAACAAAATTTAAACTATTAGGGAGATATTTTACTCTTATTATTACATGAGGGCACAATCCTTTTAGGTATGCAGATTTATCTATAGTTGTTTCTTTTACATATACTCCTATTTCATTATATATAAGAGGATCTTGAGCCTCTTTGACAACCAACCATAAGACTTTGTCATTATCGCCACTATAACAAGAGATTTTTTCCATCAAGGCACTCTTATCTGCCGAAAGCGATCCGGTATAAAGCGAAGTTTCCGGATAGATCACTTGTGATGCCTCTTTGGATATCATCTGTTTGCCTTTTATCAGTCTTGAGCCTTTAGCCATACTGTTTATGGCGAACCAAAAAGGATGTGTCTCAATGGTACCATTTTCAACCAACGGGTTACCAGTGACGATTACGCGACAGATATTGGGCTCTAATGAAACCTCAACAGGAATATTACTCTTCTCACTATCAATTGTTATGTCAATCAACCCATCTTTATTGAGCATACTTGCTACTTTACTCTTTTTTGTATTGTTATCCTCAAAGCTGATTGTTTTATATATTGAGCAGGGATAATCTATAGAGAGACTGTCAATATGGCTCAAGGCATGAGCCTTTACATGCTCGGAAGAATTCCCTACTACAAGAAGCTTATATTTCCCATTTTTCAAATCCAAATCTATATCATAGATATTTTTACCGGAAGTAGCTTTGAACGACTTTTGATAGCAAAAATTTCCGGATTGGTCGTAGAAATAAAGAGTGTACTCTTTTACCAATGTCATCGGATCTGCTTGCATACCCCGCAGTGTAATGCCTGGTTTATGGATCTTCAGCGTAATAACTTTTTGAGTTTTAGGCGACGAATTTGATCCCGGATGTGTGTTATAACGATCTACATCTGAGGTGCATCTTGAGGTAATAAATATAATCAACAATGCACCAACTAAATTTGTGTATTTCATAAAATATTTATTGGTTAAAATCGATCAAATTTAAGAACATATAATTATTTTACCAAGAGATATTTAATACTTTATCCACAAAGCCCTTTTTATTGTGACTGCAAAATACTTAGTCGTCCTTGGTGAGTTAAGGATTGCTCAGCATAAGGGAGCCATGGATGTTCATTTTATAGTTGACAATCCCCTTCCTTAATCGTTTTGCTAATAAGATGTAGTTTGACCCGGCTGTGTAGAAAGATGTCTAACCTATGCTTACCGCACTTAAGGCTCTTTTATATATGCCTCCTGAAATTTTTATACATGATCAATTAGGCCCTCTATCTTGTCCTTAAAATCAATACTTGAAGGATATATAACTTCATTTTTCATCTCTTTACCCTTATAATCCAGAGATAAATTGCTTGAAGTCGAGGATATAAAATTCTATTATGATAAGTCTGTTGCCCGTGTACGATAAATCGATTGTCCGTATACGATAAGTCAGTCGCCCGTGTATGATAGGTCAGTTGTCCGTGTATGATAGTTTTTTCAACATTGCACCTTGCCAGTCAAAACTCTTGTGCACCGTCAAAAATAAAACCTCTGAAGGCCTTATAAGCTACTTCAGAGGTTCCTTTGAGGTTCCTGGCGGATTCGAACCGCCGTAAACGGTTTTGCAGACCGGTGCCTAGCCACTCGGCCAAGGAACCCTTTGTTGTTTGTTTGCGATTGCAAAGGAAGCCATTTAACACGAAACTACCAAATATTACAGGGATTATTTTACACGTAGATTCAATTATTTTGTCTCTCCTCTTTCAGCACACAAACAGCATTTTGGCATAAAAGCCTATAAACAATCATATTATATACAATAATAATATTGAGCATAAAGCATTACTTAAAAAGAATGATCACGCGTTCTTTTGGGGAGGATTGGCTTTCACTTCAAGTATCTTCTCTGCTTCATCCACAATACGCTCGGCAGCTTCACGATAAGCAAGTTTGGACACTTCAGTCTGTAACTGGGCAAGCAAAGCATCATCCTGTACAGTTTTGAGAGCTTCTGCTGAAAGCTTCGAGGGAGCTTCTTTGTCTGAAATCATAATGGTAGCTTGACGCGAAGAAAGTGCCAGAGCGTTCTTGGTTTGATGATCTTCTGCCACATTGGGTGAAGGCACAAGGATAGAAGCCTTTCCCAAAAGGCATAGTTCTGAGATAGAACACGCTCCGGCACGTGATATAACGAGGTCAGCTAATGAATAGGCATAATCCATGCGGCTAATAAAATCATTGCACCAAACTTGCCCCTTATAGCCTGCTAGCAACTCTTGAGCTGTGTGCATATAAGATTTACCGGTCTGCCAGATGAGAGCTACCCCACTATCGGCCCATTCAGCCAAATGATCGGCTATACTCTCATTGATAGTACGGGCACCCAAACTCCCCCCTACTACGAGAACAACCTTGCCGGTATTAGGCGATAAGCCAAAGAATATAAGTGCATCTTTTCTGTTTACATTGAGAAATTCTATCTGCGGTCTGATAGGGTTACCTGTAAGAACAATTTTATCTTCTTTGAAGAACTTCTCCATATCGGGATACGCCACACAAATCTTATCCGCCCGGCGTGCAAGCATTTTATTAGTGACACCTGCATAGCTATTCTGTTCTTGAAGCAGTGTGGGAATACCCAAGCTTTGTGCTCCTTTGAGAGTAGGAGCACTAGCGTAGCCACCTACTCCGATAACAATATCCGGCTTGAATTCGCGGATTATATCCCGCGCAAATGTAAGACTTAGCAGATAATGCTTGATGACCTTAAAGTTTTTGAAAATATTTTTGCGATTGAGCCCCATAATAGGCAATCCCTTGATCTCATAGCCAGCCTGAGGCACTCGCTCCATTTCCATACGCCCTTCAGCCCCTACAAAAAGAATTTCAGCTTGTGGATTGCGTTTTCTTATAGCATCGGCAATAGAGATAGCCGGGAAGATATGTCCACCTGTACCTCCTCCACTAATTATTACTTTCTTCAACATACTGGTTGTCCTTTACAATATTTAATTCTTTAGCTTCACGTTCATCATCAATAATGCGGGATACACCTATCATGATGCCAAAAGCTATACTGGTCATGAGAAATGATGTTCCGCCTCGACTGATTAGCGGAAGTGTTTGTCCTGTAAGAAATAGGTTTGCAACCACAGAGAAATTGACCATGGCTTGCAAAGGGTACATGAGCCCAAAGCCCCAAAGAATATATTTGAAATACTTGTTTTCTGTACGAGTCGCTATTTGCGAGGAACGGAATAGCAACCAAAAATACAAAGCAGGCACCAGGAGCATCCCTAATATGCCGGTCTCCTCAATGATAATGGCATAAATAAAATCCGAATAAGCCTGCGGGAGGATATCACGTTCCAAGCTCTGTCCGGGCCCCACACCAACAACTTTACTGTTTGCAATAGCGATCTTGGCATGCTGAGCCTGGAAATTATCATTATCAATAGCAAATTTGACAGAGTCTTTCTGTTCGGGAGTGAGCTTTACATGTTTGTTCTCCAAGCCCAACATCGTCTCCACTCTGCTTTTCCATGTGGGTGCACGGTGATGTAGTGCTGCCAACTGCTCCGAACTCAATGACAACAGCAGTACAGTACCCAAAAAGCCCAATCCTGCAAATACACCAATGAGTTTGAGAAATGGTTTGCGCGGAGCTCTGGCAATCCATGAAAAGATAAGAACGAAGAGTGTAAGAAAAATACCTGTAGAAAGATTTTCCATGGTAATAACAGCGATGGGGATAAAGCAAGCTATCCAGTAAGTAATAAAGTTGCGCCCGCCGGAGCCTGTCTTGATACGCCCACCCAATAATGTAGCACCTGTAATGACCAAAGCCAACTTGAAAACCTCAGACGGCTGAATGGATATAGGCCCTAAGCTGATCCAGCGGGTAGCACTATTGACGCTTGAACCCTTGAAAAGGGTTAGAATCACCAAAAATAAAGCTAATGGATATAATGCCAGCAAAATACTCCGAAAAAAAGTCTTTTTGAGACGTGATATAACAAAAACACACGCCAAGGAAGCTATAATAATAATAGTATGCCCCATAATCGGCCTCATAAAACCACCCTTAGCCTGATATGCCAAAGTACTGGACGCACTAAATACTTCCAAAAAAGATATAATAATAAGAGAGATATAGATAATCCAAAGAACTTTATCCCCCTTGAGTATATTGCCTTTCATTTTTGATTACTTTAAAGCGTTGACACATTCGCGGAATTGATCTCCGCGATCTTCATAATTCTTGAACAAATCAAAACTAGCACATGCCGGAGACAGCAATACAGTATCACCCGGTTGTGCTATATGATGAGCTACATCCACCGCCTCTCGCATAGAGGAAGCATCATAAATATTATCGACTTTATTATCGAATGCTCGATGCAATTTAGCGTTATCCTTGCACATAAATATCAAAGCCTTTGCATGCTCGAGGACTAAGGCTTCGATGTCACCATAGTCATTACCTTTGTCTGTACCTCCCAAAATCAATATGGTAGGCTTTGTCATGCTTTGCAATGCATATTGGGTAGAGTTGATGTTTGTAGCTTTGGAGTCATTGATATACTCAACTTGATTGATTGTGGCAATGGGTTCGAGACGGTGAGGTACATTCACAAAATCTTTCAAGGCACTGCGTAATACAGACTCATCCACTCCCACAGATTGGCCTATAAGAGCTACTGCCATTGCATTCTGAAGATTATGAGGTCCTTTGAGAGCTAACTCCCGTATATCAATCACGAAATCTTCATTGTTCACATTATCCATAATAGAGAGTACTTTACCCCCACATTGAGTGCAAGCTGCTACAGACTCATCGCTTTGCGTACTGAATGGAAATAGATGCATAGGCATCTCATGCTCCTTTATCCATCGTGCAATAAAAGGATCTTCAGCCCAATAAATGAAGCTATCATTGTCAGTCTGATTCTGAATTATACGCATTTTGGCTTGAGCATACAGGTCGAATTGATAGTGATACCTATCGAGGTGATCAGGAGTTATATTAAGAAGTACTGCTATATTAGCGTGAAAATCGTACATATTATCAAGCTGAAAGCTACTCAACTCAATCACATAATACCTATGAGGATCATAAGCCACCTGACGTGCAAGACTAAAACCGACATTACCTGCAAGTCCTACATCGAGCCCTTGTTTTTTGAGTAAATGATATGTCCACATGGTTGTAGTCGTTTTGCCGTTGCTACCGGTGATACATATCATGAAAGCATCCGTATATCTGCCTGCCAATTCTATCTCAGAAATTATAGGAATTTGTAGTTCCAAGAGAGACTGGATAATCGGAGCTTTTTCAGGGATACCGGGACTTTTGACTACTTCTTTGGCATTGAGAATAATATTTTCACTATGGTGATTTTCTTCATAAGGGATAGCATATTTGTCCAATTCGGACTTGTATTTGTCTGCAATACATCCCATATCCGAAATAAACACACTCAAACCCTTTGCATGACACAGTAAGGCTGCACCTACCCCACTTTCGCCGGCACCCAATACTACGATGTCATATATCTTATTTGAATCCATGTGTACTATCGCATTTTTAAAGTTACTACAGTAAGAGCAGCCAAAATGATCCCGACCAAAAGAAAGCGTACAGTGATCTTAGTTTCAGGAAGCGGTTGGTTGGGTCTGGAGATCAATGAGTCACACTGTGCCCCACCAACCTTCTGATAATGGTGATGCAAAGGAGCCATCTTGAATATACGGCGTCCTTCACCCGTTTTCTTCTTACTGTATTTGAAATATCCCACTTGAAGTAATACTGATATCCCTTCTACTATAAATACTCCGCATAAAATGGGCAACAATAGCTCCTTACGAATGATAATGGCAAATACACCTATAATTCCCCCCAATGTAAGGCTGCCTGTATCTCCCATAAACACTTGTGCAGGGAAAGAGTTGTACCACAAAAAGCCCAGAGTAGCACCCACAAAAGAGGCTGCAAATATAGTAAGCTCCTCGGCTCCGGGGATAAACATGATGTTGAGGTACGCAGCCATCTCGATATGCGAAGATACGTAAGCAAATATAGCCAATACTATGCCTACAATAGCAGAAGACCCACTGGCAAGTCCATCAATACCATCTGTAAGGTTGACACAATTGGAGATCATAGTAACGATGAATATAGTCATGAGAACAAAGAGAGTCCACCCTGCCACTGTAGCAGCATCACCTTTGAAAGGGAATATCTTAGCATAATCAAGATTATTATTTTTTAAGAAGGGAATAGTGGTCTTGGTTGATTTTACATCTACAGTCTCGAATTTGACGATGCGCTCATTGCCTTCTTTTATGATTTCACTATTCTCTTTGATCACTACTGCCGGGCTAATATAAAGAGTAAAGCCGACAATAAATCCTAATCCTACCTGGCCGATAATTTTATACTTGCCCTTGAGACCCGCTTTATTTTTGCGATAGACCTTAATATAGTCATCTAAAAATCCCAATGCACCTAAGAGCACTGTGGTCAAAATCATCAATATGATATATATATTATCCAGCCGTGCAAAAAGCAATGTAGGAACCAGTATAGCCAGTATGATAATGATACCACCCATCGTAGGCGTTCCTTTTTTGGACAATTGACCTTCAAGCCCCAAATCACGAATGGTCTCGCCAATCTGAAGTTTTTGTAATTTCTTGATTATTCTCGCTCCGTAAACCGTGGATATAAGCAATGCCAGAATAACCGCTATGCCTACACGGAAAGAAACATAGTGCAACAATCGTGCTCCGGGAATACCCCAAGCATGAAATAAATCGAATAGATAATACAGCATGACCGATTACTTTTACTGTTTGATCTGTATTTAGATATTAATATTATTACTACTCTATGGCAAAAACTTCAGCAACGACTTCTCTGTCATCGAAATGATGTTTTACTCCTTGAATATCCTGATAAGTCTCATGTCCTTTGCCGGCTATGAGGATAATATCATTCTGCTTAGCCATCATACAGGCCGTGCGTATCGCTTCCCGTCTGTTTTCTATGCACAATGTCCTTGCTACTTCGTCATCATTGAGCCCACTCTTCATCTCTTCTATAATGGCTTGGGGCTCCTCCGTACGGGGATTATCGGAAGTTATGATCAGGCGGTCGGATAAACGACAAGCTTCATGAGCCATAATAGGTCTTTTACCACGGTCTCTATCGCCTCCGCATCCAACTACTGTAAATATGATACCGTCACCTTTGATCAGAGGCCTTATGGTTTCCAACACATTCACTAAAGCATCCGGCGTATGAGCATAATCAACTATAGCCATGTATCCTTTCTTTTCTGAAATCATGGTTTGGAAACGCCCATCCACAGAAGTGAGCTTGGAGAGATGTGTCAAGGTCTCATTCTTTGGCCTCCCCAGTAACCGAGCAGTGCCATAGACAGCGAGAATATTGTATGCATTGAAATCACCCACCATCCTTACCGTGACATCTTCTCCATCAATTTCCAACTCAGTGCTATCGAGGTGACGTTCTATAATTGTAGCCTTGAAATCAGACATACTCTTCAATGCATATGAATATTTTGTTGCTTTGGTGTTTTGTAGCATTACCAATCCGTTTTTATCATCCTGATTGGTCAATGCAAATGCCCCCAAAGGTAAGTTGTCAAAAAATGACTTCTTGGCGTTAAGATAATTTTGAACAGTGAGGTGATAGTCCAAATGATCCCTTGTGAGATTGGTAAATACGCCTCCAGCAAATTTCAGCCCGGCAATGCGCTTCTGCTCAGCAGCATGTGAGCTTACTTCCATAAAGGCGTATTCACAGCCGGAGGTTACCATCTCGGCAATCAATCTATTCAAAGATAGAGGATCAGGAGTCGTATGAGTAGCCTCTACAGGCGTATTGTTGATATAATTACGTACAGTGCTCAACAAACCTGACGGATATCCCATAGACATCATAAGTTTGTATAGCAACGTAGCAGTAGTTGTTTTACCGTTAGTACCCGTTATACCCACCAATTTCAATCTGGTTGATGGATGCCCATACCAAGCAGAAGCCAGTACCCCGAGAGCTTCATGAGATGACTGTACATATGCCAATACAATGCTGTCATCATATGCCCCCACTACCTCATACTCATTTCCTTCTTCCGCTATAATGGCTACTGCACCATTTTCAATAGCTTTGTCTATATATTTATGCCCATCGACATGAACACCCTTTACAGCGACAAAGAGTGCTCCGGGTTTTACTTCGCGCGAATCATCCGTAACAGACTGTATATCTATAGACTCATCACCATGTAAAGTCACTTTCAGATCAATAAGCAAGTCTTTTAGTATCATCTTATTCTATTGTTGAATCGTTTTTCAAATAAATTATCACTTTATCACCCGGATTAAATCTTGTACCGGCAGATATGGACTGAGCAGCTACAGGACCATATCCTTTAAAGATCGGTTTCAGGCCTTTTTTCTGTAATAAATATGCAGCATCCGCAGGAGCCATATTGATCACATTCGGCATTATTCCCTTAGGATAAACAGGCATAGAACACATTACCGCTCCTCTGTCCGTAGGTCTTACCACAACCCAATTACCATGCAACTTAGAGTCTTGCTTCACAGGTAATTTATGTGAAGCTGCCATACCTGCAATATCAGGCTTATAACCGGAACTGATATTGAGTTTCTCGACCATATTTATACGGCGACCGAGTGAATCTCTTCCCATCTGATCTATAGGGATTGGCGCCTCCATAGAGTACAATTTCTCAGCTATTGTTCTCACCACGGGGCCTGCCATCGATCCTCCGCCAGGATATCCCACTTTGGGATTACGTATCACTACGATACATGAATATTTAGGATGCTCGCTCGGGAAATAACCACAGAAAGAAACCTGGTGCATTACTCCTCCGGCTCCTTTATATCCGCTTTTTCCCTGGGATAGCTGAGCAGTACCTGTCTTTCCACTTATAGATACTATAGGGGAATCGGCAGGCTTTCCGGTACCTTTGGTGACTACATCTCTCAGCATCTCTCTTACCTCTCTCAATGTCGATGGTTTGCATATACTGTCATTGAGGACTGTAGGTTTATTTTCTTTTACTATCTCTCCCTTGTTCATCACTTTTGTAACGAAATAAGGTCTGACAAACTTTCCGTCATTAGCTATGGCATTATAAAAAGCCAACATATATATAGGTGGTACTTGGGTTTCGTATCCATAACTCATCCATCCCAAAGTAGTACCATACCACCCGTCTTTGTTGTCTGCTCTTTTGCGCACACGGGCACGCCCTGCACCGGGAATCTCCAATTTGAGATCATAGCCAAAGCCCAATTTCCTGATCTTCTCTACATATCTGTCCGGATTGTCCGAGTAATGACCTACAATGATTTTGGCTACACCTACGTTACTGGAGTATTGTATGGCTTGTGACACCGTAATTTTTCCATAGCCACCTCTGTGTGCATTGTGGTCTCTCACCACTCTCCCCGATAGTTTCCAAAGACCGTTGCCTACATCTACAATATCATCAGGAGCACATACTCCATCATCTAAAGCAACTATAATCGATGCTACTTTGAAAGTCGAGCCTGGCTCAGACATATCCGCTACGCCATAGTTGAGTGTTTCGGCATATTTACCAGTAGATATACGTTGGAGGTTAGTTATAGCAATTACTTCGCCTGTGGCCACATCCATCAATATGGCTGTACCACTCTGGGCATCAGCATCGATCAGTTTGTCCTTCAAACTTGTCTCCACAATACTCTGCCTGTCCATATCAAGCGTTGTATATACATCATATCCTTTTTCAGGTTGCACTATGGTATTCAGGTTATATTTTCCTGCAGAGTATATGCGTATAGCCTGCCCTGTTTTCCCCTTGAGCATGTTATCATAACTTAGTTCCAAACCATTACGCCCGTGTGACAGTCCACTTTGCTTTTCACCATAAACCTCACCGATAGTACGTGAAGCCAAAGAACCAAAAGGATCCATACGACTTGACTTTTCTTCTTTGATAATAGAACGAGGAATAGGCCCTACGCAAAGACGCCCTTTTTTGTTGGGCATACGGCATAGAGGAGGAAGTTGATATAATTCCTGAAGTTGCAGGTAAGAAATATCATACGGATACACAGGCCAGTATCGACTTTTACGTTTGATCCCTTCACGCCATTTCTTTGTGAGATCAGAAGCTTTAAAAGCTCTTTCGGGTGTGGAAAACTTTTTACTTATATGATATGCCAAGGTATCCAGCAATGTGTTCATACTGTCGCGACTTACAGAATTAAACGCTTGTGCCTGGAAGTCGAAATACAACCTATAATAAGGAGCTGTAACTGCCACCACTCTTCCGTCACGGGCATATATATTGCCACGAATAGGATTGACCTGTACCAATTCGGGACGATGTATTGTTTCCGCTTTGGCGCGCCATCTATCTCCCTCAACAATCATGATATTGAGTATCTTACCAAAGATAAATAAAAGCAGAAACAATAAAAGCACAGAAATAATCCTGTACCTTGCTAAGGAGTTTAGGCCCTGTGACCGGTTTTCTTGGGGTGGTGTATTATTTATGTCCGGCATAGACTTATTTCTTTAATTCTTTATCCGCAGGGGATCTATATATGATGTAAGGAGGCGTGGCTGACGGTTGCAGGTTCAGGCCGGCATCTCTTACTTCTTTCTCAATATTAAGTTTCTGACCACTTGCCGTAACCTCTGATGATTTAAACAGTGAGCGGTATTGTATATCTTTCAACTCATGCTCCAACTTGTCCACTTCTTCTATTTTGTCAATAATGGAATACCTTCGATAGATATTAATCCCAAACAGAATACAGATGAACATAATGAGTCTCACATTGCGTTGTAACCACTTTGCATTGGATACCCCTTCGCCCAAAAAAGACCACAAGGAAGGTCCTTTTTTCGATTTACGTTCTTGGGCTTGTTGCTCTTGATTGTCACTATCTCCCAGGAGCTCATTATCATTGGGCATTGTCGCATCTTCAGGGATGTAATCTTCTGATTCGTCCGTATAGTACTCATCTTCCTCATCAGAAATATCAGACTCAATATCATCTATATATTCTTCAGCTACCTCCTCACTTATCTCATCCATTGCTATTTCGTCATAGTCACCCTGAATATTACTATAATCATCAGGCATAATATGACTATCATCAGATACATCAATAGACGTAATATCCGCCTGCAAATGCTCCTCTTGCGTGTCAGAATAATCAGCGTCGTCACTCCAGTCACGATCACGCTCCAAAGCCTCTGCATCCTTCAGAGCTCTTCGTATAAGATCCTCAGACAATTTATCAGGTGAGTTATGTGATTCCGGGATATTCATATTCTGATTATGTTACAAATATTTTTTCAGAGTTTCATTCTTAGCTCCGCCACCCTCAGTTTGGCACTTCGAGCTCTGGGGTTATCCTGAACTTCTTGAGGAGATGCCACTATAGGTTTACGTGTTACGGCTATCCATGAATTATCAGACTTGCCATATATCTGAGCCATGGCACTATTATCTTCAGGTCTGCTGTCTTTGATAAAGTTTTTGACAATGCGATCTTCTAATGAATGATAGGTCATTACCACTAAGCGTCCGCCCGGGCGCAGTACCTTCAAAGAAGCCTCCAGCATATCTTCAAGAGCTTTCAGTTCATCATTGACCTCTATACGTATGGCCTGAAAAACGCAAGCCAACTGCTTTTTTTCTTCTCTCGGATTGATCTCAGGCTTTATTGCGGCAAGAAGATCCCCTACAGTTTTGAGCTCCTTAGCAGAGCGTGCTGTGATGATGCGTTTGGCCAATCGGCGACTTTGTTTGAGCTCCCCGTATTTGTACAACATGTCTGCGATATGCTCTTCATCGTATTCATTGAGTATATCCCTTGCCGATTTGCCTGATCGGATATTCATACGCATATCCAATAACGGGGCATCACTTCGAAAACTGAACCCCCTGTCTTCCTCATCAAAATGATGAGATGAGACGCCCAAATCCGCCAATATGGCATCCACTTTGCCATCTTCTCCATAATAGTCCATGAATCTCTCCAGATATCTGAAATTAGAAGCAATAAAAGTAAAAGAAGGATCAGGAGTAATATTATGAACTGCATCAGGGTCTTGATCGAAAGAATACAAACGCCCTTGATCGCCCAAGTGGCTCAAGATAGCGCGGGAATGTCCTCCACCTCCGAATGTTACATCCACATAACATCCATCAGATTTTATTTTCATTGCATCAATGCACTCACCCAGCATTACGGGAACGTGATATATTTTGTCAGACATTCTGAAGATTAATTCGATTAGTTTTCGAGTGTAAAGTTAGTGATTAAAAACACTGTCATCAACATCTGATTTATAAAAAAATAAGCACTGATCAGGTGTAAGCCAACTCTCGGATTGAAGATACAAAAATTCATCATTATACAGGTCTTTTAATAAAAAAATTGCAGTATAAACCTTACTGATTTTTTGACTAACAATAGCTCTATTTAATATAATTGAGCTTAAAGGGCTGACTGACAGTATGCCTACCCGATCGGCGATACTACTTCGCATTGATTGGTTGCATGCTGACAGATATTATAAGGTTAACAACAGCAGAGATTAACATTTTATAACTCAAAACGGCAATTACAACACTATTTAACACCATAGTGATATTCTATCTTTTAAAGTCAATACATTTATATCCTTATTTATCATATAGATATACAAAAATAAGACTTGATAATTAATATTTATCATGATTTGGGTAAGTTGTATATCAAATTTGATTTATAACCTTCATCTGAATATTTCTTTACAATTGTCATATATACTACAACTAAAGTGTTTCTCTATTTTAGTTAAAACACTGAAATGCTTTAACTGTAATACTGATGTATCTTAACTAAAGTGTTTTCGTGTTTTAACTAAAACAGATTGGCATTTTAACTACAAGAGCCAACAAATTAGATAGATAGAAATATAAAAAAAGGCTCAAAAACAAGAATTGCTTTTGAACCATCATCACAAATATATTGAAAAAAAAGAATAGCCTGAATGCTTTAGATGCTCTATAATTCTACATAGATGAGATTAATATTATTTATTGCAAAGCTATGCTATTTGAAAAATGAACAAATTCGTAATCTGTCCGAACATGATGAATAAGATAGTGTTGCATTGTTCAGATTGATTTGAAAATTATTTTTTTGTAAGAATCCTATATCAAACCAGTACTTGCATACACTGACACTATTGCCGGATCGCACAGCTTCTGCCATAGTAATGAGAGTTTTGCATATTTGTAGGGTATGTAATATCATGATCAAAATATATATTAATGAATAAAAAATAGGTAAAAGGGTTATTTGTGCAAATATACTTCTTTGACTGCCCCCTTGTCAAGTCAATATGTAAACAATTGTAAAAATGCACATAAACCTCACAAAATATAAAAAGATCAATTTTAAGAAGTTCCGGGATTTGTATTAAGATTATTACTGAATAAAAATTAGAAGGATGAAAATAAAATTGCATATAAATACAAATTCAAACATATCTAAGTTATATCATACGTCACATTCTATTTAATAATAACACTATAATTGCAGCTTATATATCTTAAAAAAATAGCAAGACCACCCCTTAAGTTTAATAATATTGATATATTTGCATGACGCTATTAATTAATTCACATTATCATGGATTCCTCATAAGACTATTCATCTTCCTCTTATTATGTTAAACTATCATTTGAATCTTAACACATGACTCATCAATGAAACAAAATTACTATCTATCAAAAAACATAAGACCATACCTTGCAGCTTTGTCTTTGATGATTGGCTCAGTAACGCAATCGGTGGCAATACCTACAAGTTTAGGATCGCCTATGGTCAACCATGAGCAGCAATCAGCTAAAAGGAGTATAACAGGCGTTGTGAAGGATGCAAAAGGTGAAGCTATTATAGGGGCTTCGATAAAAGTGTCTAATTCTACCAATGGAGCACAGACCAATATTGACGGTCAATTCACTCTGAATAATGTAACTAATAATGACATCCTAGAAGTCTCTTCTATAGGATATGTGTCTCAGAAAATAAAAGTTGGGAGTCAGAACACACTCACCATTACGCTCAAAGAAGACGTTACATCCTTGGATGAGGTGGTTGTGGTAGGATTTGGTAAACAAAAAAAAGTAAACCTGACCGGCTCTGTAGCAACTGTGAAGGCTGAGAATCTTATCAGTAAGCCTTCTACCTCTCTTACCAATTCGTTACAGGGGGCTGTGCCCGGTGTTACTGTCACATCTCGTCCCGGCGATGTTGGCAATGACATGGGCTCAGTAAATGTGCGCGGTAGAGGCAACTTGGGATCGGCTGCCCCACTCTATGTAGTAGACGGCGTACCGGTATCGGCAGGAGAGTTCCAAAGAATATACCCGGGTGACATCAAAACCATCAGTATCCTTAGAGATGCTGCAGCATCATCCATTTACGGATCACGTGCAGCGTATGGTGTATTCTTGGTGACCACAAAGCAGGGTGAAGAGGGCAAAGCCACTATAAGCTACAATGGCTATATGGCATGGCAAACCCCTACAATTCTACCCAAAAAGGTTAATTCAGAGGACTTCGCAATGCTCAAAAATGAGGCAAACGTAAACGCAGGAAAGAAACCTGAATACGACAATGAAACTTTGAATAAAATCAAAGCGCATAACTCTCCTGATTTATACCCTGATAATGATTGGTATAAACTTCTGTATAGAGATTATGCCCCCATGACAGAGCACAACATTAGCATTTCAGGAGGAGGAAAGACTCGCTATTTTGTGAGTGGAACTTTCTATGAGCAACAGTCCCTTATCCCCCACAAGGCTCTTGACAGGTATTCTTTCAGGGCAAATACAGAAAGAGATTTTACGTCTTTTCTTACTTTAGGAACCAACATTTCTTATGTCTCAGATAAAATTGACGAAAAAGGTACTTTCTACACTACAGACCTTAACAGAATGTCTCCGCTATCTGTAGCGAAGCATAGTGATGGGTCGTGGGGATCAGTAACAGCAGGAACAGAAAGTAAGGTGTATGCGGAAAACAATCCTTTGAGGAAATTGGAGGAGTACGGATATTCCAACTCTGTAGCCAATAGACTCAATGCAGCTCTTACCGCTACACTCAAACCCATTGATGGGCTTGAAATAAAGGGGATTTTTTCTTATCGTAAGTATGACGAAAGTAAAACGACTTTTACCAATAGAGTGCCGGCTGTAATAGGTTTTATATCTAAAGAACCTATAGCAGGCACACAACAAGACCCTAATGAAATGAAAAAGCAATGGGATAATAGCCACACGCTGATGTCCCAAATATACGGAACCTATACAAAGGCTTGGGGTAAGCATGACATCTCATTGATGATGGGTATGCAATATGAAAGTTATGAGAATAACAGACTCAAAGCCGGACGCAAAGACTTCCCCACGAATAATCTCTCTGACCTGAATGCAGGGTCGGCAAAAGCAGAAAATCTGTCTAATGAAGGCTACAAACTGGAAAGAGCTTTTCTCTCTCAATTTATGAGGTTCAATTACAGTTATAACAGCAAGTACCTGTTCGAATCGAATGTGAGATTTGACAGATCTTCACAATTTGCCAAATCTTCCCGCCTGGGTATATTCCCCTCTTTTTCGGGAGCATGGAGAATAAGTGAAGAAGGATTTATGAAAGATATCACCTGGGTGAATAATCTGAAATTCAGAGTCTCATGGGGTGAACTAGGAAATGTAGACAACGTAGGATATTATGACTTCATGGATGGCTTGGCTATCGGAGCAAATTATATATCAAACGGAGCCAAACAAGACGGAGCGTGGCCATCTAAAGAACCCAATGATAAACTGAAATGGGAAACTGTATCGATGTTCAACTTTGGTATTGATGCAACACTTTTCAGAGGATTGGATATCCAATTGGATATTTATAATAAAAACACACGCGACATCTTGCTCTCTATGCCCAAACCATATGAATTGGGATTGGATGAAGATTCAAAAAATCTTGAATGGGCTTCAATAAACGCAGGAAAAGTGAATAATAAAGGTATTGAATTGAACATCACTTATCGTGGCAACGTTGGTGATCTAAGTTATGAAGTAGGCGGAAATCTAAGTAAAGTATGGAATAAAATTGTCTCGCTCAATGGCCTGAATGACCAGATCAACGGTGACTTCATCTTTAGAGAAGGCGAAGCCATCGGTTCATTCTTCGGTTATAAAGCGAATGGATTGTTCAAAGATGATAATGACTTAAAAAATCATATTTTGCAAGATAAGCAGACAAAACCTGGAGATATTAAATATGTAGATGTTAATGGAGATCAGAAGTTTTCGGCTGAAGATCGTACTATTATAGGTAATGATGTCCCTTATTTCAACTACGGGCTCAGTATGAGCGCTCAATACAAAGGATTCGACTTTTCTGTTCAGGGACAAGGAGTAAAAGATGTCAAAGTGCATTTGCATGGCGAAGAAGCATATGCCTTCTTCAACGGTGCCAGCGCCAAAGAGTTTCACAAAAGTCGGTGGACAAAAGAAAATCCCAATCCATCTGCTGATTATCCCAGAATTCTACCCACAACAGATGACAAACACAACGAACGATTCTCTTCTTTTTGGCTATTCAATGCAGACTATTTCCGAATTAAGAATCTTACGTTAGGTTATACTCTACCTCAACACCTCAGTAAGAAAATCTATCTCAATAGGCTCAGAGTTTACCTCTCAGGAACTAACTTGTTTACAATAAGAGGAGACAAACGTATGAAAGATTTTGATCCGGAAGTACCTTCATCTCGTGGATCATATCCCAATACTAAGGATCTTTCAATGGGTGTCAATCTTTCATTCTAAAATTATATAAGAATTACATGATCATGAAAATAAAGAAAATAATCATACTTGTCAGTAGTGCAATATTATTGTCAGCATGCGATCTCGATCGAGAGCCGGGAGGGAAAATTCCAACAAAAAACTTCTTCAAGACAGAGCATGACGTGGAACTGGCTCTTATGGGGTGCTATGCCAAACTTGACAATACCGTTTATGGTGCATATACTGATGGATACGCTGATGATAACTTCTGTCAATATCCGTGGGAAAGTAACGCAGCGATAATCTCTGCAGGGAATATCAATACTGATCTCAACGATGGTTATGATTACATGGGTATCAGAAGATTCAACTTTTTCCTGGAGAAGGTGAATGATGTAAAAATGGACGAAAAGAAGAAGAAGCAATACATTGCCGAAGTAAAAGTTCTTAGGGCTCTGAAATTCTTCAATCTGACCACAAAGTTTGGTCCAATACCGTTTTACACTAAATACATTGACAAGAGCGAAGATGGGGCTATAGCTCCTACTGCAGAAAAAGAAGTCCTTGAGTTTTGTGTAAAGGAACTTAAGGCTGCCGTGATAGATCTGCCGGAAAGCCCGGCTGTAAAAAGCAGAATCGGAAAAGCTGCGGCACTGGCATACCTCACACGTGTCGCTTTATGGCAAGCAAATTGGAAAGAAGCCGCAGAAGCATCTAAGCACATCATGACAATGGGATATAGCCTCTTCAAAGTGAATACTGTACCACAGTCAATTTTGGATGATAACTATGCAGACTTTGTTACATTCAAAGATGCGCAAGAAAAAGAAAGTTTCTGCAAAGGACTTTACAGCTATCAGTCTCTTTTCTACGATATCAATAGTGGGAATAGTGAAGTAATCTTGAACCAAGAATTTATTCCATCTGAGTACAATTACATGGGCTTGTATCTTATGGCTGACAACTATTGCGGAGGATGGAGTTCTATCACACCCACCGTGGAGTTAGTTAACTCATACTGGACTCGCAACGGAAAGAAATTCATTGCACCTACAAAAGAAGTGAGAGCTCAAAGATATAATAATGGACAATATACTCCTGAATATCTTAATGAGTTCAAAAACAGAGATACAAGGCTGTATGCTTCTATTCTTTTTCCCGGTGTTATCTGGAATGAGGCACTAAAAGGTAAGAAATACTCATGGAGAAAAACCGGAAGTAATATTTCAAAGACTGGTTATAACTACCGAAAGATGGTAGATCCGGAGAATGATATGTGGCACAAGGTAAATGACCATCCTCTTATCAGATATGCAGAAGTATTGCTCTCCTATGCAGAAGCTCAAAATGAGATTGCGGGACCTGATCAATCTGTATATGACGCTATCAATGAGGTGAGAAAGCGTGTAGACATGCCTGAAGTAGATAAAGCTACAGCAGGAAGCAAAGATGCCATGCGAGAGCTTATCCGCAATGAAAGACGTATAGAACTTGCCAATGAGGGACAACGCTGGAATGACGTGAGAAGATGGAAGATAAGCAAAGAAGTTATGGTGAATACCTATGCTATAGACGGAGACCTTACTCAAAAGCGTAACTGGGATGATAAGTTCGTACGGTTACCCTATCCTCAATCCGCTATCGATAGAAACCCCAATCTTAAAGATGCTCAAAAGGCTAAAGGTTATTGATTGTCTTTGAAAACATTCAGAAAGTTTAATATCTGAAATAATAAAGCCCTGAAGAGTTGTGTTTCTTCAGGGCTTAGTTTTTTAAGCATTGTATCTTTTTTAGATGTTGCCTCAATTTACAATTCGAATCATATCTTTTGAGAAGTATACACTATTGTATCTTTTGAGCGGATTGCGTGCAGGCCCGGCAATAGGGACCCCAAACCCTGTAACTATATCGAATTTACTTCCGCATTGAGGACATATAGCTTCCAATTGAGATACCTTCACCTTGATATTCCGTTCTTTTTCATAAGGACATGAGCTGTCGAAAGCATAAAAAGTATTTTCGGGGCTTAGAGCATGCACTATAATGAGACCTCCATAACCCAATTGTGTATTATAGCTAAAAGGGACATTAACAGACAAAGCTGTACCGGGAGTCTTCAACTGTGAAAATTGTGCATCGTTCAGATTAATAGTGCAATTTACAGGATATCCATCAGGAATGGTTGAAGGAACATCAGTACTACATGAAGAAAAAAGAGTAAGCCCTGCTCCCAAAAGGAACAAGGCTTTTATTATTGCAATTCTCATCATAATAATTCGCGATTACAATCATTTAATCAATGCTCAGTCATTATAAGGTAGCATAGCAAGCATAGATGCTAG